>JAYVYH010000167.1:0-19638 GCA_043784385.1 Caulobacteraceae bacterium | reverse complement strand
CAACGACGTGTCGGCCTATATCCCGACCAATGTGATTTCGATCACCGACGGCCAGATCTTCCTGGAAACGGACCTGTTCTATCAGGGCATCCGCCCGGCCATGAACGTCGGCGTGTCGGTGTCGCGCGTGGGCTCCAGCGCCCAGATCAAGGCCATGAAGACCGCCGTGGGTCCGCTCAAGGGCGAGCTGGCCCAGTACCGTGAAATGGCCGCTTTCGCCAAGTTCGGCTCCGACCTCGACGTTTCCACTCAACGTCTGTTGGCCCGGGGCGAGCGCCTGACCGAGCTGCTGAAGCAACCGCAATACGCGCCGCTGCAAGCCGAGGAACAGGTCTGCGTGCTCTACGCCGGCACCCGCGGCTTCCTCGACAAGGTGCCCGTGGCCAAGGTGCTGGAGTTCCAGGACGAACTGCTCAATCGCCTGCGCGGCGAGGCCGCCGGCGGCGTGCTCGAAGGCATCCGGGTCAGCAAGGCGCTTTCCGCCGATCTCGAGGATCGCTTAAAGACCGTGCTCGCCTCCGTCGCCGCCACCTTCGCTTAAGCCCCGGCCACTAGGAGAACCTCGCCGGAATGGCCAGCATCAAGGAGCTAAAAAGCCGTATCGCCAGCGTCACGGCGACCCGGAAGATCACCAAGGCGATGCAGATGGTCGCCGCGGCAAAGCTTCGACGGGCGCGCGAAGCGGCTGAAAGCGCCCGGCCCTATGCATCACGCATGGCCGCGGTGATCGCCAATCTGGCCGCCGGCGTCTCGGGTGACGGCGCGCCACGCATGTTGGTGGGCACCGGATCGACCGCCCGCGAGCTGATCGTGGTGGCCACCTCCGACAAGGGTCTGGCGGGGGGCTTCAACTCCTCGATCGTGCGGGCGGCACGTGACTATATCGCCGCCCAGATCGCGGCCGGACGACAGGTCTCAGTGCTGCCGGTCGGCCGCAAGGCGCGCGACCAGCTGAGACGGTTGTTCGGCGACCGTTTCATCGATCAGCCCGAAGCGGGCGTCCCCTCCCTGGCCAAGGCCCAGGAAATCTCCGCTCTCGTCACCGCCCGTTTCGAAGCCGGCCAGACCGATGTCGTCACCCTGTTCTACAACCGCTTCGTTTCGGTGGTCAGTCAGGTTCCCACGCGCCAGCAACTGATCCCCGCTCAGGTGGCCGGGGCCGCGCCGACCATCGATCTCAAGGGCGCCGCGTACGAATACGAGCCGGACGAGGAAACCATTCTCGCCGCCCTACTGCCGCGCAATCTGACCACCCAGATTTTCAGCGCCATGCTGGAAAATCAGGCCGGATTCTTCGCCGCCCAGATGGCGGCCATGGACAACGCCACCCGCAACGCCGGCGAGATGATCGCCAAATACAAACTCATCATGAACCGTACCCGCCAGGCGCAGATCACCAAGGAGCTGATCGAAATCATCTCCGGCGCCGAGGCCCTCTAAGCGAAAGCAGACCTTAACCCATGACCATGACCATGACCGATACCGCCCCCGCCCCCGAAGTCAAAATGCCGCCCGGCGTCGCCACCGGCCGCGTCGTCCAGATCATCGGCGCCGTGGTCGACGTCGAGTTCGACGGCCATCTGCCGGCGATCCTCAGCGCCCTGGAAACCACCAACACCGACCAGAAGACCGGCGAGACCTTTCGCCTGGTCCTGGAAGTGGCTCAGCACCTGGGCGAGAACACCGTGCGCACCATTTCCATGGACACCACCGAGGGCCTGACCCGCGGCCACCCGGTGGTCGACACCGGCGGTCCGATCACCGTGCCGGTCGGCCCGGGGTGCCTTGGCCGGATCATGAACGTCATCGGCGAGCCGGTGGACGAGGCCGGCCCGATCCCGCACACTCGCCGCGCCAGCATCCACCGCGAGGCTCCGTCGTTCGCTGACCAGACCACCTCGGCCGAGATCCTGGTCACCGGCATCAAGGTCATCGACCTGCTCTGCCCCTACACCAAGGGCGGCAAGACCGGCCTGTTCGGCGGCGCCGGAGTCGGCAAGACGGTGACCATGCAGGAACTGATCAACAATATCGCCAAGGCCTATGGTGGCTATTCGGTGCTGGCCGGCGTCGGCGAGCGCACTCGCGAGGGCAACGACCTCTACTACGAAATGATCGACTCCAAGGTGAACGTCGACCCCAAGGAGAACAACGGCTCCACCGAGGGCTCGCGCTGCGCCCTGGTCTACGGCCAGATGAACGAACCCCCGGGCGCCCGCGCCCGAGTGGCCCTGTCGGGCCTCGCCCAGGCAGAATATTTCCGCGACGAAGAGGGCAAGGACGTGCTGCTCTTCATCGATAACATCTTCCGCTTCACCCAGGCCGGTTCGGAAATGTCCGCCCTGCTGGGCCGCATCCCCTCGGCCGTGGGCTATCAGCCGACTCTGGCCACCGAGATGGGCAATCTGCAGGAGCGCATCACCTCGACCAACAAGGGCTCGATCACCTCGGTGCAGGCGATCTTTGTGCCTGCCGACGACCTGACCGACCCGGCGCCGGCCGCCTCCTTCGCCCACCTCGACGCCAAGACCGTGCTCAGCCGCGACATCGCCGCCCTGGGCATCTTCCCGGCTGTGGACCCGCTGGACTCCACCTCGCGGATTCTCGATCCGCTGGTGATCGGAGAGGAACACTACAAGACAGCCCGCCGGGTTCAGGAAATTCTCCAGCAATATAAGGCGCTGAAGGATATCATCGCCATTCTAGGGATGGACGAACTGTCGGAGGAGGACAAGATCACCGTGGCGCGGGCCCGCAAGATCAGCCAGTTCCTGTCCCAACCGCTGCACGTGGCGGAGGCGTTCACCAATCAGCCCGGCGTATTTGTCTCGCTGGAGGAGACCATCCGCTCGTTCAAGGCGGTCTGCGAAGGCGAATATGACCACCTGCCCGAAACCGCCTTTCGCATGGTCGGCGGCATCGACGAGGCGGTAGCCAAGGCCGAACAGATGGCCCTGGGATCCTGAGCATGGCCGAGAAGCTGCATTTCTCCCTGGTCTCGCCGGAAAGGGAACTGTTCAGCGGCGACGTGAATCAGGTGGACGCGCCGGGGTCCGAGGGCGACTTTGGGGTCCTGGCGGGTCACGCCCCGTTCATGACCACCCTTAAGGAGGGCCGGGTGCATGTCCATGTGGACGGCGGCCAGCGTGTCTACGACGTGCATGGCGGCTTCGCCGACGTGACCCCTCAAGGTCTGACCATCCTGGCGGAAAAAGCCGAGGAAGTCCTCTGAACGATCCAATCGCCTGGGATGGTGGTCTTCGTTAGAAGCAACAAATGATGGCCGTCCGGGCGTAATCGGCCGGGGGCCGGCGGTTAAGGAAACAGGGAACCATGCGCCTAGCTCTCGTCAGCCTCCTCGCGATCGCTGGATTTGCCACCGTGGCGCAGGCACAAATGCCCGCCCCGGCGCCCGACCCTGCCGCCGCCCAAACCCCGGCTACTCAGCCCCCCGCCGCGCCTGCGGCTCCGACCTCGACGGGCGCTGCTCCGACGGCCACACCCGAACCGGCCGCGGCGCCGGCGCCGGCGCCGGCTCCATCCACGCCGACGCCCGTCGTCGCCGAAGCTCCGCCGCTACCGCCGCCGCCTTCCGCGCCCACCGATCCGACCGCGCTTGCTGTCATGAACGTGCTCGAAAACGTCTGCATGCCGGCGGCCAACGGCGGCAATCTCGACAAGATCGCCAAATCAGCCGGCTATCGTAAAGCCGGCGATAATTTCGTCCTGAAGCAGCCCGGCTTTCAGTTCACCGTTCTGGCCCCGGGTTTCAACCCTACCCAGTGCCATGTCGATCTGGTGCATCCGATCGACCCGGAAGCCCCCGCCAAGCCCCTGGTCATCGCCCTCCACAACTGGGCGGTTTTGACCCATGGCTGGACCCTGTATCGCAACGACAAGAATGTCAGCGCCGGCCAGGAATTCACTACCCGGTCCTGGGAACACACCGCCGACGGCAAGAACGAAGCGGTGGTGATCACCACCATGCGCAAGGCCGATGGAACGCCAGCGCAGAAGAACGCCGATACCTCGACCCTACTCTATAGCGTCACCAAGACCCCAGGCTGATCAGGCGGCTTCGTCCGACTGGTTTTGTTCGATCCACTCGAGACAGGCGGCCGCTACTCGCTCCCAGCCCGGTTCACCCACCAGCCAGTGGCTCATGCCCGGGAATACCTGGGTCTCTCCGCCCAGGCGGCTGGAGATTGAGCGGACGGTTGCGGGTGGGTGAATGGCGTCCAGCTCGCCGGCGATCGCCAGGACGCGCGCGCGGATCGCGCCGGCTCCCACGTGGGTGGTGGCGAAGGGATCCAGCCACCAGTTCAGCGTCTCCCAAAGCGCCCGGCCGCTCTCAGGCGTCAGGCGCGCGAAAGTCTCCCGGCGTTCCGCCCGTCCTAGCCGGTCGAACAGATAGCGTTTGGCCGATGTGTAATCGGGGTCCACCGGCAAGGCCCAATAGGGTCCTAGCGCATAGAGACTGACCGCCGAGATCGCCTCTTCGGTGGTGCTGCCGCTGATTCCCCAGGGGCACGATGGCGCCAGCAGGATCAGCCCCGCCACCGATGACCGGGTCGCCGCCATCTGCGCCACTAAGCCGCCCATCGAGTGGCCGATCACGATCGGGGGGCTGGGCTGCTCGTCGATTATGCGTCGTACCGCCCGGGCGTAGTCACTCATCGACCGCCCCGCGACCGTTTGGCGGCCGGGGCCGCTCTCATGGCCGGGCAGGTCCGGAGCGATCACTCCATGGCCCGCCGCCTCGAAGGGCAGGCGAAAACGGTCGAACGCCCAGCCGGCGCAAAAGGCGCCGTGGACCATCACTATGGGCGCGGTCATGATTTCGCAGCGTCGCCTAGGCTTGGTGGTTCCGTGGGACCGACGATCATGGCTCTGAAAATTTCGACTACCTGCCGATAGGTCTGGATCTTGAAATCCGCGACGCCGTTCAGGGCCTCGTCCATGCCCGCCCAGCGCCAGAGATCGAACTCGACCTGATCGTGAGCGCTAAGATTGAACTCGGAATCATCACCTAGAAAGCGAAAGGCGAACCAGATCTGTTTTTGGCCTAGCCAGCCCCGGGCAGCCTTGGATCGACGGTAGCCGGCGGGAAAACTATAGGCGATCCAGTCGTCAGTGCGGCCCAGCAGACTGACCGAAGTCGCGCCGGTCTCTTCCTGAAGCTCACGCAGCGCCGCTTCGTACAGCGCCTCGCCTTCGTCAACGCCACCCTGCGGAAATTGCCAGTTGCGCGGGCCTGGCGTCTGGACCCGCCGGCCCAACCACACCTTGCCGTCTCCCCGCGCCAGGATGATCCCGACATTCGGTCGGAACCGTGTCAGGTCGAGGGGAGAACTCGCCGCGGCGGGATGATCGCTCAAACGCAACCCATCGTGTCTCGTTTCGGTCCCGGTCAGTTGGGCTTGGCGTCGATGACGGGCGGCGTGGCGGGTCTGGCCTTGGCCGTCGCGCCGTGCGCCGCCCTGAGAATCGCGGCCTGTGCCAGGGTTGCGGTGGGTTTTGGCAGCTTCGGCGTGGCTTCCACCGAGCCGTGCTTTAAGACGTCGAGAGCCCGGGAGAGCTGAAAGTCGCCCTTTTTTTCGTCGAACTCGGCGGGTGGCGCCTCGGCCGGGGAATGGGGCGCGATGCGTGACTTGCCCTCATCGGCGGTCAGGGCGTTCTTGAAGCTGGCCTCGCTGAACTGAAAGGCCTTGTTGGCCACCTGGGCGGCTTCCTCGCGGCTTTCCGCCACCTCGAGATCCGGCTCAATTCCAGTCCGCTGGATCGAGCGGCCCGAGGGTGTGAAATAGCGGGCGGTTGTAACTTTTACCGCCCCGTCCAGTCCACCGCGCAGCGGGATCACCGTCTGGACCGAACCCTTGCCAAAGCTGGTCAGTCCGACCAACTGGGCACGATGACGATCCTGCAGGGCCCCGGCGACGATTTCCGCGGCCGACGCGGTGCCGCTATTGATCAACACCACCACCGGCAAGCCGCCCAGCTTATCGCCGGCCTTGGCGTTGTAGCGCTCGATACTGCGGAGGTCGCGGCCGCGTTGAGAGACTACTTCGCCGCCATTGAGGAACAGGTCTGCCACCCCGACCGCCTGGTCGAGTAGCCCGCCGGGATTGCTGCGCAGGTCGAACACCAGGCCCTTAAGATTGGGGTTCTTGGCCCGCAGGTCGGCGATGGCGGCCTTGGTCTCGTCGGTGGCTTTTTCATTGAAGCTGGCCAGCCTGACGTAACCATAGTCGCCCTCGGCCCGCGCGGTCACCGATTTTGGCGCTATGATCTCGCGAACCAGTTTGACGTCGAACGGGTCGACCTTCTCTCGGGCGATGGTCAGGGTGACCGCCTCGCCGACCTTGCCCCGCATCTGTTTCACGGCGTCATTGACGCTGAGACCCAGCACGGTCTGACCGTTGACGGCGGTGATATAGTCTCCGGGCTTGATTCCCGCCTTAAAGGCCGGCGTTCCGTCGATGGGTGAAATCACCTTGACCGCGCCGTCGTCGCTGGTGATTTCGATGCCCAGGCCACCATATTCGCCGCGAGTCTGGTCCTGCATCTCCGAATAGTCTTCGGGGGTCAGATAGTCGGAGTGCGGATCCAGAGAGGTCAGCATGCCCTTGAGGGATGACTCGATCAGCTTCTTGTCGTCGACGGGGGAAACATACTGCCGCTCGACGGTATCCAGCACGTTCCCGAACAGTTCGAGCATATGATAGGTTTGGGCGTGGGGCTGCGGTGTCGCACTCGCCCTCTGGCTGACATAAGCCATCGATCCCGCGCCGAGGACAAAGGCGGAAACGCCGATCAACAGATATCTACGCATTCACGATGCCATGACGCTCAGCCGAGCCCAAATTGAGGCGCAAAGCTTTCACCTTCGACGTTCCCATAAAAATCCGAGCCTGTGAACGGGGTTCAGTCCCGATGATAGGGCGACCCCATCATGATGGTCGCCGCGCGATATATCTGTTCGGCCAGCATGGCGCGAACCAGGGCGTGGGGCCAGGTCTGGGGACCGAAAGCCAGGCGACTGCGCGCCGCCCCCAGAACGCGCCCGTCCAGTCCGTCCGCTCCGCCGATGGCGAACACCAGACGCCGCACTCCGTCGTCGCGCAATCGCCCGATCATGGCGGCGAATTCGCGCGAACTCTGAGCCTGGCCATGTTCGTCGCATGCGATCAGCCAGCCGTCGTCTATCTTGTCCAGCAGGACATCGGCCTCGGCGGCCTTGCCGGGCTTACGCGCCTCGACCTCAAGAATGTCCACCGGACCCAGGCCGTGCGGCCGGCCGCTCAAAGTGGCGCGCGTGGCCCAGTCCAGGGCCAGGCGTGCTTCCGGCGTCGATCCCAGCCGCCCCACGCACAGAACCGTGACCCTCACGTCCCGTAATTCAGTGAGCCGGTCCGAGGTGGCCGGAATCGACCGACCATATCTTTTCGATATTGTAGAAGCTGCGGACCTCGGGGCGAAACAGGTGGACGATCACGTCGCCGGCGTCGATCAGCACCCAATCGCAACCGGGCAGGCCCTCTAACTTGGCCCGGCCGTGCCCGCCCTCCTTCAGCGCCCGTAGCAGGTGATCGGCCATGGCGCCGACGTGCCGGTGCGAGCGGCCCGATGCGATGATCAGGGCGTCGGCGAAAGCGCTCTTGTATTTGAGATTGATGAAGACGATGTCCTGGGCCTTGTCGTCGTCCAGCCGGGTCAGGATCATCTCTTCTAGAGGCGTTCGGCCCTCGCCTTCGTCGCGATTGGGGCCGGCGCTTGGCTCGCTTTGCGCGCTGGGCGCGGGATCAAGGGTCAGAGGATGCTCCTGGAGCGGGGTTATACAATCCGTCTTATAGCACGAACCGTCAGTTTGTTCAGGCGCGAATCGCGTACCTCTGTCGAGGAGACCGCGTGAAACGGCGCCGGCAGATAGATCCAGGCTGGCGGCGTGCGCGCGGCCAGGGTTCTGGCGGCGCTAGGGGCCAAGCGAGACCCCGCGAAACGCCTCGCTAGTGGAGAAAAGCGGCTGCGCGTCGCCGCCCCGGTGCGGGAGATCACGATGATGGGAACTTCCCTGGCCAGGTCCGCCCAGCCCCGCCAGCGGTGAAAGTCGGCAAGGCTGTCGGCCCCCATGATCCACACGAACCGCACCCCCGGAAAACGCGCCTTGAGCCAACGCACCGTATCAAGGGTGTAGCGCGTGCCGATGCGCCGCTCGATGTCGGAGATGATCATCGACGGTCCTTGGGCGAGGCGTCGGGTTTCGACCAGTCGGGCGTCCAGATCGGCTGTTCCGGTGCTGGGTTTCAGCGGATTCTGGGGCGACACCAGCCAGATGACGCGGTCCAGCCCAAGCCGTCTGAGCGCTGTTCGCGCCACGTGGAGGTGGCCCGCATGAACAGGATTGAAGGAGCCGCCATACAGCCCGACGGCCATGCGGGTGCTCAGGCTCAGGCCAGGCCGCGCGGCTCTTGCGCGACCCGCGGGACAGCGGCGGGGGGCGGTCGCGGCTTGGCGCAATTTGGTCAGGCGCTCTTGGCCGCACGCTGGCATAGGGCCAGGTCGTCGGCGTGGATCAGCGGCCCAGCCTCATAACCCAGAACCGCGGCGATGGCCGTAGTGCGCAGGCCAAGGATCTTCTGGGCGTTGGCGGCGTCATAGCGAGTGAGGCCACGGCCCAGTTCTCGCCCCTCGGCGTCGCGTATTACCACGGCGTCTCCTTTGTCGAACCGGCCTTCCACCGCCCGCACCCCGGCCGCCAGCAGGCTCTTGCCCCGACGCAGAGCGGCGGCGGCGCCGTGGTCCACGATCAGCACGCCTTGAGGGGTCAGAGATCCGGCGATCCAGGCCTTGTACGCGGCCGAGGGTGTCTCGGCGGCGGCGAACAGGGTGGCGCGGGCGCCATGCTCTACGGCCGCCAGCGGCGCGGCGCGGCGGCCGAGAGTGATCAGGGTGGCGCAACCCGCTCCTGCGGCGATCCGGGCCGCCGCCAGCTTTGTCGCCATGCCACCGGTTCCCAGGCCGTCGACCAGATTGGCGCCTCCGGCCATGGCTTCGATCTCATGGGTCAGGGTTCCGACCCAGGGGATATGTTCGGCCCCGGCGTCGGTCCGAGGGTCGGCCGTGTAGAGCCCATCTACGTCCGACAGCAGCACCAGCAGGTCGGCCCCGACCATCTGGGCCACCCGCGCGGCCAGCCGATCGTTGTCGCCGTAGCGCAACTCCTCGGTCGCCACCGTGTCATTCTCGTTGACCACCGCTACCGCGCCGAGGGCCAGCAGGGTCTCCAGGGTCGCCCGGGCGTTGAGGAACCGGCGGCGGACCTCGGTGTCGTCTGGCGTCAGCAGGATCTGCGCCGCCCGAAGATCGAAGGGCTCCAGCGCTTCCTCCCAGGCGCGCATGAGCAACGATTGACCGGCGGCGGCGGCGGCCTGTTTCTCGGCCAGGGCCAGGGCTCGCCTGGGAAGCTTCAGACGCGCGCGGCCCAGGGCCACGGCGCCGGAGGACACCACCACCAGTTTTTGGCCCCTGGCTCGCAACCGCGCGGCGTCGGCCGCGAAGGCCGCCAGCCAGGCGCGGTCCACGAGGCCGGTCTTGGCGCTTATCAGCAGAGCGGACCCGACCTTGACCACGATCAGGCGCGCATTGATCAGGGCGGTCACGGCCGCCAGGACTCCGAGCCGCTCGACCCGCCGGCCGGCTCCTTTGGGGCGTCCCGTTCGCGGATTTTGCCGTGGGCGGCCCGTAGCAGGTCGCGAACCCCCTCTCCCGACACCGCCGAGATCAGGAAGGGCTTGACGCCCGATGCCCGCTTTATCGCCCTGGCGGCCTTGGCGCGGGCCTCCGTGTCCAGGGCGTCGATCTTGTTGAGGACGATCAGTTCAGCCTTGTCCTCCAGCCCTTCGCCATAGGCGGCCAGTTCCTTGCGGATGGTGCGCCAGGCGGCGACGGGCTTTTCCTGAGTGGCGTCGATCAGGTGGATCAGCACGGCGGTCCGTTCCAGATGGCCCAGGAACCTGGTCCCCAGGCCCGCGCCCTCGGAGGCGCCCTCGATCAGACCCGGCACATCGGCAATCACGAACCGCTCGTTGGTCGACAGATCAACCACCCCCAGGTTCGGGGTCAGGGTGGTGAAGGGATAATCGGCGATCTTGGGCGTCGCGGCCGAACTGGCGGCCAGGAAGGTGGATTTGCCGGCGTTGGGCAGGCCGACCAGACCCACGTCGGCGATCAGCTTCAGCCGCAGCCAGATCCACGACTCCTGGCCCACCAAGCCGGGATTGGCCCGTTTCGGGGCCTGATTGATCGGACCCTTGAAATAGGCATTGCCGAAACCGCCGTTTCCCCCCGCCGCCAGGCGAACCCGTATGCCGGCCTGGTCGAGATCCGTGATCAGTGTTTCCTGATCCTCGTCGAACACCTGGGTGCCGACCGGGACGCGCAGGGTCGCGTCGGCGCCGCCGGCGCCGGTGCGATTGCGGCCCATGCCATGTCCACCGGTGCCGGACTTGAAATGCTGGTGGTAGCGATAGTCGATCAGGGTGTTCAGCCCTTCCACGGCCTCGATCCACACATCGCCCCCCCGGCCACCGTCACCGCCGTCCGGCCCGCCATATTCGATGAATTTCTCCCGTCGAAACGAAACCGCGCCGGCGCCGCCGTCGCCGGAGCGGATGAAGATCTTGCACTGGTCGAGGAATTTCATTTGGCCGCATTGTGCAACGGATAGCCGGAAAAATCGAGCCGCGGCGAAAGCCATGGCGGATTATGGTCGCGGCCCCCTCTCGCGGTGTTCGCAATTTTCCGGCTAGATTTGGAACATCGGCGGCCGTGACGCCTTAGAAAGTGCGACCCGCGCAGCCACCAGAATATTGAACGCCAACACCAGGCCGACAACCCATTTGATCCACCTTGGGTCTTTGACGATGAACACCATGGCGGTCAGCACGACGGCCATGGCCAGCAGACCGATCGAGGGGATGATGTCCTTGGCGCGACGTTTAAGCGGCGGCTTGCCAAACGAATCATTCAGGGTGAGGGCCGAAAGGCCGATGCCGCTATCACCGTTGGCGTTGTTTGCCTGCAATTCAACCATGGCGTTTCCCTAGACTTCTATCCGAGGCGCGAACCCATGCGCCGCGACCCGCTAGCAGCCCGTTGAGGCTTTGACCGGCTGCCTGTTTAATGTTTGGTGCAAATATACAGATTCGTAGCCTGGACTAATTGTCGCGGCCCGGTCTATTTTTTCAAGTCGCGTATTTGACATGATCAACCCGCCGGAATTCAAGCCAGATCGGGTCGCAGTCGCCGAGGCGCTTTTCCTGATAACGCGTGGTGACATGGTCGGCCGGAGGCAAGCGCCAGTCGTCGGCGCACTCGGCCACCCAGACAAAACGCGGGGATTTTCGAAACATCTCCAGGGACTGGTCGGCATAGTCGGCCCAATCGGTGGCGAATCTCAGGATCGTGCCGGGTTTCATCAGACGGGCCGCCGCTTCGATAAAGTCGGGTTGGATCAGCCGGCGTTTGTTGTGACGGGCCTTGGGCCAGGGGTCGGGGAACAGGATGAACAGGCGATCAAGGCAGGCATCGGGCAGATTGGCCATCAGGCCACGGGCGTCGCCGGCGTGGAGGCGGATATTGGTCAGGCCGGCTTCCTCGATGTGCCGCAGGGCGCTGGCCACGCCGTTGAGAAAAGGCTCGGCCCCGAAACTGAGGATGTCCGGCCGCCGCGCGGCCTGGGCCGCGAGATGCTCGCCGCCGCCAAACCCGATTTCCAGCCAGATCTCCGTTGACTCGGGAGCGAGGGTCCGGGGATCGAAAGGGCCATCGGGAATCACCACATCTGGCAGCAGGCTGGTCATCAGCGCCGCTTGGCGCGGCTTTATCACGCGCGAGCGACTGCGTCCGAAGGTGCGGATCGGGGGATGGGAAGAATCCATGAGCGTCAGCGCCGGAGTCCGGCCCGGTCGGGCAGGGCTGCGCCGGCGAACGACAGCAGGATCATTAGGAAAAAGGCGGTGTCGCCATATTGGTTATAGAGCGTCGGCGCCAGGGCGGGGGGCAGGGGTGCGTCGAGCACCCCGAAATCGCCGGTTTTAAGGCTCTGGCCGCGCGCCACCCGGCCATAGGCGTCGATGATGGCCGATATGCCGGTGGGCGTGGCGCGGATCATTGGCAGTCCCTCCTCGATTGCGCGATAGCTGGCGATGTTCAGGTGCTGACGAGGCCCCATGCCGCGCCCGAACCAGGCGTCATTGGAGATGTTGACGATCCAGGCCGCGCGCAGACCAGTGGCCATCTCACCCTCGCGGGTGAAGCCCGGAAACAGGCTCTCGTAGCAGATCAGGGGCTGGACCGGCGGCAGGCCCTCCAGCCGCATGGGTTGGGGCGGTGGACCCGGCGTGAAGCCATCGCCGACATGCACAAATTGCTTGATTCCCCAGCGGGTCGCCACACGGTCGAAGGGCATGAACTCGCCGAACGGCACCAGGCGGTATTTGTCATAGACACCGGTGATTTTCAGCCCCCCGGCCACGGGCTTCAATACCGCCAAGCTGTTGAAAGTGATTGGCAGACCGTCGCCGCGTGTGCCGAACCGATAGCCGCCAAGGATCAAGGTCTGGCCGGGTTTGAGCGCGCCGGCGATGGCGTCCCGCGTCCAGGCGCCGGCTCCCAGATACTCTTCCAGGGCCGCCGGGATCGCTCCCTCGGGCCAGATGATAATGTCCGGCTGCCTGGACGCGTACCGCGCTGACAGCGTGACATATCGGCTGACGATGCTGGAGAACAGGCGTTGGTCGTATTTGTTTTCCTGTTTGACGTCGGCCTGGACGATCCTGATCCACGGCGCCTTTGGGCTCGTCGGCGGGGCGCCGGCCAACCGCGCCGCGCCGAACGCATACAGAACCGCAACCAGCCCCAGGCCGCCCACGGCCATCCGGCGGCCTCTGGGGCCGTCGAAAGCCGTGAAGGGGGCGGCGGCGGCCACCAGGGTGATCCACGTCAGGCCATAGGCGCCGACCAGGGCGGCGGTCTGGGACGGCGCCGATCCGGCGCGCCAGGCCTCGCCGGGCAGGTCCCAGGGAAAACCCGTTAGCAAATGGCCCCGCGCCCACTCCGCCAGGGCCAAGCTCCCGGCGAACAGCAACACCCGGCGCAGGCCCCGTCCGGCCAGCAGGCGATAGGCCATCGCCGCGACGCCCCAGAACAGGGCCAAGACCATAGCCATCAGGATCACCGCGAACGGCGCCATCCAGCCCTGAGCCTCGGCGTCGATTTGGAAAGGTTGCGCCAGCCAAGCCACGGATATGATGAAGTAGCCGCAGCCCGCCAGCCATCCGAGGGCGAAAGCCGATCGCCAGCGGACCCGGCTTCCAAGCAGGTCGACCAGGCGAAACAACAGGCCGTAACCCAGCAAGCCGGGCAAAAACCCCCAGGGCGGCTGAGCCATCGCCGCCAGAACGCCGGCGACCACGGCTAGGACCCGCGTGCCCGTCAGCAGCACGGGCGAACGGATCGGAAACTGGGATTCGGACATTGTGATCTAAGGCGCGATCTTGGTCGCCGGGCGGATCCGCATGCGCTTTACCCGCCTGGGATCGGCGTCGGTGATCTCGAACTCCAGTCCTCCCGGGTGGGCGATTACTTCGCCTCGCTGCGGCACGCGTCCCGCCAGGGCCGTGACTAGGCCGGCGGCGGTGTCGATATCCTCCTCGAGATCAGGATCCGAAAGGGTCTGGCCAAGGGCCGCTTCCAGGACCTCCAGCGGCGCCCGTCCATCAGCCTCGAACACACCGCCCGTCCGGGCGACGATCTGGGTGGCGGCGGCCTCGTCATGCTCGTCGTCGATCTCGCCGACCACGGCCTCGATGACATCTTCCAAGGTGACAATCCCGTCGACCCCGCCGAACTCGTCGATGACCATGGCCATGTGAATCCGGCTGGCCTGCATGCGGACCAGAAGATCGGCGGCGCGCATGGAGGGTGGCACATAGAGGGTCGGTCGCTTGATCCGGGTCAGCACCTCTCCGTCGATCGTTTCAGTCCCGCCCTCCGCCGCCAGGATACGGAACACGTCCTTGAGGTGGACCACCCCCACTGGATCGTCGAGGGTCTCTTTGTAGACCGGCAACCTGGAGTGTTCGCTGTCGGCGAAGGCAGCCACCACCGCATGCATGGAGGTCGAAAGCTCAACCGCGGTAATATCCGCTCTCGGCGTCATCACGTCGCCTACGCTGATAGTCTGAAAGGCTTCGGCTTGGCTTCGCAACGCGGCCCCAGCCAGGGTCTCGGCGGAGGGGTCGCCCTCGCGATCCGCGGCCCGGCGCGAACCGTAGAATCCGAGCGCCGACAGCAGCCGACCAAGGGAGGCGTTGGGCCGCTTGCGCGGTTCGGCCGGCGGCGGTGATTCCTCAACCACTGGACGCAGCCTCAAACCGATAAGGGTCGGGAACCCCGAGGACCGCCAGGCGCTGGGTCTCCAGGGCTTCCATCACCCGGGCCTCGTCCTCGTCCTGATGATCATGCCCCAGCAAATGCAGTACGCCGTGGATCACAAGGTGCCTGAGGTGATCGGCCAGGGGCTTGGCCTGGGCGAGAGCCTCGCGTTCGCAAACTTCGAAGGCCAGCGCGATATCGCCCAGATGGCCGTCGGGGTTTGGCGGCGCGGGGAAGGCGAGCACATTGGTCGCTGCGTCCTTGCCTCGAAAGCGTTGATTCAGATCGCGAAGGCTTTCGTCATCGGTGAGCAGTATGACCACCGCGCCGGCCTCGGTCCCCAGGCCGACGAGAGCGGCCTCGCGCGCCAGGTCTTCGGCGCTCGGCGCCGCCCGGGTCCAGGCCTCTGACTCGATCTCCACATCCACTTCGCGCGATGGTTGATTGCTCATCGCGATCGTCTGGCGGCGTCGGCGTCGTAGGCCTCGACGATCCGGCCCACCAGGGGGTGTCGCACCACATCGGCGCTGGTGAAGCGTGAGACCGCCACACCCTCGACACCGTCGAGGATCGAAACCGCGTGAGCCAGGCCGGAGTCACTGGTGTTGATCAGGTCGATCTGGCTGGGATCGCCGGTGACCGCCATGCTGGATCCCTCGCCGAGGCGGGTCAGCACCATCTTCATCTGCAGCCGGGTGGTGTTCTGCGCCTCGTCGACGATCACGAAGGCGTGGGACAGGGTTCGGCCGCGCATAAAGGCGATCGGGGCCACCTCGATCTCTCCGCGCTCGCGCCGCTTGCGCAGGGCCTCCGCGCCCAGGATGGTCGACATCGCCTCCCAGACCGGGGCCATGTAGGGATCGACCTTCTCAGTCAGGTCGCCGGGCAGGAAGCCCAAACGCTCGCCGGCCTCCACCGCTGGCCTAGTCACCACCAGCCGTTCCACGGCCCCGGAGCGCAGCAGATTGGCCCCGTGGGCCACCGCTAGGAAGGTCTTGCCCGTGCCGGCTGGTCCAAGGCCGAACACCAGGTCATGGTTCCCTAGCGCCTCGAGATAGCGCGCCTGTGCCGCGGTCTTGGCCGCAACCAGCCCGCGCCGCGCGGCCGTCGCGGCGGCGCCTGGCGTGCCGGAGCGGGCTTGATCGATCGCCACGCGCACATCGGCTGTCGAGACCTCCAGACGGGACGCCACCCGGCCGGCGAGGGTCGCAATAGCCAGTTTGGCGCTCCGCCGCGCATCGGCGTCACCATTCAGCGACACCCCTCCGCCGGGGGTCTCGACCAAGACACTGAAAGCGTCTTCGATCAGAGCGGCATGGCGACCGGCCGGGCCGGCCACGGCGCGCACGGCGTCATCCGCCAGGGGCAGGAATTCGGAAGGGGGGCGCCTCAAGCGGTCTCCCACGCCGGCTGCGGAGCGCTCGTCGCGACACGCCGTCCGGTCAGGCTGTTATGGGCCGAGGCGATGATCTGGACCGACGCTATAGTGCCGATCAGGCTCGGGTCACCCTCGCAATGCACCGCCTGCAGATACGGGCTGCGCCCGATCACCTGGCCGGGATGGCGACCCGGCTTTTCAAACAGTACCGGCAGGGCACGGCCGATCTGGCGCGTGTTGAAGGCGCGTTGCTGGGTTTCCAGCACCGCCTGCAATCGGGCGAGACGTTCGGTCTTGACCGCTTCGTCCACCTGCCCCGGCATGGCCGAGGCCGGAGTGCCCGGCCGGCGCGAGTATTTGAAGGAAAAGGCGCTGGCGAATTCTACTTCGTGGATCAGCGCCATCGTGGCCTCGAAGTCCGCGGCGGTTTCGCCTGGAAAGCCGACGATGAAATCGCAGGACAACGCGATATCGGGCCGCGCCGCGCGGACTTTTTCGAGGATACGCAGGAAACTGTCGACGGTATGGGCGCGGTTCATCGCCTTCAGAATGCGGTCCGAACCCGACTGCACCGGCAAATGCAGATAGGGCATCAGCGCCTCGACCTCACCATGGGCGGCGATCAGGGCGTCATCCATGTCGGCCGGATGGCTGGTGGTGTAGCGCAGTCGCGCCAGGCCCGGGATGCGCGCTAGCCGCCGGATCAGCGCCGCGAGGCCGCCACCCTGGTCGTTGTGATAGGCGTTGACGTTCTGGCCCAATAGGGTGATTTCGACAACGCCTTTCTCGGCCAGGGCGCGCGCTTCGGCCTCGATCGCCGCCGCCGGCCGCGAAAACTCCGCGCCTCGCGTATAGGGCACAACGCAGAAGGTGCAGAACCGATCGCAACCTTCCTGCACGGTAAGGAAGGCCGTGACGCCCGGAGCCCGGCTCCGGATCGGCAGAGCATCGAATTTCTCTTCTGCCTCGAAATCGGCGGCCAGACGCTCGCCACGTGAGCGGTGCGCGCGGGCGATCAGTTCGGGCAGGCGGTGATAGCTCTGCGGTCCGATCACCAGATCCACGGCGGTCTGCCGATTCATGATCTCGGCGCCCTCTGCCTGAGCGACGCAACCGGCTACGGCGACCAGCATTTCTTGCCCCGCCGCGACGCGGGCAAGTTTCATCGCCTTGACACGACCCAGTTCGGAATAGACTTTTTCTGTGGCCTTTTCGCGAATGTGGCAGGTGTTAAGCACCACCAGATCGGCAGTCTCGGCATTGGTGGAGACTTCGTAGCCCAGGGGACGCAGCACATCGACCATGCGTTCACTATCGTGAACGTTCATCTGGCAGCCATAGGTCTTGATGAACAGGCGCTTCTTTGGAAGCTCAGTCATCGCTGGGAACGCCGTAGAGCTCAAGGCGGTGATCCACCAGCCGGTAGCCCATGCGCTTGGCGATCGCCGTCTGCAGGGCTTCAATCTCTTGATCGACGAATTCCATCACCGCGCCGCTTTTCATGTCGATCAGGTGATCATGGTGGCTTTCGCTGGCTTCCTCATAGCGGGACCGGCCATCGCGAAAATCATGCCGGGTGAGGATTCCCGATTCTTCGAACAGGCGCACTGTGCGATAAACCGTGGCGATCGAGATGTGCGGGTCCACCGCGTGGGCGCGGCGGTGCAACTCCTCCACATCGGGATGATCGCTGGCCAGCGACAGCACGCGCGCAATCACGCGGCGCTGTTCGGTCATGCGCATTCCCTTCTCGACGCAGAGTTTTTCCAGGCGATCCAACGGGCGACTCCAGGCAGCAGGCTCTATCATAGGGGGCGAAGCATCATCTGTTAAGATCGACCCTCATGATCATCGCGTCGATCGGCCCACCGGGCCGCGAATAGTAGCCCGGCCGCCCGCCGACCGGCTCAAATCCGCGCGAGCGATAGAGGGCGAGGGCGGCGAGATTGTCCACCGCCACCTCGAGAAACATCAACGCCGCGCCGCTTGCCAGGGCGGCGGCCAGGGCGGTGTCCAGGAGGGCCGAGGCCACGCCTTGCCGACGGTGGTCGGGCCGGGTGGCGATGGTCAGCACTTCCGCTTCGTCGGCCGTGATCCGGTATAGTACAAAACCCGCCGGAGACGTCTCGGGGCCGGCGCTGAAGGCGAACGCCCCTAGGCCATCCATCAGCGACCGGATCTCCTCAGCCGACCAGGCTGGGTCGAATCCCTGGCGGTGGATGTCCGCGAGCGCCGGGCAGGCCTCGATCCCCGCCGGACGAATCCCGATCACGCCGCCTTCACCTTGGCGTCCGGTGGGCGCAGATAAAGCGGCCGGGGCGGAGCAGAGGGCGCCAGGCCCGCCAATTGCGCTACCACCCTGGGATCGGGCGTGGCGGTTTCGTCCAGTGTCGCGAAAGGCGCCGCCCCGATTAGCAGGCGGGCGCCCGGTCCGGTAACCACCATTCGGCCGGATGGAAAAACCCCGACCAACCGGCCGGCGGCAAGATCCAGGGTCAGTATGTCCGGGCCGCTGAGCGATACGCCGGCGTCGAACAGCTGAAGGTAGACGCGCCCACGCCCGGCGTCGATCACCGCGGCCGTGGGACCCGCGCCCGAGATGCTGGCGGCCAGGGCCTCAAGTACACCCACGCCAACGCACGGACGCGTCAGCGCGAGCGCCAAGCCCTTGGCGAAGGCCAGCCCGACCCGCAGGCCGGTGAATGAGCCCGGCCCGACCGTCACGCCGATCCGATCGATCTGGGCGAAGGCCAAGCCCCGCGAAGCCATCAGGTCGCGCGCCATCGGCGCCAGGCGTTCCTGATGCCCCCGGGCCATGGGCTCGCTTGCCCAGGCGATCGGCTCGCCATCCCGGCTCAACGCCAGCGAACAGGCCGTCAGGCAGGTGTCCAGCGCCAGCAGGATCACGGGGCTAAGGCTTTACGGTCAGACAATCTTGCAGGCGTCTTCAAAGCTGAGCCTCGGCAGGCGATCAAACATGTTGGTCCCGTCGCCGTGGCCGATCGAGCAGATGAAGTTGGACTTGATTTTCGTGCCCGCGAAAAACAGAGCGTCGACCTTGCCGTTGTCGAAGCCGGACATCGGGCCGCAGTCGAGCCCAAGCGAACGCGCCGCCACGATGAAATAAGCGCCCTGCAGCGAACTGTTTCGAAAAGCCGTCTGTTCGGCCGCCACCGGGTCGCTGAACCACCCCTTGACGCCGGGAACGTGGGGAAAAAGCGTCTCCATATGCTCCGGGAAATCCATGTCATAGCCGATGATCACGGTCGCGGGCGCGGTCTTGATCTTGGCCTGGTTATTGCCCGAGGACACCGACGCCAGCTTTTCCTTGGCCTCGGCGCTGGTCACGAAGACAAAGCGGGCCGGACTGGTGTTCGCCGCCGTCGGCCCCAACCTGGCGAGTTCGTAGAGCTCGCGCAGGATGGCCCCGGGCAGGGGATCGGTCCTCCAGCCGTTGTGGCTGCGCGCGATACGAAACAGCTGGTCGAGCGCTGAATCCGCGAGGCGTTCGGTCATCGGGCGGTATCCTTGGAGTGAAGTTGGAGGCGGCTTAGACGGCCTGCTCGACCCGGGTCACTTCGGGGACGTAGTGGCGCAGCATGTTCTCGACGCCGGCCTTCAGCGTGGCCGCCGACGACGGGCAGCCGGCGCAGGCCCCGCGCATATGCAGCCAAACAACGCCGGTGTCGGGCTCGAACCTGGCGAACAGGATGTCACCGCCGTCCTGGGCCACGGCGGGGCGGATTCTGGAATCGAGCAGTTCCTTGATTTCGACCACGATCTGGGCGGCGTCGCCCTCATAGACTTCCTCATCGTCGGCCAGG
>JAYVYH010000166.1:0-16273 GCA_043784385.1 Caulobacteraceae bacterium | reverse complement strand
GCGAGCGCCAGCGGCATTCCCTCGACGGTCGATCTCAACACGATCCCGTTCAGTTCGATCGACAGGATCGAGGTGCTGCAGTCGGGCCAGTCGCCGCTGTATGGCTCGGACGCGCTCGCCGGCGTCGTCAACATCATCACCAAGTCGTCGCAGCAAGGCCTGCAACTTTCGGCTCAGACCGGCGCCTTTCGCCAGGGCGACGGCTTCACCCAGGACTACAACGCCAGCTACGGTCTCAGGCTGCCGAAGACCTCGATCGTGTTTGGCGCCAGTTACGTCAACCAGGATGCGGTCAGGACAGCCAACCGCTCGACCTCCCAATACCCCAACCCGTTTCAGACCAGCTGCTCCGACCCCATCGGCGGGTGCAGCAGCGCGACGCCCAACGGTCGCTTCGTCGGCATCCCCGGAGCGGCGGGCAGCCTGACGCTGAAGAACGGCCCCGTTGCCGGGCGGCCGCACTACGATCCCCTCGACCCGACCGGCGCGGCTAGCGATTTCAAGGCGTTCACGTCGGCCGACCGCTTCGATTTTGCGCCGCTCAACTATTTTCTGACCCCATCCGAGCGGTTCGGTGGTTGGATCAGTGTCAAGCGTGAGTTGAGCGACAACATCACCTTGCGGGTCAACGCTGAATACAGCCGGCGGAATTCGCAGAACCAGGCGGCGTTCCTGCCCTTGTTCATCGGTCCCGACGCCGGCAACGGCAACCTGCTCGATACGATCAGCATCGACGCGACCAACCCTTACAATCCATTCGGTGAGCTGTCGGCGGGAGGCGCCGGGCAGCCGCCGGCGAACTACTCCTTCATCGCCCGCCGCCTGGTCGAGAACGGGCAGCGCACCTATTCCCAGCATGTCGACACCCGGAGCGTCACCGCGACCCTGGACGGCTCGTTCTTGTTCAACGGCCACAAGTTCTTCTGGGACGCCAACGCCCGGGCCGGCTTCAACGACGCGCGCCAGACGTTCACCGGCAACGTCAACGCGGCGAAGCTGGCACAGGCCCTCGGCCCGGTCGCCGCCTGCACCGCGCCGTGCGTGCCGTTCGATCTCTTCGGCGGCGCCGGCTCGATCAGCCAGGCGATGCTGCACTTCGTCGCCTTCACCGAACACGACGAGAGCCGTCAGGAGCTCTACGACTACACGCTGAACCTCAGCGGCGACCTGATCGACCTGCCGGCCGGCCCGCTGGGCATCGCCATGGGCTACGAGCACCGCTACCAGTTCGGCAGCTTCAATCCCGATCCGGTCATCGTCGCCGGGTTGGGGGCGGACATCCCCGCCCAGCCCGCGTCCGGCCACTACAACACCAACGAGGTCTATGGCGAAGTCCGCGTTCCGCTCGTCAAGGACGTCCCGTTCGTATCGTCCCTGGAAGCCGACGGATCGGTCCGTTACGCGGACTATTCGACCGGTTCCGCCAGCACGACCTATACCGCCACTGGCTTGTGGAAACCCGTCCCCGACCTGCTGCTGCGGGGCAGCTACGCCACGGGGTTCCGCGCGCCGGCCATCGGTGAGCTGTACGGCGCCGCCTCGCGGGCCGACGCGCCGATCGATGATCCCTGCACGAACGTGCCGGGATCGCCCTATCAGTCCTCGGCGACGGTCCGCGCCAACTGCACCGCCAACGGCGTCCCGGCGAACGGCAGCTACGCGGAGCCGACCGGCGGGCAGCTTGCGGTCCTGACCGGTGGCAACGCGCGGCTCAAGCCGGAGACGTCAGAGACCCTCCTGTTCGGTGCGGTCTACGCGCCGGCTTGGGCGCGCGGTTCGGGCTACGCCAGCCAGCTCAGCCTGGAGGCCAACTACTACGATATCAAGGTGTCCAACGCGATCGCTCCAACGGACGCCCAACTCACCCTCAGCCGCTGCGCATTCTCGGCCGACGCGCTCAGCTGCGGGGCCATTACACGGACGCCGAACGGCCTGATTCAGCGCATCAATGCGACACTTCAGAACATTGGTCAGATCCGCACGCGGGGCGTCGACGTCACGTTCAACTACCGCACGCCCAAGACCCAACTCGGCTATGTCGGCCTGTCGTTGAACGGTAACTTCCTGATCGACTATGCGGAGACCTTCCCCGCGGCGGTCGGCTTCACGACAACGGATTATGCGGGCACGACGCGCGGGTTCCCCGATCAATCCTATCCGGGGTTCAAGGGTACGGGCGTCATCGACTGGCAGTTCGGCGACTTCGGTGCGGCCTTCACGGGCCGCTATATCGACCATGTCGTGGAAACCTCCGTCGTGGCCGGCAATCGATTGGGAAACACCTTCTACGGCGATCTTCGGTTCAGCCTGACCCCGGCCGTGCTCAAGCACAAGGTCGAGTTCACCATCGGGGTCAACAACATCTTCGACCAGAACCCCCCCGCTTGCTACAGCTGCACGGGTCCGAACTACGACCCCACGACCTACGACGTGCCGGGGCAGTTCGGCTACCTGCGCGTGACCCTGCGCCAGTAGTTCAGACCAGAGCCCCGTCGGACGAAATCGCCTGGCCGGACACCCGCTTGGCTTCAGCGTCCGACCAGGTTGTTCGGCATGGATCCATCGGCCTTGCCAGCCGCCCGGCAGGCCGGCGAAACTGAGCGATGAAGACCTATGCGGTGGCCGAGGCCATGGTGGTTTCGAAGCCCTTTGCCGGACACGGGCAGGCGGCTGACCACAAGGCCTCCCGAACCAAGCTGGGCGACTCCAGGCCATGGCTGCCGATAGCCGTCGACCCGGCGCCGCATGCCCTGGAGTGGACATTCCGAGCGGCGGAGGAGGGTGGGAGACGGACCTTCGCGGCCCGACCCGCCGTCGGCGCGGGTAGCGGTGAAGCCAAAGTCATTTCGGGCCGATGGCGCCATTTGGCCTCTTGTCCGACTTCTGACATCCGCGACATCCGCGCTGATCGACCTTGCAGCGGGCCGCGAAAAATCCCATTGACTTGCATATTGCAATCACATACGCTCTCTTCATGTCCGACGCCTCGACCGATCTGGCCGCTGTAGACGCCAACCTCGCCAAGGGGGAATGGTGGCTTTGCGTGCTCGGCGAGCTGATACGGGTCGGCTTTGCGATGACCCATGGGCTTCTGCACAGTGTAAACGGCGGCGGCGCGAGCCTCGGCGACCGGTGCGTGTCGATCGTCAAAGACTTCTGCCGTTTCGCCGGCGCCGTCCAGAGGGCCATAGCCTTGAGCCAGCGGCTTGAGCGGGCGCTGCGGGGTCTTCGCGCCCTGCGCGCCTGCACGGCCGAAGAGATCGCCGCCTCCAGGGCCAAGGCCGAGCTTGCAGCCGAGAGGCTCGCCGCTCGCCGCGACCGGGCTCGCGAGGCCGCCGAGGCCCGGCGCGCGGCGCGCGGCGAAGACGCCCGCAACGAGGAGGTCGGCAAAAAGGATATCGGGGAGCGGGTCACGGCGGCCGCCCGGCGCGAAGCCGTCAGCATCAGCTTCGAGCCGGCCTGTGTGGATTTGGACAGCCTGGAGCTGCGCGGATTGGTGGAGCGCATCTGCGCCGACCTCCGCATCACGCCGCCCTGGGACCGCTGGCAGGCCGAGGTATGGCTGCCGCCGACCCCCGGCGTCGGCGCTGTTGACCCTCCCGGCGAGCCCCCATCCCCGCCGTCGGCGGGACTTCCCCCAGAGGGGGAAGAGAAAACAAGGTCGGAGATGTGCTTCTCCTCCCCCCTTGGGGGTGGAGGTCGCATGCGACCGACCGGACCACCGAAGGTGGTGGAGGGGGCTCCAGCTGGGCGACCCGCTTCAGCCGGCCAGCGCCCTATTCGTACCCCTTAGGCGCGACGAAACCGAAACCCAGCTGCTCCAGCCGCTGGGCCAGCTGGATCGTGCGCAGGTCGCCATACGCAGGCCCGATGATCTGCAGCCCGACCGGCAGGCCGTCCTTGGCGACTCCGGCCGGGAACACCGTGGCCGGCAGATAGGCGACGCCGGCCAGGCCCGCCCAGAAGGTCTGGTTGAAATAGGGGACCTTGCGGCCGTCGATATCGACCGTCCGCGAGCCCTCGGGGCCGTGGTCGTGCGGGAAGGCGGTGACCGGCATCACCGGGGTGATCAGGAAATCCACGTCGTTGAAGAACCGCCGCCACGCCCAGCGCAGCTTGTTGCGCGCCTCGTTCTGGGTCGCCCAGTCGCGTACGCGCAGAGTCTGCCAGCGGGCCTGGACCGTGGCGGGGCTGTTGTCGTCGGGCGCGGCTCGCTCGGCCTGGGCGATCCGGCGCTTGAACTCCTCGTCGGGTAGGCGCGCGGCCATGGCCGCCGACAGCAAAGCCATAAACACCGTGTGGCTGTGTTCGGGCGAGAAGTCCGGACGCGCCTTGTCGTCGACTTTCGCGCCGGCCTTCGCCAGGGCGTCGGCCACCGCCTGCACCCGCGCGCCCACGGCCGAGGATGTTGGACAGAACGGGTCGGCCGAGGCCCAGATCCCGATCTTCAAGTTAGAGAGAGGCCCTTCGAGCGTCGGCAGGTCGATCTTCAGGCCAGGGTTTTCGATCTCGTCCGGTCCCGCCACCAGCCGCAGCGCCGCTTCCAGGTCGAAGGCCGAACGGGCCAGGGGACCGACCACCGAGATGTCGGTGGGACTGACCGAGTCGTCAAGCACGTGACCCCGGGGTGGAACCAGACCCCAGGTCGGTTTGTGGCCGAACACGCCGCAAAAATGGGCCGGATTGCGGATCGAGCCGCCGATGTCGCTGCCCATCTCCAGGCCGGTCAGACCGGCCGCCAGCGCCGCCGCCGATCCGCCCGACGAACCGCCCGGCGTGCGGCCGATGTCCCACGGGTTGTTGGTCACCCCGTAGATGTCGTTGTAGCTCTGGAAGTCGGCCAGCCGGATCGGCACATTGGTCTTGCCGAACACATTGGCCCCGGCGGCGGCCAGCCGCTGGATGGCCAGGGCCGTGCTCTGGGTCACATTGTCCTTGAACTGCGGGATGCCATAGGTCGTCGGCGTGCCGGCGAACTGATAGCTCTCCTTGATCGTCATCGGCACGCCGTGCAGCGGCCCAAGCGGCGCGCCGGCCCCCCGCGCGGCGTCGGCGTCGTCGGCCCGGGCTCGCGCGCCGTCGCGGTCCTGAACCACGACCGCGTTGATCGGCCCGTTCAACCGGTCCACCCGGTCGAGAAAATGCTCAAGGGCGCCGCGCGCGGTGATCTCGCCGTCGCGGATGGCCCTGGCGATCGCGGTCGCCGATTGGAAGTGCAGGGCGGTCATCGGTGTCCTCCGTGTGTTCCGGCTTCAGAGCAGCAGCTCGGCTAGCTTCTTCTTGTGATAGCCAGCGTCGCCATATTGCGAGGCGTGCCAGATGGCGCGGCGGCGATAGAGGTGAGCGTCGCAGTCATAGGTGAAACCAAAGCCGCCGTGAAACTGGATCGCGCGGTCGGAGGCGAACGAGAACGCCTGGTCGGCCGTCGCCTTGGCCATCCGCGTGGCGATCTCGCCGGTCCCCTGTTCACCGAAACAATGGGCGGCGGCATAGAGGTGCGAGCGGGCCTGTTCGTAACTCACATAGGCGTCGACAAGTGGGTGCTTGACGCCTTGATAGGCGCCGATCAGCTGGCCAAACTGCTTGCGCGTGCGGGCGTAGTCGATGGTGTAGTCGATCACCGCCTGCGTCCCGCCGCACATCTCGGCCGCCGCCAGCAGATTGGCGGCCAGGTGGAGATGCGCCAGCGTGGCCCGGGCGCGCTCCGGGTCGAGCAGGGCGCTGGCCGGTCTCTCGACGCCGTTCAGGTCCAGCGCATAGGCGCGGCGGGTCTCGTCGATCACCGTTTCCCGGCGCAGCGCGCCATCGGGCAGCGTGTCCGTCTCGATCAACATCAGGGCCGGGGCGCCGCGATACATCACCGAGGTCACGATCACGCACGCCGAGGCGGCGTCACAGATCAGATATTTCCTGCCCGACAGTTTCAGCCGCCCGTCGCCCGCCGCGGTCGCCGTGCAGCCGATGTTGTCCAGCGCCCAGTCGCCCTCGGCCTCGACCAGCGCCAGGGTCCCGACCGTTCCGGTGGCCAGTTTCGGCAGCCAGGCCTGTTTCTGTGCTTCGGTCCCGCCGCTCAGGATCGCCTGGGCGGCCAAGGTGGTGGAAGCGAACGGTCCGCCCAGCAGCCGGCGGCCCATCTGTTCCATGATCGGGACCGCCTCGGCCAGGCTCAGGCCCGCGCCGCCGAAATCCTCCGGAATCGCCACCCCCAGCCAGCCAAGCTCGGCCATCTCGCGCCACAGCGCCGGATCGTGGCCAAGCTCGTCCGCGATCAGCGCCCGGACCTTGGCCACCGGGGATTTCTCACGGCAGAATTCGGTCGCCACCTCGAGCAGGCTGGCCTGCTCCTCGCTGAAGCCGATGCGGCCGAGTTCTCGAACCGGCGCGTTCATTTGGGTAGCCCCAACACGTTCTCGCCGATGATGTTGTGCTGAATCTGCGAGGTGCCGCCACCGATCGTGCCTGAAAAGGCGTTGAGATAGGCGCGGGTCCAGATGCCGTCGTCCACGGCGCTCTCGTCTCCGACATAGTAGGCGCCGCGCGCGCCCAACAGGCTGACGGCGAACTCGTTCACGCGCCGGTTGAACTCGGTGCCCATCAGCTTGCTGCTCAGCGGCAGGCCCAGCGGCTGATCGGTGGTCAGGGCGGGAACGGCGATCCGCTGGCGACAGAGCGCCATGCTCTGGATCTCGATCATGAATTCGACCATCTTGTCGCGGATCGCGGGGTCCTCCAGGGCCGGCGCGCCATCCCGGTCCATCCGCCTGGCCAGTTTCAGCACGTCCCAGGCGTCGGACTGCACGGCGATATAGCCGCCGGCCTGGCCCCCCCGCGCGCCGCGCTCATATTCCAGAGTGCGCATGGCAACCTTCCAGCCCTCGCCCTCCTTGCCGACCAGCCCCTCGGCGGGAACCCGGGCGTCTTCGAAGAAGGTCTGGGTGAAGCCGTGCTCGCCGGTCAGTTTGCGAATCGGCGTGGTGCGCACGCCCGGCACGGTCATCGGCGTCAGGATGAACGACAGGCCGTCGTATTTGCGCGCCGCGGCCGGGTTGGTGCGGCAAAGCAGGATCATGTATTTCGCGTAGCGGCCCAGGGTGGTCCAGATCTTCGAGCCGTTGACCACATAGCTGTCGCCGTCGCGCACCGCGCGGGTCTGAGCGTTGCCCAGATCCGAGCCATGTTCCGGTTCCGAAAAGCCCTGGCACCAGATGTCGTCGGCCGACAGGATGCCCCGCAGATACTTTTGCCGGTGCTCGTCGGAGCCCAGATCGAGCAACAGCGGGCCGGTCCAGTTGATGCCGATGGCGTTGAGCATGATCGGCCCGCCATGGCGGCGCATCGCCTTGGTGGCCTCGTTCTGAAACGCCTGCGGCAGGCCCTGGCCACCGTATTCGGCCGGCCAGGCGGCGCCCAGATAGCCGGCCTCCCAAACCTTGTGCTGCCAGTCGCGCAGAAAATGGAACTGCTGGTCAGTCCCGACCTCCATGAAAGTCAAAGGCAGCATGAAGCCGGGATCGCGGACCACGTTGTCCTTGAACCAGGCGTCGGCGTCGTCGGCATAGGCGGCCAGGTCTTTCGGATCGGTCTGGCTCATGGCGCCCCTTCCGCCTGGGCCGCTTCCCAGGCCGCGCGGCGATCCTCGGCCATCTTGGTCCGCTCGGCCCTGGCTTCGGGGTCCCAGGCGTGGCGCGGGCCGGTGTGCATGCCGCCATCCACCAGCAGCGACGTGCCGGTGACAAACTCGGAATCGTCGCTGGCGAAGAACAGGCAGGCCTTGGCGATGTCCTCGGGCAGGCCCTGTTTGGCGATCGGCTGGGCGTTGTGGGCGTTCTGGCGCATGGAATCCTTGATCATCTTCGCCAGGCCTTCGGGTATCCGGTCGGCCGGGGTGAAGATCTCGGTCAGGATCAGGCCGGGACAGATGGCGTTGACGCGGATGCCGTCGCGGCCCAGTTCCGCCGCCGCGCAGCGGGTCAGGTGCATTACCGCCGCCTTGGCGACCGAATAGGCGATCGGACCCGCGCCGGCCTGGGTGCCGGCGATCGAGGCGGTGTTGATGATCGAACCGCCGCCCACCGCCTTCATGTGCGGGATGGCATGGCGAATGCCCAGGGCCACGGACCGAAGCAGCAGGTCATGGCTGAAGTCCCAGGCGTCCCCGGTCATCTCGGCGATGGTCTGGGGCGAGCCGCCGGCCCCGGCGTTGTTGAACAACACATCCAGCCGCCCGAAAGCGTCGACCGCGCCCTGCATCGCCGCCTGGATGTCGGTCTCAAGCATCACGTCGCAGTTTTGGTAAACGACCTGGCCGTCGAACCGGGCGGCCAGGGCCGCGCCCTTGTCACCCTGGATATCGGCCGCCAGCACCCGCGCGCCCTCGGCCACGAACAGCTCCACCGTACCCAGGCCAATGCCCGAGCAGGCGCCGGTGATCACCGCCACGCGGCCTTTCAGACGATCCATGTCGCTGTCCTAGGAGCCGAGGTGGTCGGCGGTGAAGGTGCCGGTCTTGCCCGCGGCCGAAACCTGTCCCGAGGCGTGCTCGCCCTTGATGGCGCCGGTGTAGTCGACGTTGAACTTGAAGATCGAATAGGTGGAGACATAGGTCCAGCTGATCTGGTCGCCGTTGGCGTGGCCTTTGATCAGCGGGTGGCCGCGACCGCCCTTGATGTTCTTATCGCCGGTGGGACCGTCGACGCAGACGCCGGACAGGGTCTGGCCGGCCTGCTGGAACTTGCAGTCGAGGGTAAAATTCTTGTCGGCGATGTGGCCGACGACCTTCCAGTGGCCGGAGGGGTCTTCGGCCAGCGCCGGTGCGGCGAAACCCGCCAGCGTCAAGGCCGCAACGGCGACGGCGAAACAGGTTCTCATCGATTTTCCCTTCCCTGGTGGTGGCGACACCAAGCCCGCCATGGCGTGTTTCCTAGCCGACACCCGCCTTGGCTTCCAGCCGCTTCGCGCGCAGCGGATGCATCACGCCCGCGCCTGGCGGCGACACGCCGGGATCGGTCTTGACCGCCTGGGCCAGCCGCTGGGCGCGTGGCGACAGGGTCTCCCAGATCTCATGCGGCAGGGTTCCCCGATAGGGCGTCATGTCCAGCCAGGGCGCGCCATATTCCACGTTGGGCATCGCGCGGATTTCTCGGGATAGATTCGGTGTCGCGCCGTGCCAGGCGCGATTGTCACGAAATACCCCGGCCCCCGCCGGCGCGCCGACCAGAGTGGAAAGCCGCATCCATTCCGGCTCCTCGGCCAGGGTCGGGGCCTTCTGGGCCCGGGTCTGGGTTCCCGCGATCTGGCGGATCGGCCCGTTCTCCCAGGTCAGGTCCGACATCAGGAAATTGATCGTCACCTGCGGCGGCGTACGCTCGAAGATCAGCTGGCGCGACTGGTTGTCGAGTTCCCCTGTCTCGGCCTGGGTCCGAAGCCTGACCCCGAGCCGCTCCGCCGCCGCGATCCGCTCGGGCGAAAGCTTCCAGAACGGTTGGAAGTCGGCATGCAGCGCCTGGTATTCGATGGCGCCCGGCAGGCACAGGTCACCCCCGGCGCCAACGACGTTATAGCCTTCCCCACCGAAAATCCGCTCCAGGATCGGCGTGGTGGTGGGCAGGTCGATCATCAAGGCCCAGACCGGATCATGCAGCAACTGGCGCGTGGCCGAAGAGGTGCCATAGCTGTAGCGATGTGGCAGCCTGCCGGACTCGGTGATGTATTTTCGCCCGCCCGCTCCCGGTATTTCCAGGATCTGTTTCAGCGTTCGGGCGCTGGCTTCGCGGAACCGCTCCAGGCGCTCGGGGTCCAGAAGGTCGCGCACCACCACGAAGCCGTCGCGGAAGAAGATTCGCGCCGCCCGCTCCACCTCATGCGGCTCAAGGATTTCCACGCCCCGAATGCCGTTCCTGTGGCGCAGGGTGTCGCGCAGGGCGCAAACTTCGGGGTCGTCATGTACGCGCCTGGTCGGCGCTCGGGGGTCGGGATCGAATACTGTGTTCGACACCACCGGCTCGCCGGCGCCGTCCACGAACTCGTTGGGAGGCGTTACCGCGCACCAGCCGACACTGGTTTCGCCATGGACCTTTAGCTCGTCCAGTTCACTCATCGCGCCGGTTTCTCCCGTGGTCTCTCGGCGGACCCGACTCTGAGGGCTGGAGGCGCGTTCGTCCAACGAAAATTCCGTGAAGCCTCAGCCGCATAAGCCATCCATGCCGCTTCCCTCCCGCGATTTGAACCGCTAGCGTTCGAGGGGCGCGGCGAAGACCGCATCAGGGATGCGACGCATGAGCGAAACGATAGCGGTATTGCCGGTCACGGGGCGGGTCGATCCTGGCCACGCGACGGCGGCGGCGGGGGGCCTGACAAGGTCGGCGCAACGCTACATCCTGCTGCTGCTGCTCGGCGCCTACACCCTCAGCTATCTCGACCGTCAGGTCGTCACCATCCTGGCCGAAGCGATCAAGCGCGACCTGAAAATCAGCAACCTGCAGCTCGGCATGCTCACCGGTCTCGCCTTCGCGGTGTTCTACACCTTCCTGGGCATACCCATCGCTCGCCAGGCCGAGCGCCGCAGCCGACCGTTGATCATCGCCGGCTCGATGGCCTTGTGGAGCGGGTTCACAGTGCTCAGCGGCCAGGCGACCAGTTTCGCCACGATGGGTCTCGCCCGTCTGGGGGTCGGGTTCGGCGAGGCGGGGTGCAATCCGTGCGCCCACTCGCTGATCGCCGATATCACCCCGCCCGAGCGTCGCGGCTCGGCCCTGGCTTTCTATTGCCTGGGGGTCCCGATCGGCACCATCCTCGGAATGATCCTCGGCGGCGCCATTGCCGATGCGTACGGCTGGCGCATGGCCTTCATGGTGGCGGGCGCGCCGGGGCTGATCCTGGCCGCCGTGATCGCCCTGACCGTCAAGGAACCTCGGGCGCGGCTGGCCGCCCAGATCGCTGCCCCGCTTGCCGCTCTGGCCCAGCCGGAGGTCGGCTTCCGCCAGACACTGACCGAACTGCGCGCCAAGCGCACCTTCTGGCTGATCGCCATCGCCGCCGGGCTGCTGGCCTTCGTGGGTTATGGCCACGGATCGTTTTCAATACCGTTCTTCCTGAGGGTTCATGGCGCGGAGGTGACGGCGCTGGCCCGGGGCTTCGGTCTGGGTCCCCTGGTGTTTCTGGGGTTCTGCGGGGCGGCGACCACCGGCGGCGGCGCGTTGATCGGAACCTTGCTCGGCGGGTGGCTCGCCGACCGGGCCGCGGCGCGGGACAAGCGGGCCTATATGAGCCTGCCGGCCATCGCCTCCCTGGCGTCGGTGCCGTTCATCTATTTCATCTACACCGTGAAGAGCCCGGTGCTGGCCCTCAGCCTCGGCCTGTTCCCAGCCCTGCTGCAGACGCTCTGGTATGGCCCGGTCTATGCCACCGTGCAGAGCGTGGTCAGCCCGAAGAGCCGGGCCACAACCGCCGCGATCATGCTGTTCATGGTCAATATGATCGGCCTTGGCATGGGTCCGATGGCGGTCGGGGCGCTTAACGACCTGCTGGCCGGGCCGGCGTTCGGGATGGGCCAGGGCGAGGGCGTGCGCTGGGCGCTGATCATCTCGGGCATGGTTGTGTTGGTCTCGGCGGCGTTGTTCTGGTGGGCGCGCGACACCGTGCGCGAAGATATCGTCAGTTGAGAGAAGTCATGACCCCAGATCCCCTGTTCGACCTTACCGGCAAGATTGCCCTGATTACCGGTGGCAGCCGGGGGCTGGGCCTGCGGATGGTCCGCGCCTTCGCCGAGCGCGGCGCCGACGTGATCATCGCCAGCCGCAAGATCGACGCCTGCGAGGCTGCCGCCGAAGAGGTCCGCTCGCTCGGCCGCCGCGCCCTGGCCGTGGCCGTGCACGCCGGCCGCTGGGCCGACATGGATCGGCTGGTCGAGGTCGTCTACGCGGAGTTCGGCCGCATCGACATCCTGGTCAACAACGCCGGCATGTCGCCCTCCGTGCCATCGCACGAGGTCACCGAGGCGCTGTTCGACAGCATCATGAACCTCAATTTCAAAGGCCCTTTTCATCTCGCCTCGCAGGTGGCCCGGCGCATGGCCGACGGCGACGGTGGAACCATCATCAACATCTCCTCCAGCGGCGCGCTGATGCCGTTGCCAGGGGCGGTGACCTACAGCGGCGCCAAGGCGGCGCTGAACGCCATGACCGTCTCGTTCGCCCGGGAATACGGCCCCAAGGTGCGGGTCAACACCCTATCGCCGGGGCCGTTCTTGACCGACATCGCCGACGCCTGGACGCAGGAGGCGCGGGAGACATCGAACAATGCCCTCGGCCGCCCTGGCCGTCCCGAGGAGATCGTCACCGCCGCGTTGTTCCTGGCCAGCCCCGCCTCGTCGTTCACCACCGGCGCGGTCATCCGCGTCGATGGCGGGCCGTGACGCCTCAGGCGTTGCGCGCCATCATTCCGCCGTCCACCGGGATCGTCACCCCGGTGATGTAGGACGCCGCCGGCAGGCAAAGGCTGAGGGTGATGTGCGCCACTTCCTCCGGCTCGCCATAGCGGCCCATGGCGGTGCGGCGCTTGGCGAAGATGGTCTTGTGCTCGTCGGGTATGGCGGCGGTCATGCCAGTCTTGATCGGTCCCGGGCAAACGCAATTGACCGTGATCCCTTCGCGGCCCAGCTCCACCGCCAGCGCCCGTGTCAGGCCGGCCACCCCGGCCTTGGCGGCCGAATAGATGCTGTCCATGGCCGTGGCGCCCAGCGCCTCGGTGGAGGCGATATTGACGATGCGCGGGCTCGATGAGAGGCGCAGGAAGGGCAGGGCGGCCCGGATGATCCGCTGGTGCGCCGCCAGCAGGATCGGGAACTGCCAGTCCCACATCTCATCATAGCGCGGGTCGTCGATCTTGCGGAAACCCGACACGCCGGCGTTGTTGACGACCACGTCCAACCCGCCGAAGTGGCCAGCGATCTCGGGGACCAGCCGAGCGATGGTCGCCGCGTCGCCGACATCGAACGCCCAGGCCTTGGCCTCGCCACCCTCGGACCGGATCTCGGCGGCCACGGCTTCGGCGTCCTCCAGGCGACGGTCGGTGACGGCCACCTTCGCGCCTTCCCTGGCAAACACATGGGCCGTGGCGCGGCCCATGCCGCTGGCCGCCCCGGTGACCAGGACGATCTTGCCAGCGACCGAGCGGCTGAGGTTGGGGACGGGATCCATCGGGCGTTTCTCCTTGCGCGACCGTCATGGATGCGGTCGCTCGATCGCCGATAAACGGCGGGTCGCGCGGCTTGTCCAGACCGAAGCCGCAACCATTGCTCTTGAGGCTACGCTTCGCGCCAAGCGTCCTATGGCGTGGGTCGGAGTTCAAGTGGACTGGGGCGTGAGTTCACAATCGGGAGTCGTCATGACCCGACAGCCGCGCGATCAGCGCCTACGAGGCCGCCTGCTGGGCGCCGCCGTCAGCTTTGCCGGGCATCTTGCTATCCTGATCGCGCTGCTCTGGACGTGGGCCGAGCCACCGCCGATACCCGAACCTGCGGCTGTCGTGGTCGCCTTGATCGACGAACCCTCGCCCATTCCGAAGGTTGCCCCGGCCGGCTTGAAGTCGCCATCCCCAGCCAGACCGCAGCCGCGTCACGCTGTCGCCCGGCCAGTCCACGCCCAGCCGGCGCGCTCAAAGGCGACCCACGGGCCTTCCCACGGGGTTGTCAGGCCACTGGACGAGACCGAGGACGCCGAGTCAGGGACAGAGTTGAGCGATGCGCAGATCGCCAGCGCATCCATCGCCGGCTTCGGCTCCGGCTCCGGCGGGGGAGAGGGCGTCTGCGACATGGCCGCCAGGGTGCAGATGGCGCTGCGCAAGGATCCGCTGGTTCGTGCCGCCCTCGCGGGGTCGGCGGGAAAGGCCGCGATGGTCTGGAACGGCGACTGGGTTCGCGGCCAGGGCGAGGACGGCAAGGGCCTCGCCGCTGTCCGCGAGGCGATCGTGTGGGAGATCGCCTTCGCGCCGCCTGCCTGTCGCGCGCAGTCGGTCCGCGGCCTCGTCATGCTGTCGCTCAACGAGACCGCGGGATCGGCCCGGCTGGCCGTCGGAACCGGCGAGTGGCGCTGGTCCGACCTGCTCGCCCTACGCCGATAACTGCGTCAGGCCAGCACGATCACCACGACCCGTCGGTTCTGGGCGCGGCCGGTGTGGTTCTTGTTCGAGGCCACCGGCGACTGGTCCCCATAGGAGATCGTCGACATCCGGTTCAGGGCCACGCCCTGCTGGTTCATGAACAGCCGTACAGCCTCGGCCCGCTCTTCGCCCAGGCGGGTATTGAGCGCCTTGGAGCCGGTGGCGTCGGTATGGCCCTGGATCTCCAGGTAGACGTTCTTGTTGTCGCCCTTCAGTTTTTGCACGAAGTCCATCAACCGGGTCTTGGCTTCCGACGAGAGTGCGGCGCGATCGACCGGGAACTTCACCGAATCGTCCGACAGCACCATCGAATAGAGGAACTTACCCTCGGCCAGCTTGCCGGCCGCCTCGGCGCGCTCAAGCGCTTCGCGGGTGGTCTTGTCCAACGCGCCCAGACGCGCGTCATGATCCTTCAGCGCGCCCTGTTGGGTGTCGACCTGCGATTGGGTGGCCTGCACCTTGCTGTCGACGGCGCCGACCTGCGCTCGCACGAAGCCTTTGGTTGCGCAGCCGCCAAGGGAAAAGGCGCCAGCCGTGACAAGCACGGCCAAGGTTTTCAGTTTCTGCATAGATCGTTCTCCTGCGGTTCCGTCCCTCAGGGTTCAACAGACGTTAGACGCCGCGGTGTTGGCGTCGCCGCAAACTGAGACTGGCGTCCGCTGTCCGCGAGCGGGCGCGGGTGTTAGGTTGCGGGTTGGGGTGGCGTTGCGCCGTGCGGATCGAGACATGACAGACCTTGCTATCCTGAGGACTATTGCAGAGACGCTGCCCGAGTGGGCGCTCGGTCCGTTTTCTCCGCCGACACGGTTTCTGGAGGATCGGCCGGCGGTGACTTTCGCCTGCCCGATATCGATCAATCCTGTCGCCTGGGCCTCGAAGGACCTGTTCAATCCGGGAGCCGTCGTGCGTGACGGGCGCGTCTGCCTGCTGGTGCGCGCCGAGGACCACGTCGGCCGCTACGCCGGCGTATCGCGGATCGGCCTGGCGACCAGCGCCGACGGCCTGCATTTCGACCTCGAACCCGAACCTGTGATCGCCCCGGGCGACGATCGCTGGCAGGCTTGGGAATGGCCGGGAGGTTGCGAAGACCCCCGCGTGGTTGAGTCCCCCGACGGCGGCTATGTCTGCACCTACACTGCCTTTGACGGCAAGGTGGCCTGCCTGTTCGTCGCCACCTCGCCCGATCTTCAGGTCTGGACCAAACACGGTCCGGCGTTCGCGCTTACGCCCTATGTGCGCCGCCCCAGCAAGTCCGGTGCGATCCTGACGCAACTCGAGAGCGGCCGGCTGATAGCCGCCCGCCACGAAGGTAAATACTGGATGTATTGGGGTGAGGGGGTGATCTACGCCGCCACTTCCGATGACCTGATCCGCTGGACGCCGCTGGAAATCGAGAGCGCGCCGGACCAGTACCTGACCTGGGTGGCTGCATTGGATTCGCAGCCCGCCGGCTGGAGGATCGACCGTGTCCCCGGACCCAAGGGCCTGCACCCAATCGCCGCGCCCCGGCGGCGGCGGTTTGACTCTTTGTTGACCGAGCCCGGACCACCCGCGGTGCTTACCGACGCCGGGATCATCCTGATCTACAACGGCTCCAACCACTTCGAGGCGGGGGACAAGGATGCGCCTGCCCTCGCCTATCAGCCTGGACAGCTATTGATGGACGCGGCCGACCCGACCGCCGTTATCGGTCGGATGCTAGCACCGTTTCTGCGCATCGATCCCGCCGAAGCCCACGGACAAATCGGCAATGTCTGCTTCGCCGAGGGGCTTGTCGCCTTCAAGGGCCAATGGTGGCTCTACGTCGGCCTGGCCGACTCCCGTCTCGGAGTCTCCACCGCCCCGATACGCGGATCGTCTATCGACACGTGACGCGGCTCCGGTCGATCGAGCGGCCGGCCAGCGCGCCGGCGCCGGCCCCCAGCAGGGTTCCCAGGGTGTCGCCGCCGATCGCGCTGCCAAGGGCGGCGCCGCCGATCGCGCCGATCACCAGGCCGGTAGTGCCATTGCTGCGGCGGTGAAGCCCTTGCGCTCGGCGTATTTGAGGTACTGGCGCAGCAGCATGCTGGCCCAGTCGCAGGCTTCCGTCCCGCCGGCGCCGGCCTGAATGTCGAGG
>JAYVYH010000165.1:0-3479 GCA_043784385.1 Caulobacteraceae bacterium | reverse complement strand
ACGTAAGCGCTATTTGGCCGTCCTTGATCGCCCCCTGTCGGGCCAGGAAGCCGCGATTTTCGCCGCTGGCGATCTGGTGTTGGAGGGCGACACCGAGGCCCTGGCGCCCGCAATCCTCGAACAGCTCTCGCCCACGACTGCTTGGCTGACCATTACAGAAGGCCGCTATCACCAGGTACGGCGGATGTTCGCCGCCGTGGGCAATCATGTTGTCGCCCTGCACAGGGATAGGATCGGGGGCCTTGACCTGCCGGCCGATCTTGAGGCGGGCGAGTGGCGCTTGACGGCGCCCGAAGGCCTTGCGGATGTCTTCTTTGGCGCCCGCGCGGCCTGATCCGCCGCAATCTCGTCAATTTGCAGATTGACGATTATTCTTGGAACGCATAGAAAGAACCTGTAACTATACTTATGACAGCTTTATTACATTCAATCCAAATCACCCACAAATCTCTAGGAGCCTCAATGAAGAACCTGATCTCTATGGTGGCCTTCGTCACCGCTTTTGGCTTCGGCGCAGCCTCCCACGCCACGCCGACCCTTCCCGGACCGGACCTCGTCGTCAACGGCAACTTCGAGAGCACCACCAGCGGCGCCGGCGAATTAAGCACCCTGTCCAACGCCTACAACACCAACCTCGCCGGCTGGAACAACAACGGCTATAATTTCGTCTTCGCTTCCGGTACCGGCGACACCACGGGCTCGCCGTCAGCCCAGTTCGGCAACAATCTCAGCCTATGGGGCAAGCATAACGGCAGCCGCTACGTTCTGCCGGCCTCCAGCCCCGCCGGTGGCAATTTCGTCGCCCTCGACGGCGCCTTCGAAACCGGCCCGCTCAGCCAGACCCTGACGGGCTTGACACCGGGCGGCACCGTGGCCGTCAGCTTCTACTACGGCTTCGGTCAACAGCACGGCTTCGATGGAGTCACCAACCAGAGCCTGGACGTCAGCCTGGGTTCCACCACCCAGTCGACGGCCAACTTCGTTGTCGACAACCACGGCTTCACCGGCTGGCAGTTCGGCACTTTCTACTTCCATCCGACATCAAGCACCGAAACCCTGTCCTTCCTGGCTCATGGCGACCTGCCGGTGCCGCCGTTCGCCCTTCTCGACGGTGTAACCGCCAACGCCGTTCCGGAACCGGCCACCTGGGCGTTAATGCTCATCGGCCTCGGCGGTCTAGGCGCCCTGGCCCGCCGTCGTCGCGCTCTCTCGGCCGTCGCCGCCTAGTCACTACAAGGCATTATGCAGTAGTAACCCGCCATCTTCAGGCCCGGGCAGGATTTTTCCAGCCCGGGCCTTGTCTTTTCCAAATATCCTTTGGTATGCCTTCAATTCACATTCGAAGTTTTCGCATGGCGTGACTATCGATTTTTCGTCATCGTTTGAAGTGATCCGTGGGCGCGAACATAGCCGTGCTCGCTCATCGGCCTGGATTCGCGGCTGGACCGCGATCGATCCAAATTGGGGTGAAACATGAGAATCATCATCGGCATCGCTTCGCTCGCCAGCCTAATATCCGTGAGTCCTGCGACTGCCGGGGGCCGGCACGACTTTCACCAACGGCGAGTTCGAATCTAACACTGATGGCCTGGGCCAGATCAACTACGCAACCGCCGTCGGCGGATGGTATCTACTGAGCGGCTACACCTTTGTCATGGACGGGGCAGTAGCGGGAAACGGCGGCGTGAGCGGGGGTCAATTTGGCGACCTCGACCTGTGGGGCTTAGGCAACTGCGGGCTGAACACGATCACCGCCAGCCCCGACCGCGGCAATTTCATCGCCCAGGACGGCGCCTTTGAGCAAACGCCGCTTCAGCAGGACATCACGGGCCTCGTCATCGGCAAGACCTACAAGGTGGGTTTCAACTGGGCCGCCGCTCAGCAGAGCGGTTTCACCGGCGACACCACCGAACGGTGGTCCGTCAGTCTGGGCGTCGGCCCGGCGCAATTTACGCCACTAGTCACCAACCCCAGCAAAGGTTTCACCGGCTGGATGCATCAGACGTTCCAGTTCGTCGCCGACGCAAAAACCGACACCATCTCGTTCACCGCCATCGGCGCGCCGGGCGCGCCGCCATTCGCCCTTTTGGACGGCGTAGCCTTTGTTCAGGCAGGACCTGGCGTTACCGCCAACGCTCTGCCGGAACCGTCCTCCTGGGCGATAATTCTCGTCGGCCTGGGCGGATTGGGCGCACTCGCCCGTCGCCGTCGCGCCATTCCGGGGGTCGTCACCGCCTAAAAACCGGACATCGATCAGAAAACAGGACTGAGGTGCGGCGATCACGCTCCGGTTTTGTCTCCATGGGCAGATTTTTGCCTTCAAAGGGATGAACCCCGCCCACGCCTGGGCTAAGTATTATGCATGCAAGCGTTCCTGGCCTCCCACCAGCACTTCCTAGGCTATCTCAGGCAGCTACTGAGTTCCTGCGCCACTCTAGTGGTGGTGGTGGGAATTTTTGCGCCGGTAGAGCATTTCTTCGCGGTTCGAAAGGCGAAGTTTTTCTACAAAGGCTGGCCAGTCAACCTTGGCTGGTATTTCGTCAACGCCCTGGCCCCAATCTTCCTGCTGGGTCCGCCTACTGCCCTGATCGCCTGGGCGGTCCACGCGGCTCTACCGACCTCTTTCGCTGGCGCGGCCGCGGCGCTGCCGCTTTGGGCGCGGATGGTGCTGGCGATGATCGTCGGCGAGATCGGCTTCTATTGGGGACACCGCTGGAGTCACGAATTTCCCGTGCTCTGGCGCTTCCATGCCGTTCACCATAGCGCCGAACACATCGGCTTCCTGGTCAACACCCGCGCTCATCCCATCGACATGGTGTTCACCCGGCTATGTGGACTGGCTCTGCTCTACGCTACCGGGCTGGCCTCTCCGGTGGGGCCGCACCCGACCCTGATACCCGCAATCGTGCTGTTCGTGGGTGCGATGTGGAGTTTTTTCATCCATGCCAATGTACGCTGGCGCTTGGGACCGTTCGAGGAAATCCTCGCGAGCCCCGCCTTCCATCACTGGCATCACACCCGGGAAGACCACAAAGATCACAATTATTCGTCGATGCTACCGTTCATGGACCGAGTATTCGGTACTTTCTATCTGCCCAAGGCTTGGCCCGCCGAATATGGCACATCAACCCCAATGCCCGCCTCGGTGACCGGGCAACTCATCGAACCCTTCGCGCCATCTCCCAAAGTGGCGCCCCGGGCGCGAGCGGAGACCTCAAGCCCGGCTTGAAAGGCCCAGAGCGTCAACTGGCCAGCGCCGTGACCTCCACGCGTTCCTCCGGCGTCAAACTCCACGCCAACGTCGCCGCGTTGGCCGCGATTTGGCCAGCCGAGGTGGCCCCAGCAATCACGGGCGCAACCGCGGGGTGGGCTAGTAGCCAGGCGAAGGCCAGATCCAGGATAGTCTGGCCCCGCGCCTCCGCCCAGATTGTCAGTTTTTCCACTCGGTCGAAATTGCGGTCGGTGAGCGCCTGGGCGCC
>JAYVYH010000164.1:0-3716 GCA_043784385.1 Caulobacteraceae bacterium | reverse complement strand
GCGCCATTGGCGCGCGGCCCGTGGACCTGCATCTGAAGGCGCTGGAGGCGCTTGGGGCGCACATCGATCTCAACGAGGGGTATGTCTACGCCCAGGCTCCGCGCGGCCTTCGTGGTGCGACCATCGAGTTTCCGTTCGTGTCGGTGGGGGCCACTGAGCACGCCATGCTGGCGGCTGTACTGGCGCGGGGCGAGACGGTGCTGATCGGCGTGGCGCGCGAACCCGAGATCGTCGATCTGGCGGTCTGCCTCAACGCTATGGGCGCGAAGGTCGAAGGGGCGGGAACCTCGACGATCCGCATCACCGGGGTCGAGCGCTTGAGCGGCGCCACCCACGCCGTCACCCCCGATCGCATCGAGACTGGAACCTATGCGCTGGCCGCCGCCATGGCCGGCGGAGAGGTTCGCCTGACCAACACGCGCGCCGACCTGATCGAGTCCCTGTTGGTCAAGATGGAGGAGGCGGGGGTGCAGGTGGAACGCCGCAATGACGGTCTGACCATCCGCCGCAATGGCGCGCGCATGAACGCCGTCGAGGTCGAGACCGATCCCTATCCCGGCTTCGCAACCGACCTTCAGGCCCAGTTCATGGCCTTGATGACCGTCGCCAAGGGCGAGAGCGTGGTTCGGGAGACGATTTTTGAAAACCGCTTCATGCACGTTCCCGAATTGGCCCGGCTTGGCGCCGACATCACCGTGTCCGGGGGCGAGGCGCGGATTCGCGGCGTCGATCATCTGGAAGGCGCGCCGGTGATGGCCACCGATCTGCGGGCCTCCGTCAGCTTGGTGATCGCCGCCCTGGCCGCCAGGGGCGAGACCATCGTCAACCGAGTCTACCATCTCGATCGCGGTTTCGAACGGCTGGAAGAAAAGCTGTCGGCCTGCGGGGCGAAGGTGCGGCGTCTAAAAGGCTCTGGAGAGGGGGAGGCCTGAGCGATGGATCCCGCGCAGGCCCTCAGACTGCTGGCCGAAGACGCCGACGACCTGGAAATTATCTCCGCCGCGCTGCAGGACGCCGTGGCGCACATCGGCGACATCTCCTGGGAGCCGAAGGCGAGGCGCCTGACCATCGCCGTCAATCGTTTTCGCTGGGAGGCCGCCGACGCGGGCCATGAGCGGGTGCGCGCCGCCATTCAGCTGGGCGGGGTCCTGGCCGTGCGAGCGCGAAACCTGCGGCCGGAGGCCAAGGACGCCGTGGTCCAGCTCCTGGCCGTATCCTTCGATCCGGGCGAAGCCCCTGGCGGGGTGATCACCTTCGCCTTTGCCGACGGCGCCGATCTGGCCGCCGAGGTCGAATGTATCGATGCGGCCCTTGCCGATCTCTCCACGCCCTGGACGACACCCAGGTCGCCGGAGCACGAGAGTTAGGACCTATGCGTCGTTTCGATTTTTCCGCTCCCGATTTCGCTTCCCGCTTTGCGGCCTTTCTGGCTGAACCGCGAGGCGCGCCCGTCGACGTCGACGGAACCGTGGTCCGGGTGATCGACGCGGTGCGCGCGGAGGGCGCGGCGGCGTTGATCCGTTTCACCCATGATTTCGATAGGTTCGATCTGACACTTGAGACATTGCGGATTTCGCCGGAGGAGATCGAAGTCGGCGCGGCGCTATGCCCTCCCGATGTTCGAGCCGCCATCGCCTTCGCCGCCCGCCGAATCGGCGCCTATCACGAACGCCTGCGGCCGGCCGACGGCGCCTTTACCGATGAGCTTGGCGTTGAGCTCGGCTGGCGTTGGACCGCGCTCGACGCGGTGGGGATCTATGTTCCGGGCGGACGCGCCGCCTATCCGTCAACCGTGCTGATGAACGCCGTTCCGGCCCGTATCGCCGGGGTGAGGCGCATCGCCATGGTCACCCCGCCGGGCGGCGTAAAGCCCGCCGTCCTGGCCGCCGCCGTCGAAGCCGGCGTCACTGAGATCTGGCGGGTCGGCGGGGCTCAGGCCGTGGCGGCCCTGGCCTATGGCGCCGGTCCGATCCGCCCGGTGGATAAGATCGTCGGACCCGGCAACGCCTATGTCACCGCCGCTAAACGCCGCGTCTATGGCGTGGTGGGGATCGATGCCCTGGCGGGGCCATCGGAGGTGGTGGTGGTGGCGGACGGCGCCAACGACCCGGCATGGATCTCAGCCGACCTGCTGGCCCAGGCCGAGCACGACCCGGATGCCCAGTCGATCCTGATCACCGACGACGCGGCGTTCGCCGACGCAGTGGTCGGAGCGATCGCCGCAGCGTTGAAAACGTTGCCCACGGCGGCCGACGCCTCCGCTTCCTGGCGGGACCATGGCGCGGTGGTCATCGCCCCCCTGGACCAGTCACCCTTCCTGGTGAACCAGATCGCGCCCGAGCATGTGGAGTTCGCCACCGAAAACCCCGAACGCCTGGCCGACGGCGTACTGCATGCCGGCGCGATCTTTCTGGGACGGCATACCCCGGAAGCGATCGGCGACTATGTGGGCGGCTCCAATCATGTTCTTCCCACCAGCCGCGCGGCCCGCTTCTCGTCCGGCCTTTCGACCACCGATTTCCTCAAGCGCACCTCGGTCCTGAAGTGCGATCCAACGGCCTTCCGCGCCCTGGCGCCGGCGGGTGTCGCGCTGGCCGACGCCGAGGGCCTTGCCGCGCATTCGGCCTCCATGAGCCTGCGTTTCAATCGCGAGCATTGATCGCTTTTGGCGCAACCGGAGAACGGGCTAGAAAGACGTGATGTCGCCCCCTTCCTCCAACAATCGCCTGCGGTCCGTGGAACTCGACGATGAGTCTCTCGCCGCCGCCTCGCGTGATCAGGAGCAGGAACGCCAGATCGCCATTTTCGATCTGATCGAGGAGAATGACTTCGCGCCGGAGGGTTCGGAGGGCGGTCCCTACGACCTTCACATCGCCCTGATCGACAACCGTCTCGCCCTGGATGTCACCGGCCCGAGCTACCAGCGCCGCTACCTCCTGTCGCTCTCGCCGCTACGCGGTGTGGTGCGCGACTATCGGATGGTCTGCGACAGCTATTACGACGCCATCCGCAACGCCACGCCCCAAAAGATCGAGGCCCTGGATATGGGTCGGCGCGGGCTCCACAATGAAGGCTCGAGCCTGTTGCAGCGCCGGCTCGCCGGCAAGATCGACATCGACCTGGACACTGCGCGCCGTCTGTTCACCCTGGTCTGCGCGCTGCAATGGCGGGGGTGATCGAGCCCAGGCCGATTCATCGTGGGTTGCCGGGCGCCGTTCTCTTCTGTTGCAACCTCAATCGCGTCCGCTCGCCGATGGCCGAGGGCCTGATGAAGCTGTGGTTCGGCCAGGCGGTTTATGTTGACAGCTGCGGTCTTCACACTGGAACGCGTCGTGATGATCTGCCGTTCGCCGCCGACTTTTTCGCCGTCGCGGTGATGGATGAACTGGGTGGTGATCTCAGCCGGCACCGGCCGAAGAACTTCAACGACCTGGAGGATGACTCCTTCGACCTGGTGATTTCGTTGTCGCCAGAGGCTCACCACCGGGCCGGCGAAATGGCCCGAGGCCGGGCGATCGACGTGGAATATTGGCCGATCCTCGATCCGACTCTGGTTTCGGGCCAGCGCGACGTCATGCTCCAGGCCTATCGCGACGTCCGCGACGGTCTGGAAAAGCGCATACGTGCGCGCTTTGGGGAGGTCCGCACCTTTGGTGGGTGAGCGTGGCGTCTCAGGACGCGGGGTCGGCGTAGCCTTCGATCCTGACGAACCCATA
>JAYVYH010000163.1:0-17903 GCA_043784385.1 Caulobacteraceae bacterium | reverse complement strand
TCTTCGGGCGCCGCCGACGAATTGAGACTCAGAGGCTGAAGGAACAGCATGATCATCAGATTGTTAACCGCGTGCGCCCCGGCGGCGAATTCGACGCCGCCCAGCCTCAGGGTCATATAGGCGAACGCGCCCCCCATCAGCACGCGGGTCAGAAAGGCGCCCGGGTTGAAGTCCAGGTGCGCGGCGGAAAACAGCAGGGCGGTCGCGGCGATCAGCGTCAGCGGCCGGCGCAGAAAGGCTCCGGTCTGGCGCAGAAGCCAGCCGCGAAAGAACAATTCTTCGGCCGCTGCCGCTGGGATCAACAGAAGGGCCGACAGGCAGTAGACGATCCGATCGAAAGCGCTCGGCGAGATCGCCAGGAACGCCAGGTCGCCGCCGCCCCCGTTCAGAATCCGTTCGGCGACTACGACTGGCGCGATGGCTGCGGCGGAGAGCGCCATGGCCAAGCCGAAAAGGCGCCAACGCACACGCCCGGCGGCGGCCACATAGACCCAAAGCGGCTGGCGCATGATCGACGCGACAGCGGCCACGAACACGAGCAGAGACCCGCCGTCGACAACGGTGGCGACCACCAGACGAAGCACGATCAGACCGGGGGTAACGGTCTGCGGGTCGCGCAGAAGGCGCAGGTCATCCCACAGGCCCTCAAGGCCCCGTGCGCCGTCGCCCACGAGGATCGCGTAGCAGACCATGATCAGAAGCAAGCCGCAGACGGCCGCCACGAGGCCGAGCACCACACCGCTCAGTAGGCCGGTAATCAGCCGCGCGGGGTCGCGCTCGCGATCCTCCGCCCCGGCCAAAAAGGCCGAGTTCCCCAGCCCAGCCCAGACGCCCTGCGCGCTCATGAAGACTCCACCGTTCTTGCCGACTAGTCTTCCGTCAACCCGGATGGAAACCAAAGGAGATTCGATGCGAATTGTGGCCGGTGTGCATCGAGGGCGCACCCTTGTGGCGCCGAAGGGACACTCCACCCGCCCTACCGCCGATCGCACCCGCCAGGCTCTGTTCAACGTGCTCGAACACGCCGCCTGGAGCCCGGGTCTGGGGGGCGCCCGCGTGGCCGATCTGTTCGCCGGTTCCGGGGCGCTGGGCCTGGAAGCGCTATCCCGTGGAGCCGCCTTCTGCCGATTCATCGACACCGATTCAGCGGCGATAGCGGCGATCGGCGAGAACCTGGAAACCTTGCGGCTGGGGAACCGGGCGGCGGCCAGCCGATCGGACGCCGCGCGGCTGGCGCCGATGGAGGCCGGCGCCCCGCAATTCGACTTGGTGTTCCTGGACCCACCCTATGCGAAGGGCCTCGCGGAGTTGGCGCTCGCGGGGTTATGGGGCGGCCGTTGGCTGAGCGATGGCGCCTTAGTCGTGGTGGAGCGGGCGGTCGGCGAGCCCGATCTCGACGCGCCCGCTTTCGAGGCTCTGGACACCCGGTCGTGGGGCGCGGCGCGGGTGTGGTTTCTGCGGTTCGGTTCGGCGAGATAAGACAGTCAGCGCCGCCCGAACAGCCGCTCGATGTCCGCCAGCTTGAGTTCCACGTAGGTGGGGCGGCCGTGGTTGCACTGACCCGAATGCGGCGTGACCTCCATCTCGCGCAGCAGGGCGTTCATCTCCGGCGCAGAGAGCTGGCGACCAGCCCGCACCGAGCCGTGGCAGGCCATGGTGGAGCAGACCTCGGCCAGGCGTTCGCCCAGGGCCAGAGGCGCGCCGTTCTCGGCTAGGTCATCGGCGATGTCGCGAACCAGCCCGGCCACATCGGTGTCGCCCAGCAGCGCCGGCGTCTCCCGCACCAGCACGGCGCCGGGTCCGAACGGTTCCAGGCCTAGGCCTAGCGCCGCCAGTTCATCGATGCGGGCGCAGACCCTTTCCGCCTCGGCCGGATCGAGCTCGACGACCTCGGGCAATAGCAGCGTTTGGCGCGCCACCCCGCCCTTGGCCATCTGCGCCTTCATCCGCTCATAGACCAATCGTTCGTGGGCCGCGTGCTGGTCAACGATCACCACCCCATCACGGGTCTGGGCGACGATATAGGTGGCGTGGACCTGGGCTCGCGCCGCGCCCAGCGGATAGTCGGGCTCGGCCTCCTCGACCCGCATGGCCGGCGTAGCGGCGGCGTCCGTCGCGGGAGGCGGTGTCCACGATTCGGATCTGGCCGACACTCCACTGAAGCCGGGCAAGTGACCGCCGACGGTAGGCGTCAAGCCTCCGGCGGTCCATGCCGAAAAGCCCGCCGCGCTCGGCTCCGACCGGAAGCTGCCCAGCGCGGCAGCGGAAACAGTGGTTGAGGCCCGGTGCCCGGCCCCGGCCAATACATGGCGCAAAGCGCCGATGATCAGACCCCGAGCCAGACCTGGATCGCGGAACCGCACCTCGGCCTTGGCCGGATGGACATTCACGTCCACCAGGGCCGGGTCAAGGGTCAGATAGAGAACGGCCGCTGGATGGCGGTCGCGAGCCAGGAAATCGGCGTAGGCCGCGCGCAGGGCGCCGTGCAGCAGCCGGTCGCGCACCGCCCGGCCATTGACGAATAGATACTGGTGAGCGGCGCTGCCCCGGTTGTAGGTCGGTAGGCCGGCGTAGCCGGTCAGGCGGACGCCTTCGCGATCCTGGTCGAGGGCCAGCGCATTGTCGGCGAACTCCCGGCCCAGAACCGCCGACAGCCTAGCCAGGCGGCCCTCGGGTCCGGCCGTTTCGGACGGCAGGCGCAGGGTCCGCCGGCCGTCCAGGTCGAGGCTGAAGGCCACCGACTCATCGGCCATGGCCTGGCGCTTGACAGCTTCGGCGATGGCCATGGCCTCGGCCCGAGCCGATTTCATAAACTTCAGCCGCGCCGGCGTGGCGTGGAACAGATCCCGCACCTCGACCCGCGCGCCATGGGTCTGATCGAACGCCGCCGGCGAAACCTCACCAACCTTGCCGCCATCGACCACGATGATGTAGGCCCCAGTGACGCCTCGCGCGCGCGAGGCGATTGATAGCCGCGCCACCGAGCCGATCGACGGCAGGGCCTCGCCGCGAAACCCCAGGGTGGCGATGCGCAGCAGGTCGTAGCCGCCGTCGGCGTCGGCAACCAACTTGGAAGTAGCATGCCGCTCGATGGCAAGCGGCAGTTCGTCGGCGGCGATGCCCTTGCCGTCGTCCGCCACGAGCATGCGCGCCAGCCCGCCACCGTCGGCCTGAACCTCGATGCGCAGCGCCCCAGCGTCCAGGGCGTTCTCCATCAGCTCCTTGACGACGCTCGCGGGCCGTTCGACCACCTCGCCGGCGGCGATGCGGTTGATAAGGTCCGGCGGCAGGCGGCGGATAGTCATGACGGACGTATAAGCCTGTTTGCCGCAAAATGGTGGCCCGGCTTGCGATCCGCGGCGCAGGATCGCAGAAGGTGACGCTCCATCCTTCCAGGGTCCCGAACATGGTCTCCATCCGCCACGCGCTCGTCGCCTCGGCCCTCTGCATCGGACCACTGGCGGGCGCGCTGATCGGACCGCCCGACGCAGTCGCGGCCGGATCGGCGCTGGAGCTAAAACCGGAATGGCGGCTGCTCGGCCCGTTCCGGGGCGGCTGGGCGGAGATGGTGGAGGGCGTCGCCAGCCGGCCGGACACCTTCGTGTTCGGAGCCTCCGGCGGCGGATCATGGCGCACCGACGACGCCGGCCGCACCTGGACCTCGCTATTCGATCAAGGCCCCACCGCGCCGATCGGGGCGGTGGCGATCGCGCCTTCGGATCCGGACACTCTTTACATGGGGTCGGGACAGCCCGAGCCGCGCTATGACGTGGCCGCCGGAACCGGCGCCTTCCGCTCCGCCGACGGCGGCAAGACCTGGCGGGCGATCGGACTGGAAAAAACCGCCCATATTGGCCGCATCTGGGTCAGCCCGACGGACGCCAAAAAGGTGCTGGTAGCGGCGGTAGGAGACTTCTTTGGACCCAATCCTGAGCGCGGCGTGTTTCGTTCCACAGATGGCGGCCAGACCTGGACCCATACCCTGGCGATCAACGCCGACACCGGCGCGGTGGACCTGGCGGCCGATCCGAACAACCCGGACACGATCTTCGCCGCCGCCTGGCAGGCGCGGCAATATCCCTGGCAAAGCTATTTCACCCCCGTCGCGGGTCCTGGCAGCGCCATCTATAAGTCGGCCGATGGCGGCATCACCTGGAGACTGCTCGGCGGCGCCGGCTGGCCCAACAGCCCGCTTGGCCGGATCAGTGTCGCGGCCACGCGCACAGCCGCCGGGCTCCGTCTCTATGCGGTGGCGGACTCAGATACCGCCGGCGGCCTCTATCGCTCCGACGACGGCGGCGCGAACTGGCTGCGGGTCAACAGCGAACCGGCCTTCACCAGCTATTACGCCAGCCACGTAACCGTCGACCCCACCGACCCCGACGTGGTCTGGCTGGTCGGTCAGTCGATCCGCCGCTGCGCACAGGGCGGCAAGACCTGCGACATCGTCAAGGGCGCGCCTGGCGGCGACGACTACCATTTCGTGTGGATCAATCCGGCGCATCCCGATCACATGGCCGTCGCCAGCGACCAGGGCGCCCAGGTCAGCGTCAACGGCGGTAAGACTTGGTCCAGCTGGTTCAACCAGCCCACCGGCCAGTTCTATCGTCTGGCGACCGACGACCGGTTTCCGTTTCACGTCTATTCAGGCCAGCAGGATAGCGGCACGGTCGCCATTGCCAGTCGGTCGGACTATGGGGCGATCGGCTATCGCGACTGGACTTCGGTGGGCGGTGACGAGCGCGACTATGATATTCCGGACCCGAAAGACCCCAATATCGTCTACGCTTCGGGACTGGGCGGCCATCTGAGCCGCTATGACGCCCGCACCGGCCAGTCTGCCAACATCACCCCGGTTCCGATCTCCACCTACGGACAGCGCCAGACCACGACCCCGCATCACTTCGTGTGGGTGACGCCGATAGCGGTTTCCCGGACCGGGCCGGTAACGCTCTATCTGGGCGCGGAGATTGTGTTCGCCTCCACCGACCGAGGCGTGCATTGGTCGACGATCAGCCCGGACCTCACCGGCAAGATCGCCGGAGCCAAGGGCTGCGACGGCGACGTGGCCGTGGCCGTCGCCAAGGCCTGCGGTTATGGCGGCATCTGGAGCCTGACGCCATCGTCGCGCCACGCTGGGGAAATCTGGGTCGGGACCGACGATGGCCTAGTGCAGCTGACCCGCGACGGCGGCGCTCACTGGACCAACGTAACCCCGCCCCAGGTTCCTGAATGGGCCAAGATCGCCACCATCGACGCCTCGTCCATCGCGGACGGCGTCGCCTATGTGGCGGTGGACAACCAACGTCAATCCGACCGCCAGCCCCACGCCTACGTCACCCACGATTACGGCGCCACGTGGCGGGACGCGGCTGGCGATCTGCCGCGTGACCATTTCGTGTCGACGGTGCGAGCCGACACCGTCAGGCCCGGCCTGATCTTCGCCGGGACCGACGTCGGGGTGTTCGCCTCCTGGGACGATGGGATTCACTGGCGGGCGCTGCAAGGCAACCTGCCGACGGCCTGGGCGCGGGACCTGCTGGTCCATGGCGACGATCTGGTGGTGGGCACCCAAGGCCGGGCGATCTGGGACCTCGGCGATCTGGCCCTGCTGCGTCAGGCGGAGCCAGGCTCGGCGCTGGCCAATCCCCACGTGTTCACACCCGCCGACGCGGTCCGGGTGCGGGCCAACGCCAATCGCGACACGCCATCCCCGGTTGAGGAGCCGACCGGCCGTAACCCGCCCGCCGGCGCGGTGATCGACTATTGGCTGCCGACCGCGGTCAGGGGTCCAGTTACCCTTGACGTGATCGATTCGGCCGGAGCCCGCGTCCAGCGTCTGACCAGCGCACCCGACGCGGATATCGACGCCGATGCCTATTTCCAGAAGGCGTGGATCGGTCCACCCCATCCTCTATCCACGGCGCCGGGACTTCACCGCGCAATCTGGAACCTGCGCTGGCGGCGTCCGGCGGCCCTGGCGTTCGAATATTCGATCGGCACGGCTGCGGGGACCGACACGCCTATCAGCCCACAGGGGCCCCTGGCGCTGCCCGGCGTGTATCAGTTGGTCCTGACCGTCGATGGCGTCGGCGCGCGCGCGCCGCTGAAGCTGATCCAGGACCCCCGCGCCCAGACCAGCGACGGGGCCCTGGCCACCTCGCTGGCCCTATCCAGGGTGATCGCCGAAGATCTGAAGCTGGCCCGGCGGGGACACGGCGAGATGGAGGCGGCTCACGGTGGCATGCTGGCGGCGCAGGCCGCGCTGAAGGCGAAGCCGACCGCCGCCACGGTCAATATGGCCGCATTGGCGGCGCGGCTGGCGGCGTTTGTCAAGGCGACCGAACCGCCTAAGACCGGTCCAAGCTTCCTGAAGGTCTCCAGGATCCTGGCCGGCGTCGAGACCGATCTCGAGGGCGCGGACCTGGCCCCGACCGAACCTCAGCTGATCACCCGCAAGGAAACCCGCGCCCAGCTCGACGATCTCTGGTCGGCCTGGTCGGCCGTGCGCGACCATGACCTGCCGTCGCTCAATACGTTCCTGACCCAGGCTGGAGTTTCACCGGTGACGATACCGCCGGAAGACCACCTGACCATAACCCTTCCCGACGGTGGTCAGGACCTGCCCTGACGCCTAGGCCTTGTTCAAGTCTTGGGCGATTTGCAGACCAGATTTCGGGCGTGGAGGCGGCAGGTGGCGGAGACCCGGTCATTGAGTTCGTGAAAGCGTCCGTCCCAGTCCTCGCCATTGCGTTCGAAAACGAAATAGCCGAAGCGGCCCATGGTGAAAATATCGGCCGCCAAGCCGTCGACGCTCGCTCGCCCGGCGGCGGGCGGCGGGGCGTCATCCATGTCCAGGCTGTCGCCGCCGGCCCCGACCACCAGTTGCGACGGTCGCGCCCCACCGAACGCCAGGCTGGCGAAGTTGTGGATATGGCCGCTGAGAATCAGGGCCACGGTGGACAGGTCACGGCCTTTGACGGCCTTGCGCTCGGTGGCGTTGATCAGGCCGTCGGCCAGCAGATTACCCAGGCGCGACGAGTTCCACACCGGCCGGTGGGTGACGATCCAGACCGGCGCCCCGGCCGGCATGGCCTTGAGGCCGTCCAGGCGCGCGCCGAAAGCGGCGATCAGGTCCGCGGTCGGGAACACGTCTTCGGCATCGGCGCTGTCGAGCACCAGAAGCCGCGCTCCGCCAATGTCGACCGCGAAGCTGTCGCTGTCGGCCGGGCAGGTCTTGACCACCGGCGCCGCATCCAGTTGGCGAAACCACCCGGCCCAGCCGCGCTTGCAGTCCTCGTGGTTGCCGCGCGCGAACACCCAGGGCGCGACGGTCAGCAGCGGTCGGGCGGGATCGAATAGCTCCGCTTTCCAGGTAGCCCATCTGTCGCCGTAGGGACTTCCCGCGCAACCGGTGTTGCCCGGCGGGCACGGCGTCTCGCGGTAGTAGTAGTCGCCTACATGGATCACCAGATCAGGCTTCTTCGCCGCCGCCAACGCGGCGATACGGGCGAAAGGCCAGCCACGGGGATCATTGCAGCGCTGAACGCCTAGTCCCTTGATCCGACATCCGGTGTCGCCGATGATCACGATCCGGCCGGGCGCGCGGACCGGCGCGCGCAGGGGCTGGCCTTCGATCACAAGACGGCGGTCGGAGGGACCCAGGACGGCGGCGCAGACCCGATCGGGAAATGCAGCGCTGGGTCCGGCGCGCTGTTTCATCGGACGGGCCGCGCCATCGATGGTGATCGCCGGGCAGGCGCCCGCTTCAGTCACAAGGCGCGCCTCCGCCCCGCCCGCCGTCATCTGGACCCATGCCACCGGCGCGGCCAGGACGTGGCCCGCCAGCAACAGAACCGAAAAAAATGAGACGACATGCAAGGCGTTGTTCAAGCTCGTACTCCTGTTGGTGAGAGTCCAACACCGCATCCTGTCGAAAATTTAAGCCGGTACGGGTATTTCAATTTGGCAATAGTCATCCTATTTCGCCGACTCTGACGGTGTTCAATGTCTTCTCAGGACACCTGCTTGGCGCCGGGGGGCGCGCCGGAAAAGGATTCCCATCATGCTCGATAGAGCGACAACCAGGAACCGCATGGCGCGCGCCACCCTGGGCGCTTGGCTGACCGCATCCACCCTGTTGGTGGCGGCCTTGGCCGCTGTCCCCACGCACGCGGCGCCAGTTGAGATCGCGGTGACGGGTGTCACCGAGGCCCGGGGCCATGTGCGCGTTGAGCTGTGCACCAAAGACACCTTTCTTACCTCATCGTGCCCCTATCAGGGCCGAGCGCCCGCGACGGTGGGCGCGACCTTGGTCAAGATCGCCGGAGTTCCGCCAGGTGAATATGCCGCCCAGGTATTCCATGACGAAACCGATCAGGGCGTGGTCCACCAGAACCTTCTCGGGATTCCGCGCGAGAAGATCGGCTTTTCCAACGATGCGCCCGTGCATCTGCGTGGGCCGCGCTTCCGGGAAGCCGCCTTTTCAGTGGGCTCGGAGCTGCAGCGCATCACCCTGAAGGTAGGGCGGTTGTTCGGCGGACATTGAATGGCGACACCGATCGGCCGGTTCAGGACGCTTCAAGTTCCTCGCGGGTGATCGTCCAGGTTCCGTCGAGCCAGGCGACAATTTCCCTAGCGCCGGGGTGATCGATCGACGCGAAGCGCGCCTTCAGGCGGGCCACCCCATCACCGAGATGCTCGAGGCCAACGTCCTGGAACGCCGACAGCCGGCTTTTCACAAGCCCGGCGAGGTCCGGTCCCAGAACCTGGATCGCCGCCCAGCTGAACGCCTTGCCATAATCATAGGACTCGTCGAGCCGGTAACTGTCAGCGAGGGTCAGGGCGGGAATTCGCGACAGCACCGGCTGCAGGGCCGGATTTATCGCGTGGCCCGCGATCTGGTCCGCTATGGCGGCCGAGCGGCCGGTGAACGCGCGAAGGTGCAGAAATGACGACATCCGGGGTCCATCATTGACCGGGTAGTTGTCCCACAACAGCGGCTTGCGCCGGATCTGTCCCGCCACCCTAGAGAAGTGTCCGGCGCGCAACTCGCGCGAGCAGACCTCCGGTCCAGTCCAGAACACACCAATGGCCGAATCTAGAGCCGCCCCAAAATCCTCAAGGCAGGCCGGCCGCCAGCCCCGGCAGGTCGCCGCGCATATCGTCGAACAGGATCGCCAGACTGCGGACGCCCAGGCCGTCAAGATGCGCTAGCTTGTCGGTAAGGGCCGCCTTCGCTTCGGCGTTGAAGTCGCGGTAGATCTCAAACGGGCTCAGGCCGACCCCGAAGGTCACGCCAATCGCAGCGCAGTGGGTGGCGAACGCCTTGATCGATTCGGCGACCGCGGGTGGGTGCGGCTCGCGCCATCGGCGGCGAAGATAGGGGTCGGCCTTGGGCGCATACAGAAAGAAGTCGTAGTCATGGCCGGCCAGGAAGGTGGCGGTGGCGGTTCGGTCTACCCACGACCACGGCTGGCCATAGTAGCCTTCGATCAGGCCGAGCCCACCGATCGGCGGCGCCATCCGGACTCAGGCCGCCGCGGTCATTTGTCCGGCGATGGCCGGCAGTACGGCGGCCATCGGCTGGAACCCTCGGGCGATCGCCGCGTAGGTCCCATCGGCTTGTGGACCCATGATCAAGGTTGGAAAACCGCTGACGCCCGCGCCGCGGGACAACGCATAATCCTTCCAGGTTTCCTGCTTGACCTCGTCGGACACAAGATCGGCGGCGAAAGCTTCAACGTCCTCACCGAACTGTCCAGCGAGGGTCGCCAGCGCGTCGACACACGTGACGTTGACCCCGCCGGCGTAGAACCCAAACTGAACCGCGTGCAGAAAGCCGAGCGTCTGGGCGGGATCGTTCCGACGCATCAGAACCATCGCCCGCGCCGCCGGGTCGGTGTCATAGACGAAGCCGGTTTCATCCATGCCACTGCGACCGAAGGGTTGGCCGGACGCCTTCGTCACATGTCGCCAGTGGCCGCGAAGCTCGTCTTTGGCGGCGTCGGCCATGATGTCGGTCACGCCAGGTCGTAGACCACCCATCACCAGCCGGACGAACAAGCTACCGTCCCAGACCTCGTTCACCGCATCCATCACCGAGGCGAAGCCCCAACACCAGGAGCACATGGGATCGGCGAAATGAACAAGATGCAGGGCGCTCATGAACCTGTCCAATAGCTCAATTTCGAAATTCACCCCTTCGCACCGCTTGAGCAAGAGGTTAATGGAGGTCGCCCTGCGGTGCGCCGCTGTGCGCATGACCAGCCGGTCTCGACATCAATTTGACTCATCGTCAACTCATTCGGCACCTAAGAAAACTGACCCCTCGATCCAAGCTGCGAAGCATCCGCTCCGGGACGCAATATTTTTCTAGGTTTTTCAACGCGCTTTGGATGATTCAGAATTTCCAAAGTGGATCAATTAAAATTCTAATCGTGTGTCGCTCCTTTTTTACGGAGTCTCCCTTGCCCTATTTCGGCCCGAATGCTAGATCGCTGCTCACAGGCCTTGCGCCGCGTTTTCTCGGATGTCGGGTGGACGTAACGGGGATACCAACATGACGATTAGTGCTAAGACGCTCTTCGCCGGGGCCGCTCTCATTTCGGCCCTTGTCCTGAGCACGGCCGCTTCTGCTGTCACGGTTATCACGCCTTTCCTGGGCGGTCCGTTTTCTCTCTCCAACTCGCTCGGCACCCTGCCTGCGACGAAGATGAAGACCGGCAACCTTTACGACTACACCTTTACTCTCGTTGATCCACTGGGCACCAGCGCCTCGACCCAAGTGTCGGCTCAACTTCTGGCCCATAGTCTTTCCACTCCGGAATTGATTCAGTATAGCCTCTATAGCGGCACCCCGGGTTCGGGAACGTTCCTGTCGCAGTCTAGCCTGGATTTCTCGCCCACGATCTCCTTCACGCCGGCCGCCGGCGACTACTATGTTGAGGTGAACGTCATTTCCGCCAGCGGCGAAGTGGCCGGTGGCACTCTGACCGCCGCCGTTCCGGAACCCGCTTCTTGGGCGATGATGCTGGTTGGCTTCGGCGCCTTGGGCGTTGCCCTGCGTCGCCGGGCCGCCAAGACTGCTTCCTTCGCAGTCTAAGTCTTACGAAATCGTTGCCTAAAGGGGTCGCCGCAAGGCGACCCTTTCTCGTTTGAGGCAATGATTTTTGTTCGCGGTTTAGGACGAATCCGACTCACGCCACCGGTCGACGCCCAATCGCCGCATTTCAAGGCGCCATGGGGGTTACTTCGAGGCTGAATTGATCCCAATCCAGTCTTTTCGCGGCGCCTTATCGTGACGCGTCATTTTTCACCGCCAACCCCTTGCCCCATTTTGGTCGGAATGCTATCAAGCCGTCATTGGCCGTCGGCCACTTCGCCGCGATGTTCGCAGCGAAGCGTAGGAGTAAAATAAAATGACGACCACGCTAAAAACCCTCTTCGCCAGCGCCGCTGTGCTTTCGGCGTTCGCCGTAGCCGCCCCTGCCTCCGCAGTTACAATCGTCACCCCCTTCATCACCGGCCCGTTCTCGGCCAGTTCGCTTGGCACAATCCCGGCGACCAAGCTGGTGTCCGGTAACACCTACGATTTTAGTTTCGATTTGGTGACACCGCTCGGCAGCAGCACCTCTGTCCAACTGTCGGCTCAACTTCTGAAAAAAGGGGCATCTACCCCGGAGTTGATCCAGTACAGTCTCTACAGTGGCACCTCAGGCTCGGGCACCTTCCTCTCCCAGTCGAGCGTGGACTACTCCCCTACGATCGCCTTCACTCCCGCCGCTGGCAGCTATTATGTTGAAGTGAACTATATCGCAGTCAGCGGTGAAGTTGCTGGCGGCACCCTGACATCGGCAGTTCCGGAACCCGCTTCCTGGGCGATGATGCTGGTCGGTTTCGGAGCCCTGGGAGTCGCTCTGCGCCGCCGGGCCGCCAAGACTGCTTCCGTCGCGGTCTAAACCTAAAAAAATATCGTTGCTTAGAAGGGTCGCCGAAAGGTGGCCCTTTTTCGTTTTTGGCGCCTTTCGTTTGGAGCATCGGCGTCGCACGGTCACACGACAAGAACCCGTGACATTTTGGACAATTTGCGCGGCAGCGTAGGCGGCTCCATGCTCATTGCTAAATGTAATGTTGGTTTGTCTTAAATGAAACGACGACACTTCGTGCCGTTGGCCATGCCAACGCACGGGGACCAGACTCAATTACACATAGAGGAAGAATGTCTTTTGCCGGAGCCGCTATGTTCCCGGCACTGATCGCGGTCCTCCCTACCGGCCCGTTTACGCTTGGCAGATCCCTGGGTACTCTGCCGGCCACCAAGCTGAAGGCCGGCAATACCTGTGACTTCGCTTTCACCCTGGAAGATCTGCTCGGGACCACAACCACGACCCAGATCCAGGCGCAGCTCCTGGCCCACAAGAGCTCCACCCCCAGCTGGTGCAATAGTGCCTCTACGCCGGAACGCCTGGCAGTGGCACGTTCCAATCCCAGTTGATCCTAGACTACTCGCCGACCATCGCCCTGAAACCAACGATGAACCCTACTACATCAAGTTCGACGTGATCAGCGTGAACAACGAAGTCGCCGGCGGCACTTTCACGACGGCCGTCCCGGAACCCGCATCCTGGGCGATGATACTGGCGGGCTTCGGCGCCCTGGGCCTCGCTCTTCGTCGACGGGCCACCCAAAACGTGACCCTCGCGGCTTAGGCGACCGAAATCCACAAACCTGAAAAGGTCGCCAATGGCGGCCCCTTTTTTCTCTTGTCGCCGCGTGAATAGAATTTTCGACGCGTTTGAGCCTTGTTTTTGATCGGATTGGCGCGCCGAACCCCAATTCAATCTCGTTCCGCGGCAATTTACCCAAGTGCCGCCGCCTTGCAAACGACCGCTTGCCTCCCCTCCGTCATAATGTTAATTTCTGTTAAGTGAGATAATGGTGTCTCATAGTATAGCATTTGCCAAAGCTTAGGAGGCGTATCTAATGATATTCAATAGTAAACTTATTTTTGCCGGAGCGGCCGTCATATCGGCGCTGGCCATTACGTCTCCCGTCTCGGCGGCGACCGTGATTACACCTTTCACAGGTGGCCCATTCTCGCTGAACAATCCACTGGGCACCCTGCCGGCCACGAAGATGAAGATCGGCAATACCTACGACTACACTTTCACGCTAGCAGATCCCGTAGGTTCAATCTCGTCGACCCAGGTCCAAGCTCAGCTTCTGGCCCACGGCGGCTCCACCCCCGAACTGATCCAGTACAGCCTCTACAGCGGCGCTCCCGGCTCCGGTGTTTTCCAATCCCAGTCCAGTCTTGACTTCTCACCGACCGTCGCCTTCTCGCCAGCGGCCGGCAACTACTATATTGAAGTCGATGTGATATCCGCCAACAACGAAGTGGCTGGTGGCACTCTGACAGCCGCCGTGCCGGAGCCCGCTTCCTGGGCGATGATGCTGGTCGGCTTTGGCGTGCTGGGCGGCGCCCTGCGCCGTCGGGCCACCAAGAGCGATTGCTCGGCTGTCTAACCTTACGGACCTCACTCAAGAACCTTCCAGGGCCGTCCATGTTCAGGACGGTCCTGCCTTGAGGCCGCACACGGGTGGTAAAAGCCGCGCGAACAGACTGGTCATCGCCTCCAGGCCGCCTTGGCGTTGGAGGTGGTCCTGTCGTATCTCCAGCTCGACAGCGTCCAGTCCGCGTCGGTGGGCGTGCAACGGCGCGGTGTAGTCGGTCCCGTCCATCGCATAGGGCTGGTTGTCGCCGACCACCAGACCTGGCTCTTGTCGCAAGAGGGTCAGCAACGCGGTCGAGGCGACGGAATCGCCCATGTGCAACACCCCGACATCCCAGGGCCGGGCCAGACCGCCAATGCTGGGGGTGAAGCTGTGGACGCTGATCAGAACAGTGGCCGCTCCCCGCTGTTGGCGGGCGTCCAATTCCGCGCCGATTCGCGCGTGATAGGGCTCGAAGATCGCTTGGCAACGTGCCGCTTTCCATTCTGACGAGAGATCACGGTTGCCCGGAATCGACCAACCATCGCTCTCGGTCACGATCGACTGAGGGTGGTCTGGCGAGCGGTTGCAGTCGATGACCAGTCGCGAATAGACTTGATGGATCAGAACCGCGTCGAGAGCGCCGGCCAGGCGGCGGGCCAGATCCAAGGCGCCGATATCCCAAGCGATATGAGCGTCGAACGCCGCGTCCGGCAGGTCGAGCCGGCGCAGGCGGCGCGGAACCCCGTAGCCGGCGTGATCGCAGACCAGAAGAAACGGCGAATCGGCGCCGCTATTTTCGGCGACCACGGGCGGGGGATCACCCGCTTCCAAAAGCCTCATGGACGACGGTGGTTGAATGGCGCTACTCCTCATACATTCGCAGCGGCCCACCGCGCCCAAGGAACCGGCCCCGCCGCCAGGGCGTTAGCGTGGTCCTCCCGAAGTTCTCGCTTGAAGGCCATGACATCTATGCACATCCGCGTGGGGTACGACATCATATATGACTGCGCTGGTCCGACGCCGATGATGTTGCTGCTGAGCCTGCGACCGGAGCGGACCGACAATCTGGTGACGCCACAGGTAATGACGGTCTCGCCCAACGTGCCGACGCGGACCTATGTGGATCGCTTCGGCAATCTCTGCACGCGGGTGATGGCGCCGCGCGGTCCGATCCGCTTCACCGCCGACTATGTTGTCTCGGATTCCGGCTTGCCCGACCAGCCGGCCTTTGACGCCATCCAGCATGAAGTGGACGCCCTGCCCAGCGACCTGTTGGTCTTCCTGTTGGGTAGTCGCTATTGCGAGACCGACCAGTTGACCACCGCCGCGTGGTCGCTGTTCGGCGGCGTGGCGCCGGGCTGGAAGCGCGTCCAGGCCATTATCGAATGGGTCAACGAGCGGATCACGTTCGGCTATCCTTACGCCCGCAACACGCGAACCGCCTTCGAAGCGTTTAACGAGCGGGTCGGGGTGTGCCGGGACTTCGCCCATCTGGCCGTTACCCTGTGCCGCTGCATGAACATCCCTGCCCGCTACTGTACAGGTTATCTGCCGGACATCGGCGTGCCAGTCGAACTGCCGATGGATTTCAGCGCCTGGTTCGAGGTCTACCTGGGCGGCCGTTGGCACACCGCCGACGCCCGCCACCCCCACCCACGCATCGGGCGGATCCTGATGGCCCACGGGCGAGACGCCACCGACACGGCCATCAGCACCGCCTTCGGACCCACCACCATCAGCCGCTTCAATGTCATCGGGGAACCGGTCTGAACGAAGCCCCGCGCCAAACACTATCCGGCCACCTCCGGACCCAGGGCTTCGCGCAGCGGGCGTAGCCAGGGCTCGTAGTTGCGCCACTGGTCCAGACCATCGCGGAAGATTGGACGGCGGACCTGTTCGGAGCTGGCGGTGCGAACCGCGCGATCGTTCTGATGAAACCGCAGACACGCGTCTTCAAAAGGCAGGCCGCAATGGTCCAATAGCCGGCGCACCTGACCCTCTGTATTCTCTACCATGTCCTCATAGATCACGCGGTACACGGCGCCTGGGGCGATCAGGTCGAAGTGGGTCATCAATTCCACATAGTCCCGGTAGTAACTGCCGAGTTCGGTGAGGTCGTAGGAAAAGGCGTGGCCACGGGCGAAGTGCTGCTTGAAGGCTGAGAAGCAAGACGCCATGGCTCCACGGCGTGCGTCGATGATCTTCGCATTTGGCAGGATCAGGCGGATCAGGCCGATATGGTGGAAATTGTTGGGCATCTTATCGATGAAGAAGGTCCGTCCCAGTTTGCGATGAACGCTGGCGCGGGCCAGGAACTCGTCGCCAAGAGCCGCGAGGCTGGCGCCATCGAGCTCGGCAATCGCCTCCGGATAACGCTGCCCCTCGACCTTCGACCCCGGACGTCCGATGCGCCGGGCCAGGGCGGTTATATCGGGTAGCTCCATGGTGCCTTCCACCGCCGAATGGCTGGCCAGAATCTGTTCGATCAGCGTCGATCCAGACCTCGGCAGGCCGACGACGAAGATCGGGTCCGGCGCCGCCGAACCCAGCCCAGCCCGTGCGCCTAGAAATCCCCGGCTAAACAGGGCCTTGGACCGCAGCATGGCCAGACGCGCCTCGTCCGCGTCATAAGGAACCGCCGCCCGGCGAAGGCGCGCGCCTTCAGCATAGTGGGCGAAGGATGCGGCGTAGTCTCGCCGGTCCTCCAACGCTTTGCCCAAGGCGTAGTGGAAGTGCAGCCGATCCTCGTCGGCCAGATCGGCGCGGGCCAGCTGGTCCAGCATCGCCGCCTCGCGCTTCGGCGTGAACGACTCGGTCTTCAAATTGGCGAAGCTCCAGTAGGTTTCCCCAAGCCCTGGCGCCATGTCCAGGCAGCGATTATAGGCGCCGACAGCCTCCTCCCGCCGGCCGGCGGTTCTCAGGGCGTGGCCGTAGCTCAGCCAGATTTTCGGTTGGGAGGGATGTTCGGCCAGGACGCCGCGATAGATTTCGATGGCTTCGCCGTAATCGCCGACCAGACCCAGGCAGGCGGCCTTAAGATTGCGGTATCCAAGCTCGGATGGCTCCACGGCAAGCAACCAGTCCAGGTGGACCAGGGCCTCCTGCGCCTTCTGCTGGCGGAACAGGACGACCGCCAGATTGTAGCGCGCGCCGACGAAGCTGGGCGAGAGCTCCAGACAGCGGATAAGCAGGTTTTCGGCGTCGCCGAAGCGGCCCAGCCGGGTCCCCGCCTCCGCCAGCATGCGCATCGCCGCCACATCGGTTGGGTGGGCCTTCAGTTGGTCGCGTAACAGCCGTTCGGCCACGGCGATGCGGTCGTCGCAAAGGGCGTCGGCCGCGGCCATTAGATTTGGATCGGTGACCGAAGCCCGAATCTGTTCGGCGTAGGCGCGGTCGGCGCCGGCCAGGTCACCCTGTTCGGTCAGGAGATCGCCAAGCGCGCGCCAGGTTTCAGGCATGGCGCGCTTGACGGAGACCGCTTGGCGCAGACAGCGGATCGCCCGTTCCCCCTCCCCAAGGCTGGCCAGCGCCAACCCAAGCTCATGATGCGTCTGGGCCGATCCCGGCTGCGTTCGGGCCAGGGGCTCCAGAACCACCTGGGCAGAGGCCGCGTCGCCCCGCCGGCGCCGGGCCATGCCTAAAACCAACGCGGCGCGCGGCTCGGCAGGCAGGACCTTCAGAATCTCCTCTGCCTGGCGTTCGGCCAGGGTCGGGTTGGACTGGAGCAAGGCCACCGCCCTCCCCAACGCGGCGTCCAGTGATCCAACGGCGGCATCAACCATCGTCGGCCCTTCGCACGAAACCTAGAACTTCTGACCGAACCGGATGCCGACGGTCAGGGGCTGTGTGGGCACGACATAAACCGCCGGCGGTACGCCCGGGTAGGCGCTCGCACAGACCGAAGTCGTGCAAGGCGTAAAGCGATTGAGCTGGCCCCGGGTGTCGAAGGCGTTCTTGACGAACAGTTCGGCGGTCTTGTTGTTCTTCTCGCCTCCGAAGGAGAGATCGACGGTGGCGAAGTCGGGCATCAACCCCAGATTGCCGATATCGCCGGTGAACAGGGCCGGCGAGCGCCGGGTCTGATATACTACCGCCGCCTGGGCGTGCGCCTTCCAGCCCATTAGATCGAAACCGTAGCGCGCCGTCAGATTGCCCTTGAACTTGGGCGTGAAAGGCAATTGCTCGCCCTTGAGCGCCTTGGCGTCAACGTTGGCGCAACTGGGAATAACAAGGCCCGTGGCCTGGTCGGTGCCGCAGAAATTGGCGGTCAGCACCGCGTGGTTATAGGCCGCACCGGCGGAAAACGTGAGATTCGACGTCGCTCGCCAGTCGACACTGGTTTCCACACCACGGATTCGCGCCGAGGGCGCGTTTTCGATAATAGTCAAGCTGTTGGGGCCAAGAAA
>JAYVYH010000162.1:0-5386 GCA_043784385.1 Caulobacteraceae bacterium | reverse complement strand
GGATCACCGCCGACGGACGAACGTTGCAAAACAGCCCGATCTTGCGCTTCTCGTCGGGCGGGATCGGCTGTTCGCAGCGGCATAACAGGATGTGGGGCTGGATGCCGATCGAGCGCAGTTCCTTGACCGAGTGCTGGGTCGGCTTGGTCTTCATCTCGCCGGCGGTCTTGATGAACGGCAACAGGGTCAGGTGAACGAAACAGGTGTCGCCACGGGGCAGGTCCTGGCCGAGCTGACGGATGGCCTCGAAGAACGGCAGGCCCTCGATGTCGCCCACCGTGCCGCCGATCTCGACCAGCACGAAATCCACGCCCTCGCCGGCGTCGGCCAGCACGAACTGTTTGATTTCGTCGGTGACGTGAGGAATTACCTGTACGGTGGCGCCCAGGAAGGCCCCTCGCCGCTCCTTGTCCAGGATGGTCTGGTAGATCTGGCCGGTGGTGATGTTGTCGGCGCGTGTGGCCGAGACCCCGGTGAAGCGCTCGTAGTGGCCCAGGTCCAGGTCGGTCTCAGCCCCGTCGTCGGTGACGAATACCTCGCCGTGCTGATAGGGGCTCATCGTGCCTGGATCGACGTTGAGATAGGGGTCGAGCTTGCGTAGGCGAACGCCGTAGCCGCGCGCCTGAAGCAGCGCGCCGAGCGCCGCCGAAGCCAGACCTTTGCCGAGCGAGGAGACCACGCCACCGGTGATGAAAATATACCGAGCCATGGGATTCCAGACTAACACCGATTCGGTGGGGAGAATGCCAAGGATCTCGACAAGACGAAGTTTTTAACCCGCCGCCTAAAAGGCTGTGGCCGTGGCGTGAGCGATGGTCGTCAGGGCTTGGGCAGTTTGGTCGAGGTCGGCAGGGGCGGCAGGCTGACGCTGGGGGCCGGGGTGGCGAAATCCGCCGGGCCGCTGGTCGGCGGGGGAGCGGTGGTCTGCGACCGGATCGTGGGCTTAGGCGCGGAAAGACCTGAGCTCGGGCTTAGGCTAGGACTAGAAGCCGCCGGCGCCTGAACGGGCGGCGGCGCGGCTTCGCCGGGAGCCGGCGGCAGACGGCGCACCGGGGCGTCCGGGTTGATCGATTGCAGCTTCAACCGGTTGATGATCGCCTGGGACGAGCGTTCGCGGCCACCGACCAGGGTCAGGGCCAGGCTAAGGCTGAGGAACAGGGCAAACAACACCCAGGTGGCGCGGGTCAGAAGATCGCCGGCGCCGCGCGTGGTCACCAGGCCCGTCGGGCTGCCACCCCCGCCGAGGGCCCCGCCTTCGGAACGCTGAAGCAGCACCACCCCGATCAGGGCGAGGCAGACCACGATGTTAAGGGTCAGTAACAGGCCAACAAGCATGTGGAGAACGGCTTTCCAATCCGCGGCCGGAGAGGGGCGTCGCGAGAAAAGGGGCGTCTAGCACCAAGCCGCGCCGCGCGCCATAGGGTGGGGGCCACGTCGATCCCCGGCGGTCAGGCCGCCCGAATGATGGCGAGGAAATCGCCAGCGATCAGAGACGCGCCGCCAACCAGAGCGCCGTTGACGTTGTCGCGGGACAGAATTCCGGCGGCGTTGCCTGGCTTGACCGAACCACCATAGAGGATCGGTGAGGCCCCGCCATCCTGGCCAAATCGGGCCGTCAAGGCCTCGCGGATCGCGCCGTGGACGTCGTCGATCTCACTCAGGGTCGGGGTTAGCCCCGATCCGATCGCCCAAACCGGCTCATAGGCGATGGCGAAGGCCCGCCCGGCCAGGATCGCCGGCACAGAGGTCTGCAACTGATATTCGACGGTGGCGATGGCCAGGCCGGCCCGCCTCTGGTCCAGTGTTTCGCCCACGCAGACTATGGGTTCCAGCCCGGCCCGCAAGGCTCCCGCCACTTTCGCGGCGACCACAGCGTCGCTCTCACTATAATAGGCACGTCGTTCCGAGTGGCCGAGGATGACCAGGCGGGCGCCGGCATCAATCAGCATTTCGGGTGAGATATCGCCGGTGAAGGCGCCGGACGCGTCGGCCCGGCAGTCCTGACCACCGATCTCGATCGGCAGGCCCGCGAGCAACACGGCCACCCTGGAGATCAAGGTGGAGGGCGGACAGAGGGCGACCCGCGCGGCCGGCGCGGTGTCGTCCAGGGAGTCGGCCAGCAGCCGCACCTCGTCCAGAGCGGCCTCCAGACCGTTCATTTTCCAGTTTCCGGCGATCAGCGGGCGATTCGGCGTCAAGGCTGGTGTTTATCCCTCTGGCTTGCGGCGGATGACTGGGGTCCACTATACCGGCGTTCCTGCGGGCGCCATCCAGCCCGCCATCACGACGGCTCCTGGACCCTTATGACCGGCACCCTACGTTCGACAGCCAGGAATCCCGTCGCCATCGCTTTGATGGGCTTGCTGATCCTGGTGTTCCTGGTTCTCGGAGTCGGCGGCGGTGGCCGTTTTCCCGACGCCTTCAAGGGCTCGCGCGCCGACGCCGTGGTCACCGCGGGTGGGCACAGCATGTCTACCATCGAGTACAAACGGATTTTCGAGCAGCAGAAGCAACACTACGAAGAGCAGACCAAACAGCAGTACACAGCCGACTTTCTCATCCGTAACGGCTTCGACCAGCAACTTTTGAACCAGATCGCCCTGGATCAGGGCCAGGCCGAGATGCTGGCTCGCATCGGCGTGGTCCCCGACTCGACCTTGATCGACGCCCAGATCAAGCAGATTCCCGTGGCCTTCGACAGGGTGACGGGAAAGTTCAGTGAAGCGCAGTTCAACCAGTTTCTGGCCAGCCAGGGTCTTACGGCAAGGCAGGTGCAGACCGACCTGAGCGATGAGCTGGCCCAGCGGCATTTCGCCCTGGCCGTGATCGCCGGGTTCAAGGCTCCGCGCGCATACGCGGCTTTGAGCGCCATCTCGGCGCTACAGTATCGGGACGTCAGCTATTTTGTGCTCGACCCAAGGGCGGTGGTGCAGCCGACGCCGCCCACCGACGCTCAGCTGACCGCCCTGATGAAGACCAATACGGCGCAACTGATGCGCCCCGAAATGCGCACCATCATCCTGGTGCGGTTCTCCGCCGCCGCCCTGGCGTCGACCATCTCGGTCACGCCCACGGACATTCAGAAGGAATTCGATTTCCGTAAGGAAACGCTTTCGACGCCAGAAACGCGCGTGGTGGTCGAAATCCCCGTTAAGACCACGGCCGAAGGCGTCCAGGCCTCGGCGCGGCTGGCCCGGGGCGAGGATCCGGCCGCCATCGCCAAAGCCCTGGGCACGGAGCCAGTGATTTATGGCGATAAGCCCCGGTCGGCGATACCCGACAGCAAGATCGCCGCGGCCGCTTTCGCCCTGAAGGAGGGCCAGACCAGCGGTCCAGTTCAAGGCGATCTGGGCATCGCCACCCTGAAGGTGGAGAAAGTTACGCCCGCGAAGGTCGCAACCCTAGAATCGGCTAAGACCAAGATCGAGGGTGACCTTAAGGCCAAGGCGGCCAAGAACGGTGCCTACGAACTCAGCCAGAAGTTCGACGACGCCCGGCAGGCGGGCGCGAGTGTCGCCGCCGCCGCCCAGAAAGCCGGCGTCGCCACGACGACGGTGGGTCCGTTCACCGCCGAGGGCGCGGACGGCGAGGGCAAACCCAATCCGCTGCTGAACGACAAGATCGTCAAATCCGCCTTCGCCATGTCGGCGGGACAGGAATCGGACGTTCAGGACGCCGGGTCCGGCGAATACTACGCGATGAAGATAGAGATCGTGGCGCCGTCCGCCCTGCCCCCGCTCAACGAAATCCGGCCACGACTGGTCGAGGCCTATATGCGCGAACAAATGCTCGCGGCGCTTCGAGCCAAGGCCGACGCGCTGATGGCCGCCGTCCGCCAGGGAAAACCCATGAATGAGGTCGCCGCCGGGGTGGGCGCCAAGGTGGTGCGGCAACCGGACATGCAACTGATCCAGGTCGAACAGTACAAGGGACTAGGCCGCGAATTCGTGACCTCGATCTTCGGGCAGAAGCCGGGAGAGGTGTTTGCCGCCGGTGCGCCGAACGGCGTGTTCATCGCCAAGCTCGATGCCGTGCGCCCTGGCGATGTCGCGACGACGGCGCGGTTCCTGGAGAACATCCGGCAGCGCGCCTCGGAGGATTATCTGCGGGAGATGGTCAGCAGCGCCAAGATCTCGGCCGCGAAGACAGTGAAAGTCGAGGTCAACCTCAACCTGGCCCGCCAGACCATGGGCGTGAACCCGGCGAGCGTCGCAACGCCAGGCGACAAGGGCGCCCCGAAACCAAAGTGAGCGTTCAGCCCGACTTTGGCGCTTTCGAGCCGGCCTATCGGGCCGGCCGGCCGCAGCTTGTCTGGCGGCGCCTGATCGACGATCTGGAGACGCCGGTCTCGGCCTATCTGAAGATCGCCCACGGACGGCCCTACGCCTTCCTGTTCGAGTCGGTGGAGGGCGGCGCCTGGCGAGGGCGGTATTCGATCGTGGCGATGAACCCCGAGCTGGTCTGGCGATGCCGGGGCGACAACGCCGAGATCGCCGAGGGCGAAGCCATCGCGAGGGCAGAGTTTCGAGCCGTTCCCGGCGGGGCGCTCGACTCCCTGCGCGACCTGGCGGCGTCTTCGAGGCTCGAAATTCCCGCCGGCCTGCCACCGATGGCGGGGGGTGTGTTCGGGGTGATCGGCTATGACATGGTGCGCTTGGTCGAGCGTTTGCCCGGCGTCTCTCCAGATCCGTTGGACCTGCCCGACGCGGTGATGATCCGGCCTGGCATCGTCGCCATCTTCGACGCCATCGCCCAGGAAATCATTCTGGTCACCACCGTGCGGCCCTCAGGTCTGGTCGCGGAGGTCGCCTATGCTGGGGCCGAGGCGCGGATAGACGCCGTGATCGGCGACCTGGCCAAGGCGCTGCCGGAGCGCCTTGCGGCGGAGGCCCCCCCGTTCGGCGAAGCGACCCTGTCTTCGCCCGTTGGCCCGGACGCCTATGGCCGCATCGTGGATCGCGCCATAGCCTATATCCAAGCCGGAGATATCTTCCAGGTGGTGCCGAGCCACCGGTTCTCCAGGCCGTTCACGCCGCCGCCGTTTTCCCTCTACCGGTCGCTGAGGCGGACCAACCCCTCGCCCTTCCTGTTCTATCTGAACTTTCCCGACTTTCAGCTGATCGGCTCCTCGCCAGAGATCCTGGTCCGGCTGCGCGACGGCAAGATCACCATCCGCCCGATCGCCGGCACGCGGCCGCGGGGCGCGACGCCTGCCGAGGATCTGGCGCTCGAAAAGGAGCTTCTGGCCGATGAGAAGGAACGCGCCGAGCACCTGATGCTGTTGGACCTCGGGCGCAACGACGTGGGCCGGGTGGCGCGGCTGCGCGACGCCGGCCGCAACGCGCCCGCCGGATCGGCGGGCCGGGCGACGGTCAGAGTCACCGAG
>JAYVYH010000161.1:0-7415 GCA_043784385.1 Caulobacteraceae bacterium | reverse complement strand
TCACATTCGTGCCATGGCACTCTTAATTATAATTACCGCAAATCTTTCGACATCGTTATATTGCCAATACTCGCGAACTAGCGCCCTCCAATCTGCTTTCTTAATCTTTGGCGACCCACTGATCAGCCTGTATTCAATCGCGTCTCTTGGCTTGATAGCGACATAATAAGTGGATGTTCCCCGATCGTCGACGTCCACCCAGCCGAGAAACTCGGCAGATTATAGAAACTGCTTGATCCGTATTTTATCTTGAGATATTTTGAAAATATACAATATAAATTCGATTTCATCTAATTTGAGCGCGCCAAAATGTTGAATCATGCCGGTTATAAACTTAATAATATGGCCTTCCCTCGTAGCGTCAAAAGACCGTGGGTCGTTCTTATTGTCAAAATGCTTCGGTATTTCCGAGCGCATTCGTCGGAAAAACTCGTCTAAGTCTATACCTTTCTTACTCTCGAGATGCGCGACGTTTAGCCCTTCGTAGTGCAAAACAAATATTTTCGATCTTCCATATTTTTCAATCAAATGTTCGAATATTCCGTAGTGTATATATGAGTCAGCACCATAATTGACATTATCCACCACTACCAGCATGCGTTGAGCGATTTCGTCTATCGTCGCAAATGCCGATAGCTCAGCAATGCTTCCCTCGCTTTCGCAAAATAGCAGGACCAGCTGAAAGAGCTGGGCTATATCGATCTCGAACGATTGCCAATTTGTATAAGGATTGCTTGGATGCGTTATATTGGCTTCCTCGGCCAACCGAAATTCGATTTTGCTGAGTGGGGCTCGATGCTGGACCCGAATTAAGGCGTCTCTGAACGAGTGTACGGGGGTTTTACTTTCGAGATCATAAGGTCCACCTAAGAGAAGAACGACCCGCGTAGGCGCGTGGACGTGCATATTAGCCAGATCGATCCATTCAAGGATGTCCGGGACCTCAGTCTTTACGGCGATCACCTACCTAGGCCGGGAAAGGAAGCGGGAGCTTTCCGAGTGGAGCGGCCGGAGGCGGAAAGCTCCCGCTTCCTTTCCCGGCACCCAGAAAATGCCCAATCAATTGAGGTCGAGCGAAACGCCGGACCATAGCACTGGGAAGTGCTCATTCGCGTAGGTGGCCCCAAGTTGAGCGAGAGACGTTGTAAAGTCAAGATATATCGGAGAGCAGCAGATCCCCACTAAGGGTCGATCGACCGTAGATTGCAAGGGGAACGTGTCAAGGCCGCCTGGACTGATATGCAGGGCATCGTAGCTACTCGCTCGACACGGCTACCCCCTTCTAACCCCCACCGGATGGCTGCTCGACAACCCCCCATCCACCACGATCGCCTGCCCGTTGACGTAGCTCGAATCATCGCTCGCCAGGAACAGGGCCGCCCCCGCGATCTCGCGCGGCTCCCCGCCCCGCCGCAGTGGATTGAGCTGGCCGATCCGGTCGTCCGTCCCCCGTTCCCGCGCGCTCTTGTAGATCGGCGCGGTCATGCCAGTCTCGATCAGGCCCGGGCAGATGGCGTTGACCCGCACGCCGGTGCCGTAGAGCACATTGGCGGTGGTTTGGACCAGGTTGATCACCCCGGCCTTGCTGGCGCTGTAGGGCACGCCGCCGGCGCCCGATCTGATGCCGGCCACCGAGGCGGTGCAGATGATCGAGCCCTTGCCCGCGGCCCGCATGACCGGGCTGGCGTGCTTGATGGCCAGGAACGGGCCGATCAGGTTGATCCGCAGCACCTCGGCGAAGAACGCCGCGTCGATGTCGGGCATGGCCATGGCGCCGCCGCTGATCCCGGCGTTGGCGTAGATCGCGTCGAGGCCGCCCCAGCTGCTGACCGCCAGGTTGATCAGCGCCTTGATGTCGGCCTCGTCGCCCGCGTCGCCGGTCACCGCCAGGGCGGTCCCGCCGTCGGCGGCGATCATCGCGGCGGTTTCGTGCGCGGTTTCGGCTTTGTCGAAACAGATCACCCGGGCGCCCTCGGCGGCGAACAGGCGCGAGGTGGCCCGGCCGATGCCGCTGGCCGCGCCGGTGACGATGGTGGAGCGGCCTTCGAGGCGGCCGGCCATCAACTAGCCGCCGTGGGCGCCGTGGTGGGAACGGCGGTCGGGGTCGGCGGCAGGGCCAGGCGGGCCAGCGAGTAGAACTTGTCCTGCATATTGGGCAGGGCTTCGCTGAGGATGGTTTCGATGGTCCAGCCCTCGGGCTTGCTCTCGGTCTGGATCGGCCGGGGCTGGCTGTAGAGGATGATGTTCTCACCGCTCGATCCGAAGATCTGGCCGGTGACGTTTTTGGCCGCGTCGGCCAGCAGGGCGACGCTGAAGCGGGCCGGCTGGTCGGCGCGGATGCTCTCGGCCATCTGCGCCCGGCGGGCGGCGCCGGCCTCGTCGCGTACCGGCACGCTCTGGGTCATCCTCGTCCAGGCCACCGGGGCCAGGCAATTGCAGCGGATGTTCTTGGCCGCGCCCTCCATGGCGATGATCCGCGACAGCCCGGCGATGCCCATCTTGGCGGCGCCATAGTTGGTCTGGCCGATGTTGCCGATGATGCCGCTGGTAGAGGTGTAGAGCACATAGGCGCCGTCTTCCTGGTTGCGGAAATGCTCGATGGTCGCCCGGCAGACGTTGAAGGTGCCGCGCAGGTGGACGTTGATCACCGCGTCCCAGTTCTCCTCGGTCATCTTATGGAACATGCCGTCGCGCAGGATGCCGGCCGGGTTGATCACCGCGTGCAGGCCGCCGAAGCTGTCCATCGCCTGTTCGAGCATGCCCTCGACCGAGCGCAGGGAGGTGACGCTGTCGGTGTTGAACACCGCCTGGCCGCCGGCGGCGATGATCTCCTTGGCCACGCTCTCGGCCGGTCCGACCGAGCCGGGGTCGCCGCCGCTGAGACTGGAACCGAGATCGTTGACCACCACCTTGGCCCCCTCGCGCGCGGCGATCAGCGCGCATTCGCGGCCGATGCCGTTGCCGCCGCCGGTGACCAGAACGACTTTACCTTCAAGAACGCCCATGGCGGTCGAAGCTCCCTGTGTGAATTTGGTTTTGGATCGATGTGATTTTATGAAGACGATTATTCGAGACGGTCGGCCTTGCGCAAGGCCGGAAAGGCCTTGGCCCAGACGCCGGTGACGATCAGGGCGCCCACGCCGCCGAACACCGCCGCCCCGACCGGGCCCAGAAACCGGGCCACCAGGCCGCTTTCGAACTCGCCCAGCTCGTTCGAGGCGCTGATGAACAGGGTGGAGACGGCGGCGACGCGGCCGCGCATGGCGTCTGGGGTCATCAGCTGAACCAGCGTCTGGCGCACGAACACGCTGAGCTGATCGGCCCCGCCCAGGAACGCCAAGGCGATCACCGATAGCCACAGCAGCTTGGAAAGCCCGAACACCACGGTCGCGGCGCCGAACACCGCCACTCCGGCGAACATGGTGATGCCGGCCCGGTGGTGGATCGGGCGAACCGCCAGATACAGCCCGACCAGGGCGCCGCCCAGCGCCGGTCCGGCCCGCAGCAGCCCAAACCCCTGGGCCCCCACGTGCAGCACGTCGCGGGCGAAGGCCGGCAACAGGGCCGTGGCCCCACCCAGGATCACCGCCGCCAGGTCGAGCGAAATAGCCCCAAACACCACCTTGTGGGTCCAGACATAGACCAGCCCCTCCTTGACCAGCTCCAGGCGCGATCCGGGCTGGACCTGTGGTTTGGTCGGCTTGCGGATGCTCAGCAGGGCCAGGGTGGCGGCGACGTAGAGCCCCAGGGTGGCGGCGAAGGCCGCGCCCGGTGAAATCGCCACCAGCAGGCCGCCGACGGCCGGCCCGGCGATCGAGGCCGACTGCCAGGCCAGGGAATTCCAGGCGATGGCCCTGGGGAGGAGAGCGCGGGGCACCATCATCGGCCCCAGCGCCGTCATGGCCGGCGAGAAGAACGCCCGCGATGACCCGAACGCCAGGGCGGTGCCCAGCAACAGCGGCACCGTCGCCGCATGGTGGAACGAGGCCCAGCTGAGCACCGCCACCGTGGCGATCTCGCCGGCATAGCAGAACAGCAGCACACCGCGCCGGTCGTGCCGATCGGCGGTCTCTCCGGCCGGCAGGGCGAGAAAGAACAGCGGCGCGAAGGTGATCAGGCCGATCAGGCTGACATTGAACGCCGAGGCCCCGACGCTGAGGGTCTGGCGCGAGATCGCATACACCTGCCAGCCCATGGTCACGCTCTGGATCTGCGAGCCCAGCCCACCCATGAACCGCGACGCCAGGAAGCGCAGATAGTCGCCCTCGCGCAGCAGAGCGCGGGCCGATGGCGGGGCGCTGGCGGCGTCGGACATGCGCGCGGCAATAGCCCGCGCCGAAACCTTTGGGCAATGGCGGCGTTGACGTGGCCTCTCCAAGCCCTTAACCGCGCCGCTTCCATGACCACCGTCGCCCCGTATCTTGGTCTCGAGCGGCCGCAGGACGCCGCCCTGGTCGAGGGGCTGATCGAGCGCGCCTTTGGGCCGGGCCGGTTCGCCAAGACCGCCGAGCGGTTGCGGGAACATTCAAAGCCGGTGCTCGAGATGTCGTTTGTGGCCTGGAGCGGGGGCGAAGCGGTCGGCTGTGTGCGCCAATGGCCGGTGAGGATCGGCGAGACACCGGCGCTGCTGCTGGGTCCGTTCGTGGTCGAGGACGCCTGGCGCGGCCAGGGCCTGGGCGCGTCGCTGATCCTGCACGCGTGCGACGCGGCGCGGCGGGCCGGCCATGGCTTGATCATCCTGGTCGGCGACCAGCCGTTCTTCGGCCCGCTGGGTTTCCTGGCCGGTCCGGCCCGCAACGTGCGCCTGCCGGGACCAGTGGACCAGCGGCGGGTGCTGGTGCGGGTGCTGCGGCCCGGCGCCGACGACGGCCTCTCCGGTATGGTTCGCGCCATCACCGCTTGAGCCATAACCGCTTGAGAGTGGCGGCTCGCGGGCCTACCTCTGGGGTATGAGCCCGACGCAAACTCCAGGCGGATTGGACGCGGTGGCCGCCGCCGCCCGCACTCAGGCGCCGGGGCGCGGCCTGCCGCCGGTGCACCTGTGGAACCCCGCCCACTGCGGCGAGATCGACATCGTCATCAAGAAGTCGGGCCTGTGGTTCCACGAGGGCTCGCCGATCGGCCGCGAGGCCCTGGTGCGGCTGTTCTCGACCGTGCTGCGCAAAGACCCCGACGGCTTCCACCTGGTCACGCCGGGGGAGAAGATGAAGATCACGGTTGAGGACGCGCCGTTCATCGCCATCCGCGTCGATGCGCTGACGGGTGAGGGCGGTGAGCCCGTGCTGCGGTTCACGACCAATGTCGGCGACCAGGTCGACGCCGGGCCCGACAACCCGATCCGCGTCGAGGTCGATGCCGAGAGCGGCGAGCCCCGCCCCTACGTCCACGTCCGCCGGGGCCTGGAGGCGCTGATCGCTCGGCCGGTGTTCTATGAGCTGTCCGAGCTGGCCGAGGAGCGCCAGGAGGCCGGTGAGCCGATCCTCGGCGTGCGCTCGAACGGGGCCTGGTTCGCCATCTCGCCGCCCGGGACGAGTCTTTCGTGAACGCGGGCCTCGAATGAGGGCTGATCTTTCGCCGGCCGGCGTGCGCGACTGGATCGCCGGGCGGCTGGACCCGCTGCACCTGGACGCCGATTCCAGCCACGGCGTGCGCTCCGATTTCGATCTCAACAACGACCCACCCGCCGAGGGCGCGGAGCCTTTGAAGCCGGCCGCCGTGCTGATCGGCCTGGTCGAACGGCCCGAAGGCCTGGGCGTGATCCTGACCCGCCGCGCTGACACCCTGCGCAGCCATACCGGCCAGGTCGCGCTACCCGGCGGGCGGCAGGATCCGGGCGAAACGCCGTGGGCGACCGCGTTGCGCGAGGCCGAAGAGGAGATCGGCCTGCACCCGTCGCACGTCACCCTGGTCGGCCTGTCCACGCCCTATCGCACCGGCACCGGCTATCACGTCACGCCGGTAGTGGGGTTCATCAGCCCCGGGTTCACCCTGGCGGCCAATCCCGACGAAGTGGCCGAAATCTTCGAACCGCCGTTCTCGTTCCTGATGGACCCGGTCAACCATCAGCGCCGCGAGGGCCGCACCCCAGCCGGTGACCAGCGCAAGTTCTACGCCATCACCTGGAACGAGCAACTGATCTGGGGCGCGACCGCGGGCATGCTGCGGGCGCTGCACGACCGACTGTACGGGGCGGCCGTTGATTAAGATCCTGGTGATCCGGATGGCGGTGTTCACTCTGCCGTTCCTGGGCTGGCTGGTCTGGCGCCAGATCGCGCGGCGCCTGGGCCGCGGGCTGGGGCCGACGCCCTGGGCATGGCTGATCGGCGGCGGCGCGCTGCTCGCCGCCCTGTCGCTGGTGGTGACCGCGCTGTTCCCTTCCGGGCCCGACACCGGCGCCTATGTTCCGGGCCAGGTGCGCCCCGATGGCCGGGTCACCGCCGGTCATTTCGTGCCGCGCCCGCCCGGCGGCGACTCCGGGGATCGGCCGTGACCGAAATCCTGCCGCCGCAGCCCTGGCTGACCCACCCGGCCACGGTGGCGGTGATGGACGCGCTGGAGGCGGCCGGCGGCGGCGACTGTGCGCGGTTCGTCGGCGGCTGTGTGCGCAACGCCATCCTGGGGGTCCCGGTCCGCGACATCGATATCGCCACCACCCTGACGCCGCCCGCGGTGATGGAGGCGCTGAAGGCCGCCGGGCTGAAGGCGGTTCCCACCGGGGTCGAGCACGGCACGGTGACCGCCGTCGCCAAGGGCAGGCCGTTCGAGATCACCACCCTGCGCCGCGATGTCGAGACCGACGGCCGCCGCGCCGTGGTGGCCTTCACCACCGATTGGAGCGAGGACGCGGCGCGCCGGGATTTTCGGCTCAACGCGCTTTACGCCGACCGGTCGGGCTCGATTTTCGACCCTACGGGCCACGGCCTCGCCGACGCCCGGGCCGGAGCGATCGTGTTCGTCGGCGACGCCGCCACCCGGATCGCCGAGGACGCGCTGCGTATCGCCCGCTATTTCCGGTTCCTGGCCTGGTATGGCCGCGGCGTGCCCGATCCCGCCGCGCTGGCCGCCTGCGCAGAGCACAGGGAACAAATCAACGGCCTGTCCGCCGAGCGGATTGGCCAGGAAACGATGAAGCTGCTGGCCGCCGACGATCCGCGCGCCGCGATGCGGCTGATGGCCCAGGCTGGCGTGCTCGCGGTGTTGATCCCAGCCGCCAAGGGGTTGGAGCGGTTCGAGGCGCTGGTGCGGATCGAGACCGAGATGCTGTTCACCAACGATCCGCTGTTGCGCCTCGCGGCGCTGGCGCCCAGCGACCCGCAAGCGGCCCTGGCCACCGCCGCGCGCCTGCGCCTCGCCAACGTCCAGCGTGACCGGCTGGTCGCCGCGCTGGGGACCGAGCCGCCGCTGGTTTCCTGGAT
>JAYVYH010000160.1:0-24134 GCA_043784385.1 Caulobacteraceae bacterium | reverse complement strand
AGGCCACCAGCGGCGTCTCGGTGCGCAACCAGCTGCCGATATCGGCCAGCGAACGCGACGCGGGATAGGTGGCGGACGCGGTCGACTGGGCAAACGACGGCGTCGCGCCGGCCGCGGCGAGCGCAATCGCCAGCCCGGCCGTCGCCGTCGTCGCGGCTTGCAGAATACCCACCCTCGCACTCCACAGAATCGCGGCCTGAGCGCCAACGTCACGTTGCGCGCCGCGGCCTCAACGTCAATCTGGAGGTGGATCAGCCCTGGTGGTGGCTGGGATCGACGTCGCCGCCGAGCATCGGGCGCCAGTGGTGGTCGCCGCCCTGGTCGGGACGCGTCGGCCAGCGTTTGCCGTAAGCCTTCAGCTGCCGGTCGAGCTCGGACACGCGCTCGGCATTGGCGTCCCTGCGGGCCGGAGGCAGGGTGTCGTGGTAGTCCGCGATCTGGCCCAGCAGATAGGCGAAGTAGCGGTCCTCGACGGTCTCGACGTGCGGCTCTTCCAGGAGCCGTTCGACCTCGGTCAGAACATGCTCGAATTCGGCCTGGGATTTCAGCGGTTTCGGTTCGGCGGTGGCCATGAAAGACTCCCTGACTTGAACACCCGGAGAGGTAACGCGGAACCCGCAGCTTAGCTCCGCATAAATGCTGAATTCAGACCGGGGGCGGCGCGTCTGCGACATCGCCGAAAACCTCGCGGAAGCTTTGTTTCAGCGCTGCATCGGCCTCGTCCATCGTCACCGGCAGGCCGAGGTCCACCAGGCTGGTGACGCCATGCTCGGTGACCCCGCAGGGGACGATGCCGGAAAAATGGCTGAGATCCGGCTCGACGTTCAGCGAAATGCCGTGGAACGAGACCCAGCGGCGCAGCTTCACCCCGATGGCGGCGATCTTGTCCTCGCGGGCCGTCAGGCCCGGCGCGCGCCGTTCGACCCAGACGCCGACGCGGCCCGGCCGCACCTCGCCCGTCACGTTGAAACGATCCAGCGCGCCGATCACCCAGGCCTCCAGCGCCGCCACAAACGCGCGGACGTCCCTCTGCCGCTTCGACAGGTCCAGCATCACATAGGCCACCCGCTGGCCGGGGCCATGATAGGTGAACTGTCCGCCGCGCCCGCTCTGATGTACCGGGAATCGCTGAGGATCGATCAGGTCGGCGGGCTTGGCCGAGACGCCGGCGGTGTAGAGCGGCGGGTGTTCCAGCAGCCAGACCAGTTCCCGGGCCGTCCCTTCGGCGATGGCCGCGGCCCGGACTTCCATGGCTGCGACGGCGGTTTCATAGGCGACCGGCGCCCGCGAAATCGCCCATCCGGTGGCGACACCGTCGCCGCGGCGCAATGTCCGGCTTTCCGCTTCAGGATTTAACGCCCGGTCAAGCATGTCATGCCCAATGTGGGCGCTGGGCTTGAAGTCTGCAAAGCCCGCGTGGACGTCAGGGGCGTTATCTTTGAGCCAGGTCAAAGCGGTCAATGTCGAGATCCAGGTGCTTCTGGGGCGCTCGATACTGCCCATGGCTCAGCTGTTGCGCATGGGCCGCGGTGCGGTGATTCCGCTCGACGCCGGCGTCAATGACGAGGTCTGGATCCTGGCCAACAACCACCCCATTGCGCGCGGCGAAATCCAGATCAACGACGAGAAGATTTCCATCGCCGTGACGGGCGCCGCCAACGTCTACGACTTCATGGCCGGCAGCGCCGGCTAGAGCTCTTCCCACTCACGATGCATCATCGTGAGTGGAGAAGAAGGGCCACAGATATAGACGACGACCCTGTTCTTTCCCGACTGACTTGATTCAAGTCAGTCGGGGCAGGGTCTAGGCCCATTGCCAGGTCGGCGAAGCGCCGCCCTTCACAAAGCCGTCAGCGTTTGCTACCCCCCGCGCCTCACCACGAGCGGTCGTGGCGGAATTGGTAGACGCGCAGCGTTGAGGTCGCTGTGGGGCAACCCGTGGAAGTTCGAGTCTTCTCGACCGCACCAGTGAGCCGATCGGAAATCCCTCCCGGATCTGAGGCTCGCCGCGTTCATCGCGTGGCGAGCCCAGATGGGGCATGCTAGTCTTCTCATCATGATCCCAAATCATGCACCGATGATGAACTTCGGCCTCGGCGAGAACGCCGATGCCATTCGCGACACCACCGCCCGATTCGCCGCCCACCACATCGCGCCGATTGCCGCGGACGTGGACGCCACCAACAGCTTTCCACGCCATCTTTGGCCCCGGATGGGTGAACTGGGTTTGCATGGGATCACCGTCGAAGAAGAATTCGGCGGTCTGGGCTTGGGCTATCTGGAACATGTGGTAGCTATGGAGGAGGTATCCCGCGCCTCCGCTTCCGTCGGTCTTAGCTATGGCGCGCATTCAAATCTTTGCGTCAACCAGATCCGCCGTTGGGGAACCGGCGCCCAGAAGAACCGTTACTTGCCGGGCCTGATCAGCGGCGAAAGCGTCGGAGCTCTTGCGATGAGCGAAGTCAACGCTGGTTCAGATGTTGTGTCGATGGGTCTCAAGGCGCGGCGACAGGGGGATCGCTATATCCTCAACGGCGCCAAATTCTGGATCACCAACGGACCGCATGCCGACGTCCTGGTAGTCTATGCCAAGACGACGCCCGAAGCCGCCAGCCAAGGTATCTCGGCCTTTTTGATCGAGAAGGACTTTGTTGGGTTCTCCTGCTCCCGAAAATTGGACAAGCTCGGCATGCGCGGTTCCGACACGGGCGAACTGGTTTTCGAGGATTGTGAAGTACCCGAAGAAAACGTGATGGGTCCAGAAAATGGCGGAACTGGTGTCCTGATGAGTGGCCTGGACTATGAACGCACTGTGCTGGCGGCCGGGCCTCTGGGAATAATGCAGGCCTGTCTGGATGTCGTGCTGCCCTACGTTCGTGAGCGAAAGCAGTTCGGAAAGCCGGTCGGCGCCTTCCAGCTCATGCAGGGCAAGATCGCCGACATGTACGTGGCCTTGAATTCCGCGCGCGCCTACGTCTATGCCGTCGCCAAGGCGTGTGACGCCGGTTACACCACGCGCTTCGACGCCGCCGGCGCGATCCTACTGGCCAGTGAAAATGCGGTGCGCGTCTCGCTCGAGGCCATTCAGGCATTAGGCGGCGCGGGGTATTTGAAAGACTTCCCGGTTGAACGCTATCTGCGTGACGCCAAGCTCTATGACATTGGCGCGGGAACCAACGAAATCAGGCGGTTTCTGATCGGTCGGGAACTGATCGGCGCCTGACGATCCAACGAGGACTGAATAAGGTCCGATAAAAGCGAAGGGCCGCACCATTTCTGGGGCGGCCCTTCCATCGTCGTGACCGCGGCGCTCTCGGGGATGAACCGATAGGCCGTGACCGTTCCTTATAAGCGCCGAGACGCTGTCAGGCGTGAGCCTCCATCTTCAGGCTCCAGGTCATTTGCGACCGCGGTTGGAGACAATGGGACACTGGACCACCTCCTTTCAGCAATTGAGAGACAACCTCTTTTATGGCGCGATATCCCGAGGTTGGCAATCGCATGTCGATCAACGGCGCATTGAGACGGTTCGGGGTAAGGTTCGGGGTTGACACCCCATGGCAAGCGGACCATCTCGGCGACGCTTTCGCCCCGCGTTCGCGTGGACGGTGGCCCCTTTCGGAAACCCAAAACCCAATGCCAAGCGACAGTCCTGGTCCAAATAGCGGGCCGCCTAGATCGTTTCGCGGAGCCTGAGCGTTTTCGGGTCTCTCGTGACGGCCGACGCGGCAATCACGAGGCGAGCCCATGGTCTTCCTCTCTTCAGATCGGTTGAACGCTGGCCTGTTGGCGCGTTTCGCGCGCCGGGAGTTCGCGCCCAACCGTTATGACGTGATTGCCCTGGTGCTGGTCGGGGCTGCCGCCGTGCTGGTGGTGCATGGCGCGACCCAGATGAATCTGCCGGTCGCGACCCTGCGCACCACGCCGGTGGTTCTCGATCCGATGCGCCTGCCCGAATATGCGCTTCGCTCGACTCTGCGGATGTTCGCGGCGATCATTGTGTCGCTGATATTCACCTTTTCGGTCGCGACACTTGCCGCGAAGAGCCGTCGGGCCGGGCTGGTGATCGTGCCGATGCTCGATATCCTGCAGTCGATCCCGATCCTGACGTTTTTGGCGTTCACCACGGCCTTCTTCATCGGACTGTTCCCACACAGCGAACTGGGCGCCGAGTGCGCGGCTATATTTGGAATCTTCACATCCCAGGCCTGGAACATGGCTTTCAGCTTCTATCAGTCGCTGCGCACCCTGCCGCCCGATCTGGAGGAGGTCAGCACCCAGTTCCGGTTGTCCTCCTGGCAACGGTTCATGAATCTGGAACTGCCCTTCGCCACTCCAGCCCTGGTCTGGAACACCATGATGTCGATGTCGGGCAGCTGGTTTTTCGTCGTCGCGGCCGAGGCGCTCACGGTTGGCCATCAGACCGTCGCGTTGCCGGGGATCGGTTCTTGGCTGGCCCTCGCCATCGACCGTGGCGATGTGCGGGCAGTTATCTGGGCGGTGGTGGCGATGGGGGTAGTCATTCTGATCTACGACCAGTTGCTGTTCCGGCCGATCGTGGCGTGGGCCGACAAGTTTCGCTTCGAGATGACGGCGTCCGAGGATGAGCCGCGGTCGTGGTTCCTTGAATTGCTTCAGCGAACGCGCTTGTTCCCCCGGATCGGCCGACTGTTTCGAGCGCTTGTCGCGATCGTCCCCAGGCCTTCGCGCTTAGGGAACTCGCGGTCGGTGGCCGCGAATCCAGCGCTTGAACTGTGGTTTGATCGCCTCTGGCTTGGCGTGGTGTTCGCCGTCGCCATCTGGGCAACTTGGACTATCACTATATACGTTCATCGGACGCTGACGCTGGCCGACGCCTTCTCGGCATTCGGCTATGGACTGTTGACCTTCGCCCGCGTCCTGATCCTGATTGTGATCGCCAGCCTAGTCTGGGTGCCGATTGGGGTGTGGATCGGATTGCGTCCGGCGTGGTCTCAACGCATTCAGCCGGTGGCGCAGTTCCTGGCGGCCTTCCCGGTCAACATCCTGTTCCCGTTCGTGGTCATGGGCATAGTCGCCTTTCGGCTCAATCCCGACATCTGGCTATCGCCCCTGATCATTCTGGGCACCCAATGGTACATCCTGTTCAATGTCGTGGCGGGTGCGAGCGTTCTGCCCAACGACCTCAGGGAGGCAGCCGGGATCTTCCACTTGCGGACCTGGCAGAGATGGCGGGACCTGATCATCCCGGGCATCTTTCCCTATTATGTCACCGGCGCGCTCACCGCCTCGGGAGGGTCATGGAACGCGAGCATCGTCGCTGAGTTCGTGACCTGGAAACATACGCAGCTCCAGGCCGCAGGCCTTGGCTCGTTCATTGCCAGCGCCATGGCGGCCGGAGATTTTCCGCGTATCGCCCTGGGTTCAACCGTGATCTGCGTCTTCGTCCTGTTGATGAACCATTCGCTGTGGCGACCAATGTACCGCTACGCCGCGAAGAACCTGCGCTTGAACTGAAACGCCGAGGAGTCCGGCCATGACCATTGCGTTGGAACGCTCTGTTGAAACCGATGCGCCCCTGGTCGAGGTGCGAGCCCTTAAGCACGTCTACGGCAAGGGCAATGGCGCCGGACTGACGGTTCTGGACGATGTCAATCTGACCCTGCGACCCAATGAGATCGTTGGTCTTCTCGGCCGGTCGGGTTCGGGAAAGTCGACGCTGCTGCGGTCTATAGCGGGCCTGATCACCCCCACCTCGGGTACGATCTCGATCAAAGATATGCCGGGCGACGACACGGCCCACGGCGTTTCCATGGTCTTTCAGAGTTTTGCCCTGTTCCCGTGGCTGACAGTCCAGAAAAACGTGGAACTGGGTCTCGAGGCTCAGGGCGTTCCAGCTGAGATTCGACGGAAGCGGACGTTGGCGGCCATCGACCTTATCGGTCTGGACGGTTTCGAGAACGCCTATCCCAAGGAATTGTCCGGCGGTATGCGCCAACGGGTCGGCCTTGCCCGGGCCCTGGTCGTGCAACCCTCCATCCTGCTGATGGACGAGCCCTTCTCCGCACTCGACGTGCTTACGGCGGAAACTTTGCGCACCGATCTGCTCGACCTGTGGTCGGAGGGGCGTATGCCGATCCGGTCGATCCTGATCGTGACCCATAACATCGAAGAAGCGGTTCTGATGTGCGATCGGATTCTGGTGTTTTCATCAAACCCAGGACGGGTGATCGCCGAGATCAAGGTCGATCTACCGCAACCGCGCAATCGCCTCGAACCGGCGTTCCGCGCTCTCGTGGACGATATCTATGCGCGAATGACCGCGCGTCCGACTGTCCCGGCGGCGCGGGACGGAAATTTTCCGGGCACCGGCCTTGGCATGGCCCTCACACACATATCCACCAACACGCTGGCGGGCATGATCGAGGCGATCGCCGCGGCTCCCAATGACGGCGTGGCCGATCTGGCGACCCTGGCGCGTGAACTTCAAATGGAGGCCGATGAGCTCCTGCCGATCGCTGAGACGCTGCAGCTGATGCGTTTCGCCGAGATCGAGGGGCGAACCATTCGCCTCAACCCGGCCGCGCGCCGCTACGATGCGGCTGATGTGGACGAGCGCAAGCAGCTCTTCGCCCAGCATCTCCTGGCCTATGTGCCTTTGGCGGCCCATATCCGCCGGGTTCTCGATGACCGCGCATCGCACCAGGCGCCGGCGACCCGGTTTCGCGACGAGCTCGAGGATTTCATGTCCGAGCCCTATGCCGAGGAGACCATGGACGCGATCGTGTCATGGGGACGTTACGCTGAAATCTTCGCTTACCATGAGGATGACGACCGTTTCAGTCTCGACGATCCGGCCTGATGGAGCGTTGAGGCGGGGCCGTCGGCGGGTCTACGCCGCTAAATTCGCCTATAATTTGGTCGTTCAAATAGCATCGCGCCTAAAATCGTTTCATTGACCGGCTTGATAGCCTCTCTGGCGTCGTTTGAGCGTTCCGACGGAGCACCAAAGGCTCGATAGCCCACGCCAACACCAAAAACAGGGGATCGAGTTCCATGTCACACCGCATCTGGGCTCTGCTTTCAACCGTCGCAGCGACCACGCTATTGGCCAGCGCCGCTTTCGCCGATGATCAAGCGCCAGCCGCGGCCGCTCAGGCGCCGCCAGCCGCGCCAGCCTCCTGGATGAGCGGCATCAAGTTTTCCGGCCACATTGAAGCAGGAGCGACAATGAATCCGTCGTCGCCGTCCAATGGCGTGAACTTCGGGCACCTGTTCACCGACAAGGCCAATCAGATCGTTCTGAACCAGGCTGCGATCACGATCGAACGCGACCCGGACCCGAAAGCGAAATCGATCGACATCGGCTTCAAGATCCAGGGGATGTACGGCTCGGACTCCCGCTACACCCACTTCCTCGGCGAACTCGATCACGAAACGTCGATGCGCAATTCCTTCGACATCGTGGAGGCCAACGTCCAGGCTCACATCCCAGTGTTCACCGCGGGCGGCATCGATGTCAAAGTGGGCCAGTTCTCCACCCCGCTGGGTAACGAGGTCATCGACCCTACCGGTAACTTCTTCTATTCAAAATCGTATATTTTTAACTTCGGTATTCCTCTGAAACATACCGGTATCCTGACGACGACCCACGTCAATTCCATTCTGGATATCTACGCGGGCTACACGACTGGCGTGAACACCTCGCTGGGATCGGCGGGCGGCTACAATGACGGTCAGTTCCATTTTCTTGGTGGTATCGGCCTGAACTTCAAGAACCTGACGGTTCTCGCCTTGACCCATATTGGACCGGAGAATCCGGGGCCGGTTCCAGGCGTCGATGTGCACAGCCAACTGCGCTATCTCAGCGACGTCGTGGTCACATGGAAGGTCAACGACAAGCTTACCTCGGTGACGGAGCTGAACTATATCCGTGACGACGGCTTCTCGGCCACCGGTGGCGGGGTAGCGGAATACCTGACCTACCCGTTATCATCCACCATAACGGCGGGTGTCCGCGGCGAAATCTGGCGCGACTCGAACGGGTTCTTTGTCGCCGGGTTCCCCGGGAACAATGACTTCGTCAATCTTGAGGAGGGCCTGCCGAACACCGCCTATGGTGTCGGACCGGCGACTTACGGGGCGATTACCCTTGGCCTGAATATCAAGCCCGCCCACCTGCCCAAGATGATCGACGGTCTCACCGTCCGGCCGGAAGTCCGCTACGACCGGACGCTCTCGGGCTCCGGGGCGTTCACGAACTCGGACGCCACATTCGGCAAGGATCAGGTGACCATCGGTATGGATGTTGTCATCCCGCTGGCGTTCTAGGGTTTGATCCCTAGAGGAGGGCCGGCGCTCACGCGTCGGCCGACCGTGACCTAGCGCATGGCCAGCGGGGCATATCCAAGATGGAGCCCCGCATCCACCATTAGGGCCTCTCCGGTGATGTGGCGGGACGCTGGGGCGGCCAGAAACACCGCTGCACCGGCTATGTCCTCCGCCGTCGATGCGGCTTTCAAGGGCATGGTGTCGGCGACTTCCTGACGCATGCGATCGAGTTGTGCGGTGGTCATGCCCCGGCCGAACCAGGGTGTGTCGATGTAGCCTGGGCATATCGCGTTCACGCGGATTTTTGGTGCCAAGGCGCGAGCCAGAGATATCGTCATGGTGATCAGCGCCCCTTTCGAGGCGGCATATGGGACGGAACTGCCGATCCCCAGAACACCGGCCACCGACGCGGTGTTGACCACGGCGCCAGCCGCGGGACCAGCCTCCAGCAGGGCGCGGGCGGCCCTGACCATCTGATAGGAGCCCACGACGTTCACCGCGTAGATTCGCATGAAGTCCTCGGCCGAGACGGCGTCCAGCGCGGCGTGATTGTTGGCGAATTTCGTGACACCGGCGTTGTTGAACAGGGCGTCGATGCGGCCGAATGGTTCGGCGGCGGCAACGATCCGCACACAATCCTCATCCTTCGCGACGTCGCCCTGAACCAATACGCCACGGGCGCCGGCGGCCTCGACCAGGGCCTTGGTTTCCCGGGCCTCGGCTTCGCTTGAGGCATAGTTGATCACCACCGTCGCCGCCCCGCGGCCGGCGGTCTCGACGGCGATGGCGCGGCCAAGCCCCGTCGACGCCCCGGTGATCAACACGACCCTTCCGTCGAAATCCTTGCCCGCCATGGCTGTCTCCTCGATTTTGTAATTGTTGAGACACTGATAGCGTTGGCGTTGGCGATTGTCTTCGCCTCTGTCGGTGATGGGGGAACCGCGCTAGATCGTCCCGCCATGGAAGACATTCACCTTACCCAGCTCGGCCAGGAGGCGCGTGGGTTCCCGAGCCCCGAGGTGGCAGTCCTGGAGTGCGTACCAAACCCACAGGCCGGGGCGCTTTTCCTGGCCCGGTTCACAGCGCCCGAGTTCACCTCACTGTGCCCCGTGACTGGTCAGCCGGATTTCGCCCGCCTGATCATCGACTATGCGCCCGCCGACTGGCTGGTGGAGTCAAAGTCCCTGAAGCTGTATCTCGGCGCCTTCAGAAACCATGGCGCCTTTCATGAGGATTGTACCTTGACGATCGGCCGCCGGATCGTAGAGGCAGCCAAGCCGGTCTGGTTGCGAATAGGCGGCTATTGGTATCCGCGGGGTGGCATACCGATCGACGTATTCTGGCAGACCGGCCCGGCCCCAGAGGGGCTGTGGCTGCCAGATCAGGGAGTCGAAGCCTATCGAGGACGCTGAAGCCCAGGGTGTCAGGGTGTCCAGAAAGACAGGATGGCCTCTAGTTCCGGCCTAACCCTCTCCATCGGCGCATCGGTGTTGACGCCCAGGTGCACGAAGCCCGCCACCCGCTCACCCTCTCCGACCCCAAGAAGGCGAGCCGCGTCTTTGTCATAGGCGTACCAGTCGGTGATCCAATTGGCGCCAAAACCCATGGCCTGAGCGGCGATGATCAATAGAGTACAAACCGCGCCGGCGGAAAGTTGCTGTTCCCACTCAGGTATTTCGCTTTGGACCGGATGCGAGATCACCGCGACGGTCAGGGGCGGCGCCCGCATCTTGGCCAGCTTCGCCTGAGCCTTGGCGGCGTCTGGGCGAGTTGCGGCAATTGCCTCCAGCGCATGAACGAAAGCGATTTTGGCGTCGCCTCGAAGCACGACGAAACGCCATGGCGCCAGTTTGCCGTGGTCGGGCGCTCGGGCCGCCAGGGTAAGCAGCGCCTCGAGTTCCTGGTCCGTGGGACCTGGCTCGGCCAGGTTCACCGCCGAGGCGGACCGGCGGCGGGCCAGGAAATCTAGAGTCGGCGGCGAGGGTTGGATCGCCAGGCTGTCGCCAAATCGTGGCGCGGGGGAGGGCAGGGGGGCCAAGGGTTTCCTTTTGGCGCGTCATGTAAGGCGAGTTCTGCTATAGCGCCCCTACAGAAGTTCTCAATGGCGGTGGGGCTTCACACTCTCCATATCCAAATGGCGCTCGGTTCATGAGGTGAGGGATCGGGTTGATAGTGCGAGAGGGACGGCATGGCTCAGCATCTTGAAGTGGTTGATGACGGGTCCTTCCCCCGTGTGTGGCCATCCCTGCGCAGTGAGGCTCAACGCGTCGCCAGGGATGAGCCAAGTTTGGCGTCTCTGCTCAATGCGGTAATCATTCGTCACTCAGATCTGTCGGCCGCCTTGTCTTATCAGTTGGCGCGGAAGCTGGGCGACCAGGAGCTGCGCGCGATGAGCCTGCGCGAAGTTGCTCAGGAGGCATACGCCGCCGAGCCTTCGATCATCGAGGACGCTAAGTCGGATTTGCGAGCGGTGTTCGAACGGGACCCCGCATGCAAGGGATTCGTCCAGCCATTCCTTCATTTTAAAGGCTTTCACGCCCTTCAGACCCATCGAGTTTCCCACTGGCTGTGGCGCTCAGGGCGGGAGGATTTGGCGTTGTATCTGCAAAGCCGGATGTCCGAGTTGTTTCAGGTCGATATCCACCCCGCCGCCGTCATCGGTTCGGGCGCCTTCCTCGATCACGGCACTGGTATTGTCATCGGCGAAACCGCGGTGATCGGCGACAACGTCTCGATGCTTCATGGCGTTACGCTGGGCGGAACCGGCGCGGAGCGAGGGGATCGCCATCCCAAGATCGGCAACGGCGTGCTGTTGGGCGCCGGCGCGAAGATTCTGGGTAATATCCGTATCGGCGATTTCGCCAAAATCGCGGCGGGGTCGGTGGTCCTGATCCCGGTGCCATCCGGCTGCACCGCCGCCGGCGTGCCGGCGAAGTTGATGAATTGCCCGACCTGCTCAGAGCCCGCCCGCACTATGGACCAGACCCTGGCGTTCGACATCTGATGGTCCGCGCGACCTGCCAAGTGTGGCTCGATTCACGCCGGAGGTTGCGTCGGGTCGCCGCCATCCACTAGGGTCCGCGTCAATCGATTTGGAGCGTTTCCCATGGATCAAAAAGACATCGACCGCGTGCAGGCGCACCTGAAGCGGACCTTCGGGAACCCCCACATCGCCGTCAAAGCCCGCCCAAAACAGAAGGATTCGGCCGAGGTCGAGATGAAGGGCGAATTCATCGGTGTGATCTACGAGGACGAGGACGAGGACGGCTCGTTCATGTTCGAAATGGCGATCCTGCCAGAGGACCTAGAAGCCTAAGGATCAGGGACTAGCGTGGAGTCAGGCCCTCTGGACGAAACTATCGATGACTTTCTTCTCGCCAGCGGTGTCGAAGGAGACGGTGAGTTTGTTGCCCTCAACCACCATAACGGCGCCATAGCCGAATTTCTGGTGAAAGACCCTGTCGCCCTTGCCATAGGCGCTGGCGAAATCAGGATCGGAGATCGCCAGCAACCGTCCCTCGCCCTCGATAACCTTGGTGCGTCCAGGAGGCCCGCCTGCGTAACCGCGGGATTGAGCCCTCTTCCAGCCTGGGCTGTCATAGCCTGAGCCGTAGTTGGTCTCATCCCAGCGGGAGCCACCACCGCCGTCGCGCAGTCCCGGGCCGCCGCCATAGTAGCCGGTCTCCGACGCTGCTTCGACGCTGGCGATCGGCAGCTCGTCGACAAATCGGCTAGGCAGTTGGCTGGTCCATCGACCGTACACTTGACGGTTGGCGGCGAACGAAATCCGTAATTCTTCACGGGCACGAGTGAGCCCGACGTAGGCCAGACGACGTTCCTCCTCGAGGCCGCGTTCGCCATTCTCGTCGATGCTGCGCTGACTGGGGAAGACGCCTTCCTCCCAGCCCGGCAGGAACACCAAAGGGAACTCTAGGCCTTTGGCTGCGTGCAGGGTCATGATCTGAGCGGCGTCGTCGCCGGCCCCGCGATCCAGATCCGCCACCAAGGAAACATGTTCCAGATAGGCGCTAAGATTCTCGAAGGCGCCCATGGACTGGACCAGCTCCTTCAGGTTCTCCAACCGGGTCTGGCTGGTTGGTCCCTTGTCCAGGCGGAGCGTATCGATGTAGCCGCTCTCCTCAAGGATGGTCTCCGTCAGGCGCGGGTGGGCCCGGGTCTCGCTCTGAACGCGCCACCGGTCGAGGTCGCGCAGGAAGGTCGATAACGCCGTTCTCGCCCGGGCCGGCAATTCATCGCTACGCACCAGATCGCGCGCGGCGGACATGGCCGAGATCCCCCGACCGCGGGCCAGGGTCAAAAGCTTTTGCACGGTGGTGTCGCCGATCCCCCGGCGCGGCGTGTTGATGATCCTCTCGAACGCCAGATCGTCGTCTGGCGACTGCACCAGCCGCAGATAGGCGTGGGCGTCGCGAATTTCGGCCCGCTCGAAGAACCGGGGGCCGCCCACCACGGTGTAGGGAATCTGGAGCAGCACGAACCGCTCTTCAAAGGCCCGCATCTGGAACGAAGCCCGCACCAGCACCGCGACCTCGCTATAACGCCGGGTCTTGCGCCAGCGCTCGATATCCTCTGCCACCAGCCGGGATTCGGCCTCGCCGTCCCAGACCCCGCGCACCTGAACCTTCTGGCCACCGCGCACATCGGTCCAGAGGGTTTTGCCCAGGCGATCCTTGTTGGAGGTTATCAGCCCGGATGCGGCCGCCAGGATATGCTCTGTGGAGCGATAGTTGCGTTCGAGGCGGATGACCGTGGCGCCGGGAAAGTCGCGCTCAAACCGTAGGATGTTGTCCACCTCCGCGCCCCTCCAGCCATAGATCGACTGATCGTCGTCGCCCACGCAACAGATGTTACGCCGACCCTGTGCGAGCAGGCGTAGCCAAAGATACTGGGCGACGTTGGTGTCCTGGTACTCGTCGACCAGGATGTAGCGAAAACGGCGGTGGTAATCCTCCAGCACGTCGGGATGCTTGGTGAACACCGTCAGATTGTGCAGCAGCAGATCGCCGAAGTCGCAGGCGTTGAGGATACGCAATCGGTCCTGATACATCGCATACAGCGCCGCGCCGCGGTTGTTGGCGAAATGAACGCCCTCAGCGGCGGGCAAGGCTTCCGGCGTCCAGCCACGGTTCTTCCAGTGGTCGATCAGCCCAGCGAGATGTTTGGGTGTCCAGCGCTTGGGATCGATGCCCTCGGCAGCGAGCAGCTGTTTGATCAGCCGTTCCTGATCGTCGGTGTCGATGATAGTGTAACTGGATTTCAGTCCCACCAGCTCGGCGTGCCGCCGCAGGATCTGGGCTGCCATCGAGTGAAAAGTGCCCAGCCAGCGCAGGCCCTCGGCGCCGGGGCCGATCATGTCGGTGATCCGGTGGCGCATCTCCCGGGCGGCTTTGTTGGTAAAGGTCACGGCCAGCAGTTCCCATGGCCGGGCCTTGCCGGTGGTCAGGAGGTGCGCCAGCCGTGTGGTCAGGACCCGGGTCTTGCCGGTGCCCGCGCCGGCCAGCACCAGCACCGGCCCCTCGGTGGCCTCCACGGCGGCGCGCTGCTCTGGATTCAGCCCCTCGAGCGCGTCCGGACCCTGGGCGCGGGCAAGATCGGAGATGCGAGGCGTGGATGGATCGGACAAGACTGGGCTCTGGGTGGAATCGCACAAGAACATATGGAGCACGAACCCGCTCGAAGCTAGCGCCGGCTCGCGAAGTCCAGCGCGGCGATCCGACAGGCGGAGGCGAGGGGGCGTTCGCCCCGGGCCTGGTCCAACTGCGCCAGGAGGCCCGCCATGGTGATCGATCGAGCCTTCGCCATGCTATCAAGAACCATCCAGAATTCAGGTTCCAGTGCGATGGATGTGGCGTGACCCGCCAGGACGACGGAGCGCTTCCGCAGCGACATCAGTCCTCGCGCTTGTGACCGTCGAGCGCAGCGATGACCTTCGCGTTTCGCTGCTTCGCTGTAGTCTTCTGGAGCTTTGTCAGACTGAATGCCGTTCGGTTTGCAGCGGCTCGAGCGACAGCCGCGTTCCTGGCCGTGGCCTTGCGGACCTTGTTCAGGTTGACGATCCCGCTCACGTCACCGAGCCGCAGAAGCGCTGAATCCGTGTGCAGGCGTCTTCCAGCAGGGTATTGGACGTCGCGTAGCTAATACGGAAGAACGGCGACAACCCGAAGGCGCCGCCGAACACCACCGACACCCCCTCCGCCTCCAGCAGCTCAACCGCGAAGTCGGCGTCGCCGGCTATGACCCTGCCGCTGGGAGCCGTCTTACCGATCAGGCCTTCGCAAGATGGATAGACATAAAATGCGCCCTCGGGCGTCGGACACTTCAGGCCGGCGGCCTGGCTCAGCATTGAGACAACCAGATCGCGGCGGCCCTCGAACAGCTTGGCATTGGGCTTGATGAAGTCCTGGGTTCCGTTCAGCGCCTCCACCGCAGCCCACTGCGAGATCGAGGTGGGGTTGGAGGTGCTTTGGCTCATCACCTTGCGCATCGCGTTGATCAATGGCTCTGGGCCGGCCGCGTAGCCGATCCGCCAGCCAGTCATCGCATAGGCCTTCGAGACCCCATTCATCGTCAGAGTCCGATCGTATAGGGCCGGTTCGACCTGTGCGATGGTGGTGAACGCGAAGTCGCCGAACACCAGATGCTCGTAAATATCATCGGTGAGAATCCAGACCTGAGGATGGCGCAGCAGCACCTCGGCCACGGCCGCCAGCTGGGCGCGAGTATAGGCGGCACCGGACGGGTTCGACGGCGAGTTGAGGAGCAGCCAACGGGTACGGGGCGTGATCGCCGCCTCCAGCGCCGCGGGCTCTACCTTGAAGCCGGTTTCCGCGCGCGTCGGCACGAACACCGGCTCGCCGCCGGCGAGCAGAACCATATCCGGATAGCTGACCCAGTATGGCGTCGGTATCACCACCTCATCGCCTGGGTTCAGGGTGGCCATCATGGCGTTGAAGATCACCGGCTTGCCACCCGGCGAGACGTTCACCTGAGAGGACTTATAGGTCAGGCCGTTTTCCCGGGCGAACTTGGCGCAGATGGCGGCCTTCAGCTCCGGTATTCCGTCGATGTCGGTATATTTGGTCTTGCCATCGCGGATCGCCTTGATCGCCGCTTCCTTGATATTTTCCGGGGTGTCGAAATCCGGTTCACCGGCGTCCAGCGAAATGATGTCGCGTCCGGCGGCGCTTAGCGCGCGGGCCTTGGCGCTGGCGGCGGCCGTGGCCGAGGGTTTGACCCGGCGCAGGTTGGCGGATTCGGAGAACATGGTGCTTCAGACTCGTGGCGATGGAGGCATGAGGTGTTTAAGACCGCGAGCCCGCGCGCGCAACGCGTGGACCTTGACGCGCGGACGCTTGGCCCGGATACCAACCCAAATCCAAGCGAGGAACGACAGTCATGCGGGATCTCAGGGGCAAGGTCGCCTTCATCACCGGCGGGGCCAGCGGCATCGGCCTGGCCATGGCCAAGGTATTCGGACGGGAGGGCATGAAGGTCATGCTGGCCGATATCGAAGCCGGACCCTTGGCCTCGGCGGTCGAAGAACTGCGGAACCTGCAGGTCAAGGTCGAGGGGGTCGTCGCGGATGTCACCAGCCGCGATTCCCTCAAGAGCGCCGCACTCGAAACCATCGCCAAGTTCGGCAAGGTGCATCTGGTCGCCAACAACGCCGGCGTCGGATCGGGCGGTGCGTTCGGCACCGTGCCGCCCAAGGACTGGGCGTGGGTGATCGATGTGAACCAGCTGGGTGTTGTCTATGGCATGGAGATTTTCGCGCCGCTGATGATCAGCCACGGCGAGGGCGGCCATTTCGTCAATACCGCCTCGATGGCCGGCATGGTCAGTCCGCCGGGAATGGAGCCCTACTGCGCGACCAAGTTCGCGGTGGTGGCGATGAGCGAGGGCTGGGCGGGCCAGCTGGCTCCGCACGACATCGGGGTCTCGATCCTGTGCCCCGGCTTCGTTAAGACCCGCATCCATGAGAGCCGCCGCAATCGCGCCACCGACTATGGCTCCGATGAGCGCCCGCCCGGGTTCGATTCCAGCCTGGCCTCGCCGGTACTGACGGGCATCCCTACCGGGCCGGTGGCCGAGCGGGTGCTTGAGGGGGTGCTGGACAATGACCTTTATATCTTCACCCACCCGGAAATGCGCGGCGCGGTCGAGGCGCGGTTCGCCAATATTCTAGCGGCTTTCGACAAGTCGGCGGCGAGCCCCGCACTGGCGGTTCTTCCTGCTCGCGGCGCTTTCGACGTGGAGTCGCTGAAAGCCGATAGCCAGTGACCATCGGTCTGTAGGGCGAGCATTGGTGGCGGATTCCGGGCCGGGGTGGCGGCGGGCCGCGACGGGCTTCGTCCTACTCGGCGGGCTCGGCCTGATTTTCCTGTTCGGGGCCGCCGTTCTTGGACTCAGCGGCCCCTCGGCCGCCAGGGCCTGGCTTTCCGCAGCGCGAGGGCCGCTCGCTCTACCAGCCGCCGTCACGGCCTTCGCCGCCTTGGCCTTCCTCGGCGTTCCGCAGTTCGTATTGATCGCGGCGGCGGTGGCGACGTTCGGTCCCTGGCTGGGCGCGGCCTACAGTTGGGTGGGGACCATGGTTTCCGCTCTGCTCGGTTTCGCAATGGCGCGGACCTGGGGCCGAGGCTTGGCGGCGTTGGCTACCGGCGCCACGATTTCGCGATTGATGGGCCTGATAGCCCGCAACGGTTTCATCGCCAGCCTAGTAATCCGCCTGGTTCCGTTCGCGCCGTTCGTGGCGATCAATGTGGCGGCCGGATTGACCTCGATCGGCCTGCTGGATTTCACGGCCGGCACCGCGCTGGGAATCCTGCCGAAGATTTTCCTTACGGCCATCGCCGGACGCACCGTCGGCGCCGTCCTGGGCGGCAGCCGCTGGGACCTTCCGGTCGCCCTGCTGATCCTGGCCGGCGTCGTCTGGCTCACCGCCACCCTGGCAGCCCGGCGATGGATGAAACCCTGACCGCCCTCCCGACGTTTCGTGGCCAGCGCGTGACTCTCTCTAGGTCACTCTCGACTCTCGCCCCGCATTCTTGCCAGGATGGAAAAATGAGTAACGGCGAGGATGCGCGTGGCGGACGATAATACCCCGGTGATCATTGGCGTTGGCGAGGCGTCGGAACGGATCGACGCACCGGGGTATGATGCCCTGTCGCCAGCCGACCTGGCGGGCCGCGCGGCGACGGCGGCCTTGGACGACGCCCTGAGCGTCGCCGGGCTCGCGCAGCATATCCAGTTGATCGCCGCGATCCGGCAGTTCGAGGTGTCCGGACTCAAAGCCGTCGCTCCATTCGGACGAGCCGACAATTTTCCCCGCGCCATCGCCCGGCGGATCGGGGCCGATCCGGCCCGGGCCATTCTGGAGCCAGTGGGCGGGCAGGGGCCGCAGCATCTGGTCAATGAACTGGCCCAGGCGATCGGGGCCGGAGAGTTGGACATGGCCCTGATCTGCGGCTCGGAAGCGATCTCCACGGTCCGCCATCTGACCTCGCGGGGCGAGGCGCGGAACTGGTCCGAGACCGTGGGCGGCGAACTCGAGGACCGGGGCTTTGGCGAGGCTCTGCTGACCGCGGACGTCGCGCGGCACGGCGCCCGCACGCCGATTAGCGTCTATGCGATGTTTGAGAACGCCCGTCGCGCACGCCTGGGCCTGGGCCGGGCCGACTACGCGCTGGAGATGGGTCGGCTGTTCGCGCCCTTTACGCAGGTCGCGGCGGGCAACCCCCACGCCATGTCCTGCGAGGTTCATTTGGCCGAGGACCTGGCGACGGTCACGGCGTCCAACCGCCTGACCTCCGATCCGTATCCTCGCCGGATGGTTGCGCGAGACCAGGCCAATCAAGGCGCGGCAGTACTGATCGCCTCGGCGGGCAAGGCGCGCGCCCTGGGGGTTCCCGAGGCGCGGTTCGTTTATCTTCACGGTGGCGCGGACGCACGTGAGCGCACGCCGATCGAACGCGGCGACCTGTCGGCCGGCCCAGCGTCGGTCTTGGCTGCTCGCCGGGTGCTTGAGGTCGCCGGCGTCACCCAGGACCAGATCGATGTGTTTGATTTTTACAGCTGTTTCCCCATCGCGGTATTCAATGTGCGCGATGGGCTGGGTATCGCGGCGGACGACCCGCGCCCGCTGACCGTCACCGGCGGTCTGCCGTATTTTGGGGGGGCCGGGAACAACTATTCGATGCATGCGGTTGCCTCGATGGTCCGGCGCCTGAGGGCCAATCCGGGCGAACGAGGCCTGGTGGCGGCAAATGGCGGGTTCCTGTCGAAATGCTCGGTGGGGGTCTATTCGGCGCGCCCGGCCCGGTGGCGGGGCTTCGATAGCAAGGCGCTGCAGGCAGAGGTGGATGGATGGTCCGCGCCCACTATCGCGCCGGGCGACGGGGAGGGCGTCATCGACACCTATACGATCGACTACAGCGGCCAAGCGCCCGTCGGCGTGGTGATCGGTCACCTGGGCAAGGGTGGCCCACGCTTCATCGCCATGACCGACCCGGCCGATCCCGCCATCGCTCGCCAGATGATCGACGCCGATCCGCTGGGAGCCAAAGTCACTGTGGCTCCGAACGCCGAGGGGCGATCGATCGTCAGCGCCTTCAAGCCGATCTCGTCAGGCCGATAGCGGAGGTAGAAATCATGAAATGGCATTTCGCCGATCTGTTCGAAACCATCGCCGCGCTGGTCCCGGACGAGGTCGCGATCGTCAACGGCAATGTCAGGCGGAACTGGCGCGACTATGAGGATCGCGCCGCCCGCATAGCCTCAGCCCTGGTCGCCGCGGGCGTTGGTCCGGACTCAAAGGTCGGATTCTACGGCTACAATTCCAATGAATACCTCGAGGGACACTTCGGGGTGTTCAAGGCCCGAGCCGTGCCAGTCAACGTCAACTATCGTTATGTCGAGCACGAGTTGCTCTATCTCCTGGAGAATGCCGACGCCGAGGCGATCATATTTGACGCCCAGTTCGCGCCCCGCTTGGCGGCCATTCGGGAGAATCTGCCCAAGCTCAAGCTGTTCATCCAGATCGACGATGGTTCCGGTGATCATCTGCCAGGTTCGGTCGGTTTCGAGGCGGTGATCGCCGGTGCCGACCGCCTACCGCGCCAGGACTACGACGAAGACGATATCTACATGCTTTACACCGGCGGTACGACGGGCATGCCCAAGGGCGTGATGTATCGCCAGGGCGATTTCGTCCTGGGATTGGCGGCCGCCGGTCTCGGGCCGGATGCACCCCGCACCGAGAAAGGGCTCAAAGCGGCGGTCATGGCTCTCAAGGACACCGCCGCCCTGCCGATCAGCCTGCCTGCCTGTCCGCTGATGCATGGGACCGGCTTGTGGCTTGGCGTGTTCACCTCGCATTTTCTGGGCGGCGCGGCTGTTACCTTCCGCAATGAGCATTTCGACGCCGACGCCCTTTGGCGGCTTATCGCCCAGGAGCGGATAACTTCGGTGGCTATCGTGGGCGACGCCTTCGCGAAGCCGATGCTGGCCGCCCTGCGCGCCGCCGAGGCGGCTCGGACGCCTCACGACCTGTCGTCGCTCAAGCAGATCATCTCGTCTGGCGTGATGTTCTCGACCGAGGTCAAGCGTGGGCTCCTGGAAATGGCCGACATCGTCATTTTCGACGCCATGGGCTCCACCGAGGGCAGCATGGGCTCTTCGATTGTGTCCCGCGCGATGCCGCCGGGCGATACGGCCCGTTTCGCGACCAACCTCACCACCAAGGTGTTCAACGACCGCGACGAGGAGGTGCAGCCGGGATCCGACGAGATCGGCATGATCGCCAACGGCGGGTTTGCCCCGATCGGCTATTTCAAGGACCCGGAAAAGAGCGCCCGCACCTTTCGGGTGGTCGGTGGCCATCGCTACTCGTTCCCGGGCGACTTCGCCAAGGTGGCTGCCGATGGTTCCCTGATCCTGCTTGGGCGCGGATCGGTCTGTATCAACACCGGCGGCGAGAAGGTCTTTCCCGAAGAGGTCGAGGAGGCGTTGAAGGCCCATGACAGCGTCTGGGACTCCCTGGTGGTGGGGGTGCCTGATGAGCGGTTCGGAGAGCGGGTCACCGCCGTGGTCTCGGCCCGTCCCGGCCACCAGATCAACGAGGCCGACCTGGTTGCCTTCGCTCGCCAGAGACTGGCCGGCTACAAGATGCCCCGGCGAGTGATCGTGGTCGATAGCGTCCGACGCGCGGCCAACGGCAAGGCCGACTACAAATGGGCCAAGGATACGGCCCTGAGCGATGCCGGCTAGGGAAAACACGCAATGAAGTCAGCCATCTGCGACATGCTCGGTATCGAGTTTCCACTGGTGGCGTTCAGCCACTGTCGGGATGTGGTCGCGGCGGTGAGCCGGGCGGGCGGGTTCGGCGTGCTGGGGGCCACCGGTCACTCGCCGGACTCCGTCCGCCAGGAATTGCGCTGGATCGAGGATCACGCCGACGGCAAGCCCTTTGGCATCGACGTGCTGATCCCCGAAAACATGGCCACCGCCGGCGAGAGCGGCGTGACCCACGAGAGCCTGCGCCACCGGGTCTCCGACCGTCACCGCGACTTCGCCCGCGACCTGCTGGGCAAGGCAGGCGTGACCATGCCGGAAACCCATCGCGGCGAGCCCGACACCCGGCCGCAACCGTTCGACCCGGTGCAGGCGCTGAGGGTCCTCGACGCCGCGTTTGAGTTCCCGATCCGGCTGATCGCCAATGCGCTGGGCGTGCCGCCGCCGGCGATGATCGAAATGGGCAAGCGTCACGGCGTTCCCGTCGCGGCTCTGGTGGGCGCCCGCGAACACGCGATTCGCCAGGTCAACGCCGGGGTCGATATCCTGGTCGTCCAGGGCACCGAGGCCGGCGGGCACTGTGGCGAGGTCAGCACCCTGGTCTTGGTTCCCGAAGTGATCCAGGCGATCCGCAAGATTCGCGACGTGCCGGTGCTGGCCGCTGGCGGCGTGATGAACGGCGGACAGATGGCCGCCTGTATGGCCATGGGCGCGGCTGGGGTCTGGACGGGGTCGGTCTGGCTGGCCACCACCGAGTCGGAAACCACCGAGATCTTCCGCGAAAAGATGATCGAGGCCAGTTCCCGCGATGCAGTGCGATCGAAGAGCCGGACCGGCAAGCCGGCGCGCCAACTTCGTTCGGCCTGGACCGAGGCGTGGGAGCGCGACCCGAACAGCCCCGGCCCGCTGCCCATGCCGCTGCAGACCCTGGTCAGCGAGAGTGCGCTGCACGCGGTTGATCGCGCCGCGGCGGCGGGCAATCCGAAGGCGCGAGAGATGGTCACCTATTTTGTCGGCCAGGGCGTCGGCCTGATCGATTCCGTGCGCTCGGCAGGGCAGGTGGTGCAGAGCTTCAAGGAAGAGTTTGTCGAGGCCGTCGAGCGGCTTGACGGACTACTGGCGGACTGAGACGTCACGGTCGCGCGGCGCTATCCTAGGCTCTGCGAGCATGGGAAGGAAAGCCATCGGCTGAGATCGATCTAGTCGCCCTATGGGAGGATCACACCCGGTTCGGGTTTGAGGTCCGGGATGCCGATGCGACCACGGTTCCCGACCCGTATGTCAACGACATCCCAACCCTGGCCGGGGTGTCGGCCATGACCAACTGAAACGCTTCTAAAAATATCTTTTCATCGGCGGTAATCCCCCCGACACCACCCTCGCGCCGATCAACCGGACGGTCGGCGAAGACCAGATCGTCGACGAAATGCTGTTCAGCTTTACCCACACCTCGGTGATCGACTTGATGCTGCCCGGTATCGCCCCGACCGGAAGACCGGTGGAAGTGGCGCCCGTGGCCATCGTCCGGTTCCGGAAGGGCAAGGTGGCGCATGAGCATATCTATTGGCATCTGGCCTGGGTTCTGGTGCAGATCGGGCTGCTCGACTCGTCGCTGCTACCCGTGTTTGGGGTCGAATCAGCCCAGAAGGCGATCGATCAGTCGCTTCCGAGCAACGGCCTGATGTCGGCGGCCTGGAAGACCAGCGAGGGCTGGCCGCTCTAGGTCCGTTCAAGCACCGTTCACACGGCGCCGGTCAGACAGCCCAGGCGCGCTAGGGAACGGTGATGTCTCGAAAGGGTTGTATGGTCATGAATCGGAATTCCAGCACTCACCGGACCGGGCTCCTGTTCACTACCGCCCTGGGCGTCCTCGCCCTCGCCGCATGCAACAAGGCTGCGGCGCCCGGCCAAGCCACGGCTGTAAATGCCGTCGTCGCATCGCCGGCGCCCTTGCCGCTGGACCCCAACGCGCCGACGTCCGCGCCGGCCGATGCGCCCCTTGCCACCGCCTTGCCGCCGGCGCCACGCGCCAGGGTCGCCGCCTCTCGGTCGCGGGAGGCGCGCTATGACTACGTGAACCGGGCCGCCGGCATGAACAGTGGATTCATCGACAGCCCACCGGACTATGCGGTCGAATATCAAGGCAGCCGACCCTGGGTTTGGCGCGCCCAAAACGGGTCGTCCCGCGTGGTGGAATCAACCCCCGAGGGCGAACGCTATTATTACTATGATGCTGGCGCCGACCGGCCTTACCTGGTTCGGGATTCCCAATACACCTATGGCTATGACCAGGGCCAACTGGCGGTGGTCTATGACGTCCATGGCCGACCACTGCCGGATGGGGCGCTGGATGGCCAGTCGCTTGTGGCGGGGCAATATCTGTCCCGCGCGATAGCGCTTTACGCCGCCGTCCAACAGCAGCGCCACCAGGCGGCCTATGCCTCCAATTGGCAAGCGCGTCAGGCCGCGATGATGCGGGAACGCCAGGCCTGGGAGCGTCAGCAGCAGCAGAACGCCGACTGGCGATCTTGGAACGATCAGCACGCCGCCGATGACGCCTGGCGCCGTGAAGCCGATGCGCGTCGCGCCTATCTGGCCCAAACGCCCCAGCCTTATGCCGCTGTTCCCCTGGCGGTGAGCCCGAACCAAAGGCTCTCCTATCCGGTTTCCCAGCCGCGCCCCCCCCAAACCCAAACGCCTGCCATCGATCCAGGCGCCCAGGCCCGGGCGCAACAGGCCCAAGCCGACGCCGCCCGGCAGGCGCAGCTGGCCGACCAGGCCAAGTTGGCGGACCAGGCTCGCCGACAACAAGCTCAAGTCCAAGCTCAAGCCTTGGCCGCCAACCAAGCGCGTCAGGCTGAGCAGGTCCAACGTGCGCAGGCCCAGGCAGCCCAGCAGGCGAGGCAGGCTGATCAAGCCCGCCAGCAACAAGCTCACGCCGCCGACCAGGCCCGTCTGGCTGAACAGGCCAGGCGGGTGGACCAGGCGCAGCGACAACAGGCTCAGGCGGCGGCCCAGCAGGCGCGGGCCGCGGAACAGGCCCGCAGCGCCGAACAGGCCCAGCGTCGGCGGGCGCAGGCCGAGGCGGCCCGTCAATCCCAAGCCTCGGCTCAGGCGGCGGCCCAGGCGGCCGCTCAGCAGGCTAGGTTGGCTGAACAGACGCAGCGCGAGCAGACGCGAGCGGCGGCCGCAAAACAGAATGAGGCCGCCGCCCAGGTTCGGGCGGCGGCGCAGGCCGACCGCCAGCATCAGGCCGAGGCCGAGGCTCAAGCCGCCCGAGCGAAAGCAAGACAGACTGCCGCCGACGGCGCTCTGCACAAGCCCAGGGCGGAGCGCCAGGACAACGGCGCGCCCCGGAACGCCTCGACTCCCCAGCCTTGAGAATAGTCGATCGCACGGCAGGTCTTAGGCTGGTTCTAGGTTGTGTTGACGAATTGGATTCCCAAATCACGTGATCGCTGATTCAAGGCTGCTCTTTGAGGAGAGCAGCTTTGGTTCGCGGCCTGATGTCGGAT
>JAYVYH010000159.1:0-5677 GCA_043784385.1 Caulobacteraceae bacterium | reverse complement strand
GGATCGAAGAAGGCCCGTAGCCAGAGGTAGGTGGCGTCCTGAAACTCATGGCCGGTCCACGCGGCGGAGCCCAGGTTGCGGGCAGCCTGTGCGCCGGAGACGCTACGCATCATCTCCAGGCCCACCACGCAGGCGGTGTCGTAGCGTCCTGCCTCGATCTCGGCGGTAGCGGCCAATATGGTCACGCTGCCGGAGGCGCAGGCTGCCTCGTGCCGCGCCGACGGCATGCCGTCGAAATCGGGATGCACCAGGCCGGAGAAGCCGCCGAGCAGCCCCTGACCGGCGAACAGCTCGCCAACGAAATTGCCCACATGGCCGCATTGGATATCGCCGGGCTCGAGATCAACGGCCGCCAGCCCCTCCCGCGCCCAGTTGCGTGAAAAGTCGCTCTGCCAGCCATCTAACATACAGACCACGCCCGCGTCCTCCGAAGGTCACGCCCAAGCCGGCGACCAAACACCGAAAACGACGGTTCGCCTAGGGTCAAGGATCTAAAGGCTCGCGCCGTGCGTTGGAAATCCCGGAGCCTAAAGGCAGAACATCAGGACCCCCGATGAGCGAGACCCCGTCCGAATATTCTGACGCCGCACGAGGGGACGAAAAGCAGCCCAGGAAGCCAAAGCTTCTGGAGATACTGGGACCCGGCTTGATCACCGGCGCGTCGGACGACGACCCCAGTGGCATCGCCACCTATTCCCAGGCCGGGGCTCAGTTCGGTTTCGATCTCGGATGGACGCTGCTGTTCAGCTGGCCATTGATGTGCGCGATCCAGGAGATCAGCGCCCGTATCGGCCGGGTGACGGGGCGCGGGATCGCCGGAAATCTCAAACAGCACTACCCCATAGGCTTGGTCTACGCCCTGGTCGCGCTGCTGGCGGTGGCCAACACCATCAATCTGGGCGCCGACCTGGGAGCCATGGCCGCGGCCCTCAATCTGGTGATCGGCGGGCCGGCGCTGGTCTATGTCGCCGCCTTCGCGGTGGTCTCGGTGCTGTTGGAGATTTTCGTTCGCTATTCTCGCTATGTATCGGTGCTTAAATGGCTGACGCTGTCACTGTTCGCCTATGTCGGCGTGGCGTTCATCGTGCACATGCCCTGGGCGACGGTCGGCTACCATCTGGTCGTCCCGCATATTTCGTTCAAGCCCGGTTATCTGACGGTGGTGGTGGCGATCCTGGGCACCACCATCAGCCCCTACCTATTCTTCTGGCAGGCCGAACAAGAAGTCGAGGAGGTCAAGGAGCGCGACGACGCCAAGCCGCTCAGGCGCGCTCTGGAGCAAGCCAAGGATGAGTTCGGCCGCATCCGAATGGACACCTACATCGGCATGGCCCTGTCAAATCTTGTGGCGCTGTTCATCATGATGACAGCGGCGGCGACCCTGCACGCTCACAAAATTACCGATATTCAGACCTCCTCCCAGGCTGCGGCAGCGCTTCGTCCCATCGCGGGTGACTTCGCGTTTTTCGTTTTCGCGTTAGGCATCATCGGCACCGGCCTGCTGGCTCTTCCGGTGTTGGCCGGGTCCGCTTCCTATGCGATCGGCGAAGCCTTTGGCTGGCATGTGGGACTGTCAAGGAAACCCGGACGGGCGAAGGAATTCTATGGCGCCATTGCCATGGCCGTGCTGATCGGCGTTCTGCTGAACTTCGTGCACATCGACCCAGTCAAGGCGCTGTTCTGGAGCGCGGTCATCAACGGTGTCGCGGCCGTGCCGATCATGGTGATGATCATGCTTCTAGCGAGTCACAAGGAGGCGATGGGACCTTTCAAGATTCATACCGTCCTGAAAACCGTGGGATGGATCGCAACGGCGGTCATGGCCGTTGCCGCCGTGGGCATGTTTGCAACCATGGGCGCCTGACATGCGATGGCTATCGACTTTGGCAATGCTGGCCCTCGCCTCCCCTCTCGCGGCCCAGACCATAACCGACCCTACCGCGCTACCGGCGGCGGCGAAGCCGGCCAAACCCGACCAGCAACGCTCACCCTTCACCCTCACCGCGGCCTATACCTCCGACGCCCTGGCCAACCTGAGCGGAGGTGTGAGCAGGGGCGCCAACTACGTCGACCTCCTCAAGCTATCTGCTGCCTATGACGGAGCGGGGGACCATGATGGGATGACGGCGCTGCTAAGCGTTGAACACTTCAATGGGTCGAATTTTACCGGCGACCGGGTCGGCGGCATTCAGGCGGCGAGCAGTAGCGAGGCCAGGCCCAGCGCGTTGCGTCTGGACCAAGCCTGGGTTCAACAGGAATTGTGGAGCGGCGCCGGCGCCGTGAAAGCCGGCCTGATCGATATCAACACCAGCTTCGACGTTCAGGAGACGGCGACGCTGTTCCTGAACGCCTCGCACGGCATAGGACCCGATCTTGGCGACACCGGCCGCAATGGACCCGCGGACTATCCGAACACGGCTCTGGCGATAGCGACGGTCTATCGGCCCGCGCCGGGCTGGACCGCGTAGCTAAGACTGTTCGACGGCGTCACGGGCGATCCCAACCACCGCCGCCGCTTTGTCGCCGTGCAATTGTCAGCCGACGACGGGGCCGTAGTCGTCGCGCATCCTGGAGAAACGATTTGGCGACGCCGCTCGCGTCGAGGCCGGCGCCTGGACCTGCACCGCCGGCTTCCCCGCCCTCGGCCAAGTCGATGTGAGCGGCATCCCTCGGCGGACGGGCGGAAACGGCGGAATCTATGGCCTCGTCGAAGGCAGCCTCGTGGCCAGACCGGGGGACGTGATCGTGTTCCGCATCCGCAAATCCTTGATGAGTTCCCGGACGGCTCCCAGCTATGCAAACGCACTGAAAGGGTTTTGGTGGCGTGACGAAACCGCATCGCCCCGGAGCCACCTACTTCCGCGGCGCGATGATATCGTCCAACCGGTCGGGGATCGCCGGGTCTCGCACAAGGTGGGGGTAGCGCGGGCCTCCGTGGTAATCGACCTTCACCACCTTGAACCGGTCGGCGGTCTTGACGATCAACTCCATCGGCGTCGTCGAGGTCCTCGACGCCTTGACCGCGTCGGCCAGCACGTCGTCATCGTAGGGCAGACCATTGACCGCCATCAGCTGGACGCCGGCGGTAAGACCCGCCTTGGAGGCGGGGCCATCCCAGTCGAGATGATCAAGCAGGCCATCCTTGTCGATGGTGAACCCAAGCGAGAACGCATAGCTTTTGAACTTGCCCTGTGCCTCGGCCGACTTCAGCACGACGTTGAGGGTTTCATCATAGACCAGCCGGTAACCGGATCGCTTCAGACCATCGAACGGCGGACCAGCATCCACTGCATCCAGGCGGGTCCGCAGGAATGTCGCCCAGTCAAGCGGCTGGACGGCGTTCAGCGCCGCGACCACGTCATCGAAACCGTAAGTGACCGGGGTGTAGGATCCATCATCGACACCGAAAAACGCCCGGGCAAAATCATCCAGGGACTTCTTCCCACCTGAGCGCTCGCGGATCAGAGTGTCGGCGTCGAGCCAGATCAACGCGCCTTCGTCGTAATAGTCCTCGAACCTCTGCCAGTTGCGCCAGGACTGGGGACGGCGTGGATTGATGATCTCGTCGCTGGTGGTGTCACGCAACGGCCGCCAGCGCCGGCCGGGGACCGAGTCGTACCGCGCCACCGTCAGGGCCAAGGCCTCGCGTTCCCCCGCCGGGGTCCGCAGCCCCGAGCGGGCGGTCAGAACCTCGCCCCAATATTCCGTCTGGCCCTCATAAACCCACAGCAGGCTGTCGCGCATCGGCACTTCATAGCTTGGTGTCCAGAGGTCGGCCGGCCGGCGGAACTTGCCGTTCCACGAGTGGGTGAACTCATGCGGCAGCAGGCCGAGGCTATCGAGCCCTTTGTCGGCGTCGGCGAAATAGCCGGCCCCGACGCCATCCTCGCTGGAACGGTGATGTTCCAGGCCCTGTTGCTGGGTCAGGTCGCTGATCGACAGCAGGAAATCATAGTGGTCGAAGTGATGTGAACCGAACAGCTTCAAGGCCTGTTGAACCAGGGCCTTGTGCGCTGCCAGTTGCTCTGGCTTGACCGCCAGCTCGCTGGCCTTGTCGGCGAAGACGTTAAGCCGCACCGGCGCGCCGCCGGCCGAGCCGAGATCGAACCGCACCACATTGACACCCGCATAGACCGGGCTGTCGATCAGGGTTTCCAGCGGGATGGTCTTGAACTTGGTCGTCGCGCCTTCGACGCCATCGGTCTCCAGAGCGGTGGCGAAACCCCAGCCCGCGGGAAGTGTCAGACTGGCGCGCACGGGAATCTGCCGGGCGAAGTAGCCGGCCGGATACAGCGCCAGGGCGTTCCATTCCAGGGTGGCGATGGTGTTGGAGATTTCGGTGGGGCCGAACTTCTCACCGACCGGAGATAGATACTGGAATTCGACGTCAAGGCTGGAAACCCCGGCGGGGACCGGCACGTGAAAGGCGAACATGTTCACCGCATCGCGCGTCCAATTCAGGCGTTGGCCGCCAGCCCGAATCACCAGCCCCGCGAAGCGGTCGATCGCCCCCTCGGGGGCATGGGTTCCGGGCAGCCATTGCGGATAGAGCAACACCAGATCGCCGGCGGTCGCCACCGGGATGGTCTCGCGGATCCTGACCACACGATGGTCGGTGTCGCTGGCGTCGACGGCAAGCAGGGTAACACCCGAAAAAGGTACATCCCGCGGCTCCGCAATGGGAGGGGCCGCCGGCAAGGGCGAGGGGCCAGGACTGGCCTGGGCGATTCCGGCTCCAAAAGCGAGAATGACGTATGCCGTGAGTAGAACTTTCAACCGCGGTCTCCATCGAGAATTTAAAGGTATTTCGTTTCGCTTCCGCCGGGTCGCGACGACAGACTTGAAATATTTCTGACACAAAGCCTGATCAACCTTTTTGTCGCCTCTTGACCAAGGGCGGTGACATGAACATTAATTCATATATCGGTCGAGATATAAAATAAGGCCGGAATCGGATCATCGCCCAACCGTGGCGCTAGTAGGAGTATAAATCGTGTACCAAACGCTATCGCGAACGCGTCTTTTGACCTCGTCCATTCTAACGGGCCTGACCTTGATCTACGCGGGCGGGGCTCGCGCCGCCGCCGCGGACGCGGAAAAGCCCCCGGCCGTCGATGAGATCGTGGTTACGGGCAGCCTGTTCAGACGGACGGACGCTGAGACCCCGTCGCCCGTCACCGTGCTAAACGCGGGTGACCTGAAATCGGCGGGTATCGTCACCATTGCCGACGCGGTGCGGTCGGTCGCGGCCGACAACAGCGGCACCATTCCAACGGCTTTCAGCAACGGCTTTGCCTCGGGCTCGTCCGGCGTGGCGCTGCGCGGCCTGACGGTCAACTCAACCCTGGTGTTGGTCGACGGCTTACGAACCTCCAACTATCCGCTGGCTGATGACGGCGAGCGCGGATTCGTCGATCTGAACACCATACCCTTCGGCGCCGTAGAGCGCGTGGAAGTGCTAAAGGACGGCGCCTCGTCGATCTATGGCGCGGACGCCATCGGCGGCGTGGTCAATATCATCATGAAGCCCACCTTCGAGGGCGCCGAAGGCAATCTGGAGCTGGGGACCACCGAGCGAGGCGGCGGCTACAGCCAGCGCTACACGATCATCCTGGGCCACGGCAATCTGGAGACCGACCACTACAACGCCTACTTCAATTTCGAATTTCAGGACGAC
>JAYVYH010000158.1:0-10649 GCA_043784385.1 Caulobacteraceae bacterium | reverse complement strand
ACATCAGGGAAGACCGAATGGAAACGCAGGACCAGTACGACCGCATCAAACAACGGTTCGCCGAGGCGCGGGACCTGCGCTTGAAATACCGGCCCGAGGGTACGTCCCAGTATACATCGGACCTGATAGGCGATCTGGCCAAATATGAGATAGACCCTCACGCCCATGATGGCGGGGATCGGCCGCCGATCAGCGACACGGTGGAGTGCCTATTTATCGGTGGTGGTTTCTCGGCCCTGCTGACCGCGGCGCGGCTTCGCGAACGCGGGGTGGAAAGCATCCGGATCGTCGAGCGCGGCGCGGATGTCGGTGGAACCTGGTACTGGAACCGTTACCCGGGCGCGGCCTGCGACGTGCCGGCCTATGATTACCTGCCGCTGCTCGACGAGATGGGCCATGTGCCCTCAAGGCTCTACGCCAAGGGGCCGGAGATCTTCGCCCACTGCCAGGCGATCGCGCGGCGCTATGATCTCTATGACCTGGCGGTGTTCCGCACGACCGTCACCTCAACCACTTGGGATGAGGCCGAAAAGCTCTGGCGCATCGGCACCGATCGCGGCGACAGCATGAAGGCGAGGTTCGTGATCTGCGCCAACGGTACGCTCTCCAAGCCCAAGCTGTCGAAGATCGCCGGTATGGAAGGCTTCGCCGGCCATTCCTTCCATTCGTCACGCTGGGACTACGGCTACACCGGCGAGGACCTTTCCGGCCTGGCGGACAAGGTTGTCGGCATCATCGGCACCGGGGCTTCGGCGGTGCAGGCGATTCCGCGATTGGCGCGGGCGGCGAAGGAACTCTACGTCTTTCAGCGCACCCCGTCATCGATCGACTTCCGCAACGACCGGCCCACAGACTCGGAATGGGTGGCGAAGCTGAAACCAGGCTGGCAGGCGGCCCGGCGCGAGAAGAACCTGCGAGGCCGCGAGCAGGACATAACCAAGAAGGCGGAGCTGGCGGAACTGTCGCGCGAGGAGAAGATCCGCAAACAGGAGAACGACAACATCGACTACATGATGCGCATCCACCGGCGCATCGAGGAGATCGTCGAAGACAAGGCCGTGGCCGAGGCGCTGAAGCCCTGGTACATGTTCATGTGCAAACGCCCCTGTTTCGACGACGAATATCTGCCGGCCTTTAATCGTCCCAACGTCCATCTGGTCGACACCCAGGGCAAGGGGATCATGGAGATCAACGCGCGGGGACCGGTGTTTGACGGCAGCGAATATCCCCTCGACGTCCTGATCTACGCCACCGGCTTCGAGGTGCAGAAAACTGGCATTTACAATCAAATCCGGGGCAGGGACGGTCGAGAGATCAACGAGACCTATCGCGATGGCCTGCGCACCCTGTTCGGGGTTCACACGCATGGCTATCCGAATCTGTTCATCATGGGCGGCTATCAGGCCTCGTTCCAGTTCAACCTGACCTTCATGCTGCAGACTCAGGGCGACCATATCGCCGAGTGCATCCGCCACACACGCGAAGGCGGACACCAGGAGATCGACGTGTCACACGCCTCGGAGGAATGGTGGGTTCAGGAGGTGATCGCCCATCGCGGCAAGACCAGCCGAAACAGCGACTGCACCCCCGGCTACTACAACTTTGAAGGGGAGTTCAACCGACGCCAGGACGGCAATTACAACGGCGGTTTCAGACAGTATTTCGACCACTTGACCGCCGCTCGCGATCGGATGGACACCCACTTCATTTTCGCCTGAGAGCCGTGGGAACGGACACGACCGCGCCGTTTTGCTGACCGTAAAGGTGGTTCAGCCCTCGACGTCGGTGACCGGCCGGTCGTGGCCACCGGCGAGTTCCACCCGCCACTCGCCGGACGCGTCCTGGTACTCGATGGCCCTGGTTTCGTCGGAGACCCGCTGTTCCCCTGCCGCCCGGCGTGCCGCCGCCAGGGCGCGGTCATGCGTCGGATAAGTTTCCGAAAACACCCCCAAGGCCGTGTAGGCCCAGCCGCCATCGTGCTGGATGATCTTGTAGTGAACGTGGCTCATGGCGGTCTCCCTATGAGCGGACTATCAGAAATTGAGCGTGATCGACATGGCAATCCGGCGGGTTTCGCCCGGTTCAACCTAGAAGACACCCGGCTAGGCGCGTAAATCGGCGTCGAAGCCAGCTGGATCGGCGATCCCCCACCAGGGCTCGATACAGACGAACGCCGCGCCCGGCTTGGTCCAGATCCCGAGATACGGCGCATCCGGAAAGCCGATATCCAACCGAGGCCCCGCAGGTGGGCCATAGCTGGCGCTCCGGCTTCTCACCTGATCGAGGATCAGCGCGTCGTTCTCGAATAGCGCGTCACGTAGAAGCAGCCAGCGATTAAGGATGGGCGTCGGGTATGAGGCCGGTTCCACCAGACTCTGGGCGTCGAGGCGCCGGATGGGCGCGGGTTCATCACGGTCGAACCAGATCGCATGACGATCCCGCGGCTCGCCGAACGGCAGGGGCCAGCGAAAGGCAGGATGGAAACCAAAGCTGGCCGGCAACGGTCGATCGTCCCGATTGCCGATCCCGGCCGCCATGGTCAGCGTCGAACCGTCCAGGATAAACTCGATCTCCAGTTCAAAACGGAAGGGATGGACCGCCAGCGTTTCGTCATCGGCCCGCAACCTGAAGATCGCCGCCGACAGGCCGGTTTTTACTCCCTCGAATAGCCTGCGCCGGGCGAATCCATGTCTGGCCAGAGCATAGGTCTCGCCGTCGAGGCGATAGGCCCCGTTCTGCAGCGCCCCGACGATTGGAAACAAGACCGGCGCGCGGCCGTTCCAGACCGCCGGATCACCATCCCAAAGCAGGTCCCGCCCGTTCGCGTCGCGCAGGACCGAGAGTTGCGCGCCCAGAGGATCGATGTCTGCGCTCAGGGTCTCGGAGGCGATCGAGATCACGACGGCCAGTCCACCGCTGAGACCGGTCCGAAGGCCGCCATGAACGTTTTTACGGCCGCGGCGACTTCGGCGTCGATCTCGGCGTCCGTCGGTTCGGGGCCGAAGTTGCAGAGGCGAGCCTTGAACAGCCGATGCTGGCAGAGGCCTACGAACTGATGCGCCGCGATCTCCGGGTCGCAAGGGCGGAGCAGTCCCGCGTTGACCGCGCCCTGGATATAGTCGGTCAGGCGCCGCGCGCCGCGTACGGGTCCGGCTTCGTAGAAGGCCCGGCCAATCTCCGGGGCTCGCCCCGCCTCCGAGGCGATCAGCGTGAAATTCCGCAGGCCGAACCCCGTTGTCACGACCGTCAACAGCGTATGCCCCAGTCCCCTAAGCACCAAGCGAACATCGGTCCCCTGAGAGATCATCTCGTCCATCGCGTCCTGTATCCAGGCGCAATGGCGATCCACGTGGGCGAGGAAAATTTCCTCCTTGCTTTTGAAGTAGTTGTACAGGGTGCCTTTCGAGCCTCCCACGCGCGCGGCGATCACCGACATCGACGCGGCCGAATAGCCGACTTCCATGAACACCTCGGCCGCGACGTCGAGAATGGCCTCCCGGCGGCTATCGCGATCGATGCGCGGCTTGGCGTCCACTGTCGGGCTCCTGATCTAATCGACCTTGACGGTATCATGACCGTACAGTACGGTCAATTTTAGTCTGGAGACGGTCGATGGACAGGAACGCTTCCTCGCTCGCGGCGGTGCGCGTCGTGGGCGCATCGGCCCTTTGCGCGCTCATGTTGTCGTCCTGCGCCAGCCTACCCACCGCCACGCCGCCGCGTCAGGCAAAAGCCGTCGAGGCCTATGAGACCTCCGCGAGCTTCGCCGGGCCCGCCGCCGACTGGCCGGGCGATGGGTGGTGGAAGCGGTATGGCGATCCCCAGCTCGACGCCCTGATGGACGAGGCGATCAAGGGTTCCCCCACCCTGGCTCAAACCGAGGCCCGGCTGCGCAAGGCTCAGGCGACGCGGACGATCGTGGCCGCCCAAGGCCTGCCGTCATTGGGCGCAAACGCCCAGGTCCAGGAGCTCAAGCAGAGTTATCAGGATCTGATACCGCGGGCGTTCCTGCCTCCGGGCTACAACGACTACGGCCAAGCGACGCTCAACCTGAACTGGGAGTTGGATTTCTGGGGCAAGACTCGGGCCGCCGTTGCGGCCGCGGTGTCGGAGACCCGGGCGGCGGCGGCGGACGCCGCCGAGGCGCGTCTGGTGCTGACCACCGATATAGCCGCTACCTACGCCACCCTGGCGCGCCTGAACGCCGAGCGGGCCGTGGCGGTGGAATCGGCCCGGGTGCGCGAGCAGACAGCCGGCCTGACCGCCCAACGCGTCAGCAACGGCCTGGACACCCAGGCGGAGTTGAAACAGGCCCAGGGCGCGGCGCCCGCCGCCCGGGCCACCGTGGCGGCCCTGGACGAACAGATCGCCCAGACCCGCGACGCCTTGGCGGCTCTGGCTGGCGACGGACCGGATCGGGGCCTGACCCTGACCGCTCCGAAGCCGGCGACCCTCGCGGCCTTTGGCCTGCCCGCCGACCTCCGCGTCGGCCTGATCGGGCGGAGGCCGGATGTGATCGCCGCGAGATGGCGGGCGGAGGCGGCTACGCGTCGTATCGCCGGCGCCAAGGCGGCCTTCTATCCCGACATCAACATCGCCGCCTACTTCGGACAACAGTCTCTGCACCTGGAAAATTTGGCGAGCGCCGGGTCGGCCATCGGCGCCGTGGGACCGGCGCTGAGCCTGCCGATCTTCGAGGGCGGCCGATTGCGCGGCGCTCTGCGCGGCGTCCGGGCGGACCGGGACGCGGCTGTGGCCGCCTATGATGCGGCGGTGACTCAGGCTCTGCGCGAGGTGGCGGACATCGCCGCCAGCGAACGGGCCCTCGGTGATCAGCTGGCGCAATCGCGTCAGGCGCTCGCCGCCTATGAAGGCGCCTACAAGGTGGCGCGGATGCGCTTCGAGGGCGGCCTTTCCACTTACCAATCGGTACTGCTGGCCGAGGACGCCGTCCTGACCCAGCGGCGTATCGTCAGCGATCTCGACAGCCGGGCCTTCACCCTGGACGTGGCCCTGGTCCGCGCCCTCGGCGGTGGTTTCGGCCCGGCCAAGGAGGCCCCCCATGCCTGATTCGGGTGAACCCATTCCGGATAAACTCACCGCGCCGGCCTCACCCCCGATCGTCACGGCCACCAACAAGTCACCAAATCGACGCTGGCGGCTGCTCGCCCTGTTAGGCGGCGTGGTCGTCGTCGCGGCGGTCGCCTATGGCGTCTATTGGACGTTGGTGGCCTCCCACGAGATCTCCACCGACAACGCCTATGTCGGCGCCGACACGGCGGCGGTGACCCCGATGGTCTCCGGGTCGGTTCTCAGCGTTCCGGTGGCCGAGACCCAGGTGGTTCGGGCCGGGCAGACCCTGGTGGTCCTCGACCCCGCCGACGCGCGGATCGCCGTGGCCCAGGCCCAGGCGGCACTGGGCCAGGCCAGGCGCCAGGTGCGCGGCATGTTCGCCAATGACGGCGCCCTGGCCGGCCAGGTGGCGGCGCGGGCGGCGGCGGTGGCCGAGGCCGATTCGCGTATCGTCAGCGCCCGGGGAGACCTGGACCGCGCCCGCACCGACCTGGAACGCCGCCAGGCCCTGGCGGCTTCAGGAGCGGTCTCCGGGGATGAACTGACCAACGCCCAGAACCGATTCTCGACTGCCAAAGCGGCCCTGGTGTCAGCCCAGGCGGGCCGGCAGGCGTCCATCGCCGACCAGGGCGCAGCCCAGGGCTCGCGCCAGGTCAACAGCGCGATGATCTCCGGCGCGGACGTCGACCATAACCCCGACGTCCTGGCCGCCCGGGCGCGGCTCGACGCCGCCGAACTGGCGCTGTCGCGCACTGTGATTACCTCGCCGATCGACGGCGTGGTGGCCAAGAAAGCTGTGGAGATCGGCCAGATGATTCAGCCGGGCGCGGTGACGATGCAGATCGTTCCCACGCGCCAGGCGTTCGTCGACGCCAACTTCAAGGAAGTGCAGCTGTCCCGGGTTAGGATCGGCCAGCGGGTGACGTTGACCAGCGACCTTTACGGCGACGGCGTGAAATTCCATGGCCGTGTGAAGGGCCTGTCGGGCGGCACGGGCGCGGCCTTTTCGCTGATTCCGGCCCAGAACGCCTCCGGCAACTGGATCAAGATCGTCCAGCGCCTGCCCGTACGGATCATCCTCGATCCAGCCGAACTGGCCACACATCCGCTGCGCGTCGGCCTGTCGATGAAGGCGACCATCGACGTCGGGGGGGCCTGAGCGTGAGCGACCAACCGGCCGCGCCGGCCCCGATGACCGGGAGCGCGCTGGCGATCACGGCGGTCGCCCTGGCGCTGGGCACGTTCATGCAGGTGCTGGACGGCAGCATCGCCAATGTGTCGATCCCGACCATCGCCGGCGACATGGGCGTCAGCGCCGACCAGGGCACCTGGGTGATCACCTCGTTCGCCGTGGCCAACGGGGTGTCGGTGCCGCTGACCGGGTGGCTGATGATGCGCTACGGCGTGGTCAAGACCTTTGTCATGGCGGTGAGCCTGTTTACGGTCGCCTCGCTGCTTTGCGGCATCGCCTGGAATCTTCCCAGCCTGATCGTGTTCAGGATTCTGCAGGGGGCGGTATCCGGACCAATGATCCCCGGCTCGCAGGCCTTGCTGATCTCGATCTTTCCCAGTGACAAGCGCGGCGCGGCCTTGGCCCTGTGGTCGATGACGACCCTGGTGGCGCCGATAGCCGGTCCGGTGCTGGGAGGCTATATCTCCGATAATATGAGTTGGCAGTGGATCTTCCTGATCAACCTGCCGGTCGGGGCGCTGTGCGCGTTCCTGTGCTGGCGCAACATGAAGAGCCGTGAGACCGCCACCCGCAAGGTTCCCGTCGACACCACCGGGTTCATGCTGCTGCTGGTCTGGGTCGGGGCTTTTCAGGTGATGCTGGACACAGGCAAGGACGCCGACTGGTTCTCGTCCCCCGCCATCGTCGTATTGGCTCTGGTGGCTTTGGTCGGTTTCATCGCCTGGCTGATCTGGGAGTTGACCGAGAAGAACCCGATCGTCGATCTTTCGCTGTTCAAGTCGCGCAATTTCACCGTCGGGTCGATCGTCACCTGCCTGGGGTTCGGGGTGTTCTTCGGTAACAGCGTGCTGCTGCCGCTCTGGCTGCAGACCCACATGAACTATATCGCCACCTGGGCCGGGCTGGTGGCGGCGCCGAGCGGCGTCGTGGCCGTGATGCTGACACCGTTCGCTGCCCAGATCATGGGCAAGGTTGACGCGCGCTGGACCGCGACCCTGGCCCTGGGCGCCTTCGGGCTCTCCTACTGGCTACGCTCGGGCTACACCGCCGACGCCAGCTTCGGCGCCCTGGTCGTGCCCATGCTGGTGCAGGGGGTGGCGATGAGTGTGTTCTTCGTCTCGATGATCACCATCACCCTCAATGGCATACCGCCCGGCCAGATTCCCCAGGCCACCGGGCTGTCAAACTTCACCCGCCTGAGCGCCGGCGCCTTCGCCGCGGCCCTTACCACCACGATCTGGGATCGGGCCGCCTCGCTGCATCAGACCCGGCTGGCGGAATCGGTTTCGCCAGCCGACCCGGCATGGCGGACCGCGATGACAGGTATGAGCCACATGGGCATGAGCCTGCCGCAGTCACTCAGCGTCATGACCCGGCAGTTCGTCGACCAGGCCTATCTGTTGGCGTCGCTGGATTTCTTCCGCGCCTCGGCCTGGCTGATGATCCTGCTGGTGCCCCTACTGTGGTTCACCAAGCGCGCCGGCGGCGGCGGAGGGCATGGGGTGGCGGTAGATTAGGCCGGTTCCATCCCGACCATCACCGCGTTCGGGGTTCCACATTCGGCCTTGACGCCATTCTGGCTGTTTTTGCAGATCATTTTCATCGGTTTCACGGGCGGTAGCGTCGGCGAGGCCGGGGCAGCCGCGCTTGATCGAGTCCGCGCCGCGCCGGGGCTGCAGGCGCACAGTATGGCGCAGGCCAGGGTCAGGGCTGTGGCGTAAAAGACGGATCGGGTCATGGCGCGGTCACATATCGCGTCTTGAACAGAGCCCCAAGCGCGGCGTGGCCATGGTGCGGTTGCGAAAAAATCCCCTTCGGCTACAGGTTCGCCGGTCACAGGAGCGCTCCTCATCGCCGTTTCATCAGAGGTCCAAGCCGACGCGGTCGACGACGGTCTGGCGCGGGCGGCCAAGCCGCCGCTGGGTCTGATTCTTTTGCTTGGCGCGCTGACCGCCTTTGGGCCGCTATCTATCGACATGTACCTGCCGGCCCTGCCGGCCATCGGCAGGTCCCTGCACGCAACACCCGCGGCGATGCAGCAGACCGTCGCCGCGTTCTTCATCGGTATGGCGGCGGGCCAGCTGTTCTACGGACCATTGTCGGATCGCCTAGGGAGGCGGCCGCCCTTGCTGGTCGGGCTGATCATCTATGTCCTGGCGACGGCGGGTTGCGCCCTGGCGCAATCGGAACAGATCCTGATCGTGCTGCGGATCGCCCAGGCCCTGGCCGGTTGCGCCGGTATGGTGATCGCCAGGGCGATCGTGCGCGATCGCTTCGCCTACAATGAAGTGCTGCATATTTTTGCCCTGCTGTCCCTGGTCATGGGGCTGGCGCCGATCCTAGCGCCGTTGCTGGGCGGGTGGGTGCTGGCCGTGGGCGGCTGGCGCTGGATCTTCTGGTTCGAAGTGGTCTTCGGGGCCGTCGTCGCCGTCGCGGCCTTCTTCCTGCTGCCAGAATCGCGCTCGGAAGCTACCGCCGTCCAGGCTCGAGGCGAATCGCCGCTGCGCAGCTATTTGGCTTTGTTCCGACAACCCCGGCTGATGGGCTTTGTCCTGACAGGCGCTTTCTCGGGCGCGGCGCTGTTCACCTATGTGGCAGCCTCACCGGACATTTTGATCGGCGTTTTTCATGTGCCCCCCAGCCAGTTCGGCCTGTTCTTCGGGGCCAACGCCGTCGGCCTGATTGGGGCCACCCAGGTCAACGCCCGGCTGGCCCGGCGCATTCCTTTCGAGGTGATCCTGAGCTGGGCCAATCTGGTCGTGCTCGGCGGAGGGGTGCTGCTGGCGATCGACGCCGTGACCGGGTTTGGCGGGCTTTGGGGCGTGATGGTTCCGATGTTTCTGATCATGGCGAGTTTCGGGTTCAACCAAGCCAACGCAACGGTGGGAGCGCTGGGGGTGGATCCCCTCAGATCCGGCACGATCTCGTCGCTGTTCGGCGCGGCGTCGTTCGGAGCCGGCGCGGCGGCGGCGGGGCTGGCCGGCGCCTTGAGGGACGGCACCGCCAGGCCCATGGCGTTTGTGATCGTCGCGGTGCTGGCCTGCGCCGTGATCAGTCTGCGCACCCTGGCGCCCGTTCGCAGGATGAACGGCCGCTGAACGTCAGGAACGCCGCCCCGTTCAGCTAGACGGGGTTAGGAATGGTGCTGTCACACCGAGCGTGTGATCCTCGTCGGCCCGTGGTGGGCCGATGCGCCCACCTCGAAGCCAACGAGAGCCGCCATGCGCCCACTCACATCCGCAACCCTCGCCCTGATGCTGGCGAGCGGCGGGCTGGCCACTCTAGCGCCCGCCACGAGCCAGGCCCAGTTCGCCGTGGACGTCCGCGTGAACCTCGCGCCGCCAGCGCTGCCCGACTACGACCAGCCGCCCTGCCCTGGCTATGGTTATATCTGGACCCCCGGCTACTGGGCTTGGGGCGACTATGACCAGGACTATTACTGGGTCCCCGGGACCTGGATCCTGCCGCCCCAGACCGGCTATCTGTGGACACCCGGCTATTGGGCTTTCTACGATGGAGCCTACCTGTTCACCTCCGGCTACTGGGGCCTGACGGTCGGCTTCTACGGCGGCATCGACTACGGCTACGGCTATGGTGGCTATGGCTATGATGGCGGCTACTGGCGTGGGCGGGACTTCTTTTACAACCGTCGCGTCAATAACCTGCGCGATGGCCGGTTCGGCAATGTCTACGATCGCGAAGTCCACCGCTTCCATGATCACGACAGGATGAGTTTCAACGGTGGCCCGAACGGCGTGCGCGCCCGGCCTTCGGATCAGGATCGGGCCCGTTTCGGCGAACGCCACCTGGCGCCGACTGGCGATCAGATGCGGCATTTTCAGTCGGCCCGCTCCGACCCGTCCCTAAGGGCGAGCTTCAACCACGGCGCGCCACCGATTGCCGCGACGCCCCGCCCAGGGGAACTGAGGGGCCCAGGGGTCGCGCCCGCGCGCGGTGGTCCGTCTCATGGACGCGATATCGGTGGATCCGGCGGGCCGGCCTACGCCCCGCGCCCGGACCAGGGCCCGCGGGATGGCGGCTATCGCCCAGGACCGACGAGCGATCAGGGGCGCCGGGGACCCGGCCCTCAGGGTTACCAGGGCGCGGCTCCTTTGGAACAGGCGCCCCAACGTCCGTCCTTCCGCGGCCAGCAGGGACCTGGCGGAGGCTTCTTCGCCCCACCCCAGCGCCAAGCTCCACCGCCGTTCGTATCGCGGTCAGCGCCCCCACCCGCGCCCTCTTTCGCACCTGGGGAACCGCGGCGCATGGCCCCTTCGAACCCGCCGGTCGTGGCGGCCAGACCAGAACGTGCGCCTCCGCCGCCAGCTGCCGCGCAACAGCGGCCCGCGCCGCGTCAGGACCGCGACAACGGCGGCCCGCGGGG
>JAYVYH010000157.1:0-3989 GCA_043784385.1 Caulobacteraceae bacterium | reverse complement strand
CGCTTCAAGGCGGCCGGCTTGATGGCGTTGCTCGGCTGCGGATTCGACCCGGGCGTCACCTCGGTGTTCACCGGCCATGTCCGCAAGAACCTGCTCGACCGGATCGACAGCCTGGACATCCTGGACTGCAACGGCGGCGACAACGGCCTTCCGTTCGCCACGAACTTCAATCCCGAGATCAACATCCGCGAAGTCACCGCGCCCTCGCGGCACTGGCAGAACGGCGGATGGGTGGAGGGTCCCGCGCTTGCCCAGAAACAGTTGTTCGACTTCGAAGAGGTTGGCCCGCGAAACATGTACCTGATGTATCATGAGGAACTCGAATCCCTGGCCAGGTTCTACCCGGAGATTAAGCGCATCCGTTTCTGGATGACATTCGGCGAGTCCTACCTCAGGCATCTCGAGGTGCTGGGCAATGTCGGCATGACCCGGATCGATCCCGTGATGTTTGAGGGGCGCCAAATCATCCCGCTGCAGTTTCTCAAGGCGCTTCTGCCCGAGCCATCATCGCTGGGCGCTGTGACGCGGGGCAAGACCAACATCGGCGTCATCGCCACCGGTGAAAAGAACGGCGCATCAAAGACGGTCTACGTCCTCAACATTTGCGATCACGAGACCGCCTATGCCGAAACGGGCAGTCAGGCGGTGAGCTACACCACCGGCGTGCCGGCCATGATCGGCGCCGCGCTGATGCTCACCGGCCAGTGGCGGGGCGCGGGCGTGTTCAATATCGAGCAGCTCGATCCCGACCCGTTCATGGACCAGCTCAACCGGCACGGCCTGCCCTGGCGGGTCAAGGAACTGCCAGCGCCGCTGGCCTTCTGATCGGTCCGAAAACCATGGAAACCCAAGCCGCCGGCCCGGGCGCATTCGCTCGGTTTGACCTCAGCCGCGTGCCCTCGCCCTGTTTCGTGGTCGATGAGGTCGCGGTGCGGCGCAATCTGGCCGTGCTCAAGGACGTGGGCGATCGGGCCGACGCCAGGGTTCTGCTCGCGCTCAAGGCGTTCTCGATGTGGGCGCTGGCCGACCTCGTGGGCGAATACCTCGACGGCGTCTGCGCGTCCGGCCTGTGGGAGGCGAGGCTGGCCCGGGAGCACTACCAGGGCGAGCTGACCACCTATTCACCCGCCTACCGGGGCGAGGACTTGCCCGAACTGCTGCGGCTGTCCGACACGGTGATCTTCAACTCCCCGGCCCAGCTGGCGCGGTTCGGCGGCGTGATCTCTGGCGCGCGCGATCGGGGCGAGCTGTTCGAGATCGGATTGCGCCTCAACCCCGAGCACAGCGAATGTGAGGTGGCCCGATACGACCCATGCCAGGCCGGTTCGCGGCTCGGCTTTCCCGTTTCGCAGCTTCGTCCAGAACAACTCGAAGATGTCGACGGTCTGCACATCCACGCCCTGTGCGAGCAGGGTTTCGAACCGCTGCGCCGGATCTGGGACTCGCTCGAGCCGAAGCTTGGGGGGCTCTTGCCGCGGTTGAAGTGGCTCAATCTCGGCGGCGGCCACCACATCACCCGCGCCGACTATCAACGCGAGGATCTGATCGCCCTCATTCGCCGGATTTCCGATCGTCACGGCGTGAAGGTCTATCTCGAACCCGGCGAGGCCATCGCCCTCGACGCAGGCATCCTGGTCGGCGAAATCCTCGACACCTTCGACAATTCGCTGGCCGTCGCCATCACCGACATCTCAGCCACCTGCCATATGCCCGATGTGATCGAGGCGCCCTATCGCCCCGCGATGCTGAACGAGAGCGCGGAAGGTGTCGCGGTCAGGCTCGGGGGGCCTTCCTGCCTGGCCGGAGACATCATCGGCGACTACGTCTTCCGCCGCCCGCCGGCGCCGGGCGACCGCATCGCCTTCCTCGACCAGGCCCACTATTCGATGGTCAAGACCAACACCTTCAACGGCGTGCCACTACCGGCGATCGCGCTGTGGAACAGCCAGACCGACGCCCTGAAGCTGGTCCGGCGGTTCGACTACGCGGACTTTCGCGATCGCCTGTCCTAGGCGGGAACCATCGGGCATTTTTCGCTTTGAACCGTTATGCATTACGAAATTCCCGATGAATATCTCGTGGAGCACTATCCCAACGCCCTGGAGCGAGCGGCGGATCACTGGCTTCATATCATCGCCATCGCGCTGGCCGGCCTTGGCGCGGCGTGGCTTGTCGAACGGGCGCTGTCGACCCAGAGAGTGGGTCTGGTTTTCGCCGCCGGTGTCTACGGCGTGGCTTTGATCTGTATGCTGGTGTTCTCGGCGATCTATAATCTGGGCCGCGTGTCTCCCGCCCGGCCTTTTCTGCGCCGGCTGGACGAGGCGGGGATATTCCTGATGATCTCCGGATCCTACACGCCATTCACCACTCAGCGACTGTCGGGCCCGTTGGCCGTCGGCATGACCGCTATGGTCTGGGGTATCGCCTTGGCCGGCATCATCGCGAAACTGGCTTTCCCAAAAATCCCCGAGTGGATCTGGACCGCCGTCTACATCCTGTTCGGCTGGGTGGCGATCATCGCGTTGGGGCCTTTCAGCGTGGCCCTTTCCGTCAGCGCTCTGGGCCTACTGATCGCCGGCGGCCTATCCTACACCGCCGGTTCGCTGATATTCCTGAACCCCCGCGTACCGTTTCGGCGCGCGATCTGGCATGGCTTCGTCTGCGCCGGGGCGGCGCTGCATTTCGGCGCGATAGCCGGCGGCGTCGTGCTGGCCGCCTGACCCACATCGGACCAGTCAAGGAACACCCGGATGATCCGCTCTTTTTTAATCGGCCTTGTCGCCGGCGCCCGGGCGCTGACACCGCTGGCCGCCGTCAGCGACGCCGCACGGCGCGGCGCTCTCGCCAGGTACAGCGGCGCGCCGGCTTGGCTCGGCCATCCGCTGGTCGCGGCCGGCTTGATGGCGCTCGCGGCCGGCGAGCTGTGGGGCGATAAGCTTGACTCAGCGCCCGACCGGATCGGCGCCGCTGGGATCACCGCCCGCCTAATCAGCGGCGGCCTGGCCGGAGCCGCGCTGGCCCCGCGCCAACGCGCGCTTGCCGGGGCTCTGCTCGGCGGGACAGCCGCCGTGGTGGCCGCCTATCTGACGTTCGGCGCGCGTGTCATCGCCACACGCCGGTTCGGTCAAAAGCGGACCGGGTTGGTGGAGGACGCGCTGACCGTCGGCGCCGCGCGGCTGGTCGCCTCGGGATCCGGGCACCGCGCCTGAGCCCGGGTGGGAAACGTCCTAAATGGCCAACAAGAAGCTGAAGGTCTTCCAGGCCCAGTTTGGGTTTCATGACACCGTCGTGGCCGCGCCGAGTCGCGCGGCGGCGTTGCGAGCCTGGGGCGTTCGCCAGGACCTGTTTGCCAATGGCGAGGCTCGGATCGTTACGGACCCAGCGGCCGTGGCCGCGGCCATCGCAAACCCGGAGACGCCCCTTCGCCGCCCGGTCGGGTCGAGCGATCCGTTCGAATTGGAGCCGAGTCGACTTCCGAAAGTTCCGGACGCGCCACAGAGGGCGGCGGCCAGGTCGATTGACAAGGTTAAGCCGTCGCCTCCCTTAACGCCGATCGCCAACCGATCGACGTTGGACGCCGCCGAAGCCGCGATGCTTGGGGTGGACCAGCGACGCAAGAGGGAAGAGGCGGAGCTGCGGGTCGAGGCAAAAGCTCTAGAGGTGAGGAAGGTCGCGGCCCGAGAGGCCTATGTAAAGGCGCGCAAGGCGGCGACCGGGATGGTCTTCGCGGCGCGCGAAGCTTACCGTAAAGCTGGCGGAATTGAGTGACGTCGGCGGCCCGCCTTCAGCTGAATCTGAACCCCGAAATGGTGGTCTTGAGAACGTGTTCTGAATAAATCTTTTCACCGATCCCAGCGGCTGCCCTGGCGGCGACCATCAACGGCAGCAGATGCTCCGCCTCGGGGTGGGAGAGCCGCGCGGCGGGGGCCTCCTCCCAATGCAACAGCCCGGCGCCGCGGGCCTTGCCTTCAGAGGCCAGGGTTTCGGTC
>JAYVYH010000156.1:0-11492 GCA_043784385.1 Caulobacteraceae bacterium | reverse complement strand
CCAGGGAATTTTGTCGCCTTGGCCAGCGGCCTGCCAGGTGACGCCGCCGCCCTACCGATCCGCGCCGCCGCCCGCGTCCCGGGCGCCACGCTGAAGGCTGGAGAGACCGCTGAATATCCTCTGGGCGACAGCCGCCACGGCTATCTGGTCCCCTTGACCGGTTCGGTCGAAGTCAATGGCGTCCATCTGGACACCACGGACGGCGCGGCGATCCGCGACGAGGCGGTGGTGCGGGTGACCGCCCTGGAGAATTCGGAACTGGTGCTGGTCGACGTGGCCTGACACCCGCCTCGTTCAGAGCTTGGCAATTGGCGATTCGACTCGACCCCCGAGAGTCCGCCAAGACGGCCAGCCATGCCGCCGAGTCATCGGGGCGGGTGCGGGCTGCCCTAGAAAACCTTCCAGATAAAAGATGCGAACTGCCGTAATAATGATCAAGACGAGTGGGCTTGCCAACAAAACGCCCGATGGTCCGAAAACCACGGTAAACGCTAGCGTGGAAAATATCGTCAATAAGGGTGGCAAATCGACACTTTCATCCTGGACCAGCGGCGTGATGAATGTGCCTTCGATGAAATGAGCCCCCCAGAACATCAGCGCGGTCAGGATCGCGGTCTGGGGATTGACTGTCAATGCCACCAGGACTGCGGGGACGGCGGCCATAAGCGCGCCGATGAACGGGATGAAGGTGAGAAGTCCGCCCGTCAGGCCAAGGGTGATGGCTCCGTCGATTCCAAGGACCTTGAGGCCAATGCTAACCAGAACCCCCAGGGCCACCATGACGATCAGTCGGCTGAGAAGCCATCGTTTCAAGATCACCTCGCTGCGTATGAAGAAATCAAAAACAATCGGTCGCCGCGCCGGTGGGATGAGGATCATAACGCCATCGCGATAGCGCTTGGGACTAAGGGCGAGAAAGATGCTCCCGGCGACCACGATGGCGCCGTAAGTCGCGTAGCGGGCCGTCCCCGTTAGTATAGAGCCTAGCAATGGCGCCAGCGTGTCCGTGGCGTCAGAGACCTTGGCTCCATTCGCTCGTTCGATGAGCGCCTGACCCCAGCCTTGTGATCGCGCGAGGACCATCACCATGCGGACACTTTCGCGGACCTTGCCGATGATTTCTTCGTACTGGGCGACAATGCGCCAGCCGAACAAAGTGATCACGGCCGCGAGGACGCCGAATATCAGACCTGCGGCGGCCAGCACGGCCAACTGCCGCGGTATCGGCGCGATTTTCCCTAGCAGATCCGCCAGCGCCGATAGGGCGGCCGCCAAGACGATGGCCGAGAACAATAACAGCAGAACGCCGGCCAGTTTCCATAGCAGCAGCGCGCCCCCGACAATAACAACGAAAATCAGTATCACGTTGATGGGCCGTCGGGTGGTTGCGTCCTCGGGAGTCAATACGCTACCGGGGTCGAATCCGCGGGCGCGGGTGGCTTTTGGAAATGATTTCCGACGCTGCGCGCCACCCCGAACCATCCGCCGCCCAGCACGGCGACGAGCAAGGCCAGCCCCAGCAGCAGCGGATGCGGCGGCGTGACTTTGAAGACGGCGGCCAAGGGCGGGACCGTCAGCACTAGGGTCAAGACACCCCCGGCCGCGGCCGAAATCATCCAATAGATCTTGCGATGGGGGGCAAAGAGCCGCCCGCCAGCGGAAGAGGCGTCGGCCAGGGCCAGCACGAGATTGCCGATCACGAGCGCCAGGAAGGCCGCGCCGCGCGCCTCAGTCTCCGGATATCGCCCTAGCGCCCAAACATAGACACCCAACACGCCGATGAGCACGCCCAGGCCCTGGAGCAGCGCCAATCCCAGTTGAGCTGGTCCAAACAGAGATTCTTCACGCCGCCTTGGCGGGAACCGCATGGCGTTCGGGGCCCCGGGTTCAGCTTCGAAGACCATGGCGCAGACCGGGTCGATGATCAGTTCGAGGAAGACCACGTGCATCGGGAAGAGCAGTTGTGGCAGACCCAGGACTATGGGGATCAGCGCCAGGCCGGCGATCGGCACGTGAATCGCTGTTACATAGATCAGCGCCTTGCGGAGATTGACAAAGATCCTTCTGCCAAGCCTGACCCCGCCGACAATCGAGGCGAAACTGTCGTCCATCAAGACCAGGTCGGCCGCCTCCCGCGCGACGTCCGTTCCATTCTTGCCCATCGCGATGCCGATATGGGCGGCTTCAAGCGCCGGCGCGTCATTGACCCCGTCGCCGGTCATGGCGACCACCTGGCCGTCGGCCTTAAGGCCTTGGACGATCGCCAGCTTTTGCTCCGGAACAATGCGGGCGAAAATCCGCACGCCAACCAGCCGCTCCGCGAGCGCCCCTGGCGACAGGGCGGCGATTTCGGCGCCCAGCATGACACCGCCCGAGGTGTCGATGCCGGCTGCCCTGGCGATCGCCAGCGCCGTTGCCGGATGGTCCCCGGTAATCATGATGACCGAAACCCCGGCCGCCCGCGCCTCCCTGATTGCGGCGGGCACGTCCTTGCGGACCGGGTCCACAAACCCAACCAGGCCGGCGAATGTAAACGGGGCGTCCTCGGGCCTCTCGGGAAAGGCGCCGGTGACCCGGCTTGAGGCCACACCGAGCACCCGTAGGCCCTGCTCGGCGAAAGCGCTGACGATGCCGGTCACCCGGATCACCTCGGATTCAGGCAGTTTACAAAGCTTAAAAACCGCTTCAGGCGCACCTTTGGCGCCAGCCAGTCGCTCCTCGCCCGCTTGCCGCCACACCTGGATTACCGCCATCAGATCCGGGCGCAGCGGCCAGGCTCGCTCCGGCTCGGCCGCCGTCAAATCGAGTTTGTCCGCTGAGCGCTCGAGGAGGTCGCGCACGGCTTTATCCATTGGATCGACAGGGCGAACCGCGGAGGCGAGCCCCGCGATCCGCAGCAGATCAACGGCCGGACCCGCGCCAAGCGTCCCCTCCGTGACCGCCACATCCGCCGACGCGGTCCACAGCCGGGCGACCTGCATCTGGTTTTCAGTGAGGGTGCCGGTCTTATCGACGCAAAGCACCGTGGCTCCGCCCAGCGCCTCGATCACGGCGCCGCGCCGGACCAGGACCTGTTGGGTTGCCAAACGCCAGGCGCCCAACGCCAGGAAGACCGCCAAGATCATCGGAAATTCTTCCGGGATCAGGGCGATGGCGACCGTTATCCCGGCCAGCGCGCCCCCGACCCAATCGGCGCGCAGCAGGCCGTAAATAATGGCGACCACGGCGCAGAATCCGATCGCCAGTAGGCCTAGCCAAGTCACCAGCTTACCCGCCGTCTTCTGCAGGGGCGTCGGTTCCTGGACGATAGCGGCCAGGGAGACGCCGATGCGCCCCAGCGCCGTCCGGGCGCCGGTGCGGCTGATCCTCGCCACCGCCTGGCCTCGCACGACAAGGGTGCCTGAAAAGAGGGACGGTCCGGACTCGGCGCCCGGCTTGGCGTCGGCGTCCATGATTTCGCCAGGCTCCAAGGGCCGCTTGGATACCGGGGCGGACTCGCCTGTCAGAGTCGATTCATTGACGCTAAGCACCTCGCCGGACACCAGCGCGCCGTCGGCCGGTAGTCGTTCTCCTTCGCCGACCAGGACGATATCGCCGGGCACAAGTTCGCGGGCGGCGACCGATCGTTCGACATTGTCGCGGATGACCCGGGCATGAGGTTGGGAGAGGTCGCGCAGCGCCGCCAGGGCTTTTTCGCTTCGGGCCTCCTGCAGCACGACCAGGCCGATGGTGGCGAATGCGCCACTCATCAGGAACAGGCCTTCTCCCAGGTCGCCCAGTACGAGGTAAAGTGCCGCCGCGCCGATCAGCAGCAGGAACATTGGCTCACGCATCGTCTCAAACGTGATGCGCAGTATCCCCCTGCCGGCGTATGCTGGCAGTTCATTGGGTCCACCGCGCTCCAACAGGCGAGCCGCTTCGACCTGGCTCAGTCCGTGGAGGGTGAAGGCATCCATCAGGTCGGTCCAGTGCGGCTGAGGGCGAGTGGCGAACCGCGGCTAATGGGAGAGAAGCACCGGGCAGATCGGATTCCGGAGGGTGTGTTCGGTGGCGCCGCCCAACAGGAACTCCTGCGCGCGCGAATGGCCGTAGGCGCCCATCACAAGCAGATCAGGCCCATGGTGTTTCAGGTAGCGGCCCAAGACATCGCCTATGGCGTGACCGTCGGCATCGACCTCATCGACGATCACGGAGACGCCATACATCTGAAGGTGTCGCCCCACGTCCGCGCCGAGGTTCTTGGTGGCGGCGGCCTTTTCGTTCAAGACTGTGAGCACTTTGACCTGCTTGGCCCGAACCAAAATGGGCAGGGAGTCCGCCACGGCCCGAGCCGCACACCGACTGCCATCCCAGGCCACGACGACCATGTCTGGTCCCGTCGATAGACCCCCGGACTCTCCGGCGCGAAAGATCAGGATCGGTCTACCCGAACCGAACACGACGCTCCGCGCGATGCCAGTTTGGCTATCATCGTCGCCGATCAGCGGCAGGATGCAGATATCCCGGGTACGGGCGACCATGGCGACGTGGTCGGCCACGAGTAGGTGATGGGCCTGGGCCGAGATCGCCGCTTCGAACACCCCGGCCAGCTTGGCCTGGTCTTCAAAATGCGCGAGCCCCGCCCGGCACGCCTCGCGGCTGTCCGCTTCGGCTCTACTGGCCATCGCGCTGAGCCCGGCCAGATAGTCGGCAAGGCGATTGCTTGGCGGGGGGATCGTGACTTCGACGGCGAGACCGGTGAGACCGCCGCCCAGGCTGGCGGCGATCCCGATCGCCTCGTCGATCGCCGCCGGTGTTGTTGGCGTGGGGTAGCTGTTGATGTGAAGCAGCAGGTCGACATACGCCATTTCTACGCTCCCGGTGCGAAGATGGGTGAACATACCAACGCCAGGGACGGGCGTGAGTTGATCCAGGTCATCCTGACACAAGAGAGAGCCGTGCAAAGGCTTGAGCGGATCGGAGTATTTGTTGGCATGCGGCCTGCTGTTGAGCAGGCTTTTTTCGGTCTCAACCTCATCTCAATCTCGGCCGAGATCGCCGCCTGGAGTGACCAATCATTCCAAGTCAACGCACCGACGTCGCCGGTGTTCCTTCGGAACTGGTCCTGATCGACACCCCCCAAGGCGGCCATGATTCTCTGAATACCGACTCCAGGGTTATATCCAATAGTGGGTGGCCGAGGTTTTCGCCCAAACCGGGTAAACGCCATGTCCACAGTCTCTGCTTCCCACGAAACCGAACGCTTCGGCCACTCGCCTACTCCCAACCTCGTCGCGAGCGCGGCCGGGGCCTAGCCCGAGGAACTCCGCGTAGATGGCAATGGCGCGCATGACCAACATTAACTAATCTAGTGGGATGAGAGCTGACGTTTTCCCGCGAGTAACGGTTGATCCCGGAGCTTGCTTCGGCAAGCCAACGATCCGGGGAATGCGCATCCGCGTCAGCGACGTCTTCAGCAGGCTTGCAGGCGGCATGAGCGTTGATCAGATCCTCGCCGACTACCCCTATCTGGAGCGCGAGGATATCCAGGCGGCGATCGCCTACGCCGCCAAAGCGACTGATCAGCGACTCGCGTTCGCGGCCGAGTAATCAGTGCTCTTTCTGGTCGATGTGCAGCTGAGTTCGGCCAAGCCGTCAATGCCTTGGTGCAAGGCGAGGCTATCGTCGGGACTGGCTGAGGATCGGTGCTGAAGAAACCAGTTTACGCCTAAGCCGTAGGGCTGAAGGCGCCGCCGCGATCAGGGCGCAGCCGCTTCGGTGGCGGCATGCGCGGCCGCGGCTGCGGCCATCATCCTGTCGAACGAGCCGTTACGGATCATTTCGCGACGCTCTTCGAGACCGCGGTGCAGCTCGGTTAGCGTCTTCGTGGCATGCTCGTTGGTCTGGATCGCGGCCCAGTAGGCCGCGACATTGGCATTGGCGGCGATCGCGTTTTCGATGCCCACCGCCGGCAGCACGTTTTCGACAAGGAACAAAGCCGGCGTCAGGGCGCAGTCGGCCATGGTCAGGCGCCCGCAGCAGGCGAAACCGTCGCGACCGATCATCTTGTCCAGCGCCTTGAGGTTGCGGACCACCTGACCGCCCAGCAGATCGACGATCCCCTGGTTGCGGGTCGCGGCGCGGCTCTGGGGCGAGAGCATGAACATGTTGTTCATGATGTAGATATCGCCGATGCGGGTGATCGTGCGGATGTGAGCGGTCTCGCGCGGCGTCTTCCCCAGCATCAAGGGCTCCGGATAGATCGCCTCCAGATATTCCGCGATCACCTCGGATTCCGGCATCATGTCGCCGTCGATATCCAGCACCGGGATGCGGCCTATCGGATGGTCCTCTCGGAACTTCGGCATGCCGAAATGGGCCGGCCGTTCCAGGGTGATGCCGGTGATCCCCTTGGCGTAAATCTGCATCCGCACGCGGGCGGAATAGGGACTGAGGTCCCCCGAATAGAGCTTCATCATGATCCTCTTGTCCCTCCGCATCACGCCACGATCTCCCTGGGTCGGGACGTCGCTTCGATGGCAACAGCGTGCGCCACCAACAGGCGCCAATCCAGTGGGATGAGCGCTCAAAGCTCCCCGCGGGTGACGGTCGGTCCCGTGGCTTGCTTTCGCAAGCCGTCGAGGCATGGGCAGAGGAACCTCCAGGGCTTGAAAAGGTTTCGATCTGCGGGTGGAGGGTAACTGAAACGGAATGGCGGCATGGTAGAGTTGCCGCCTTCCTATGGGGTTTGGCTGTCCATGGCGGAAATTCGGTCGGTGACACCCGCCGCCCGGCTGATCCAAACCGAGGATGTCGGCCAATCCTACGAAAACGGCGCCCACGTCGCGGTCCGCGAAAACATTGACCAGGGTCAAAGTCATAACCTGGGCGTCCGCTAGTTCCAGCGCTCCGTCGGCTAGCCCCAACTGGAAAACATTGGCTCTGGGCCAGCCAAGATTCGCGAGCGCCGCCACGAGTTTCCGGGAACGGACTTGCGCCAGTTTCGCCGGGGGCAGCTCCATCGAACCCGGGTGGGACGCTGACCCTTCGCTGATGACGATGGCAACCAACTCGCGGTGGGTGGCCATCGCCGCGGCGATCGGACCCCTACAGCCCAGCGTCTCGTCGTCGGGGCGCGGGGCGATTAGGGCGAACATACCGGTTGGCGCCATGATTGACAGCCGATCTTCGGATGCGGCCACGGAAAAGGAACCCAGGAGGGGTGGACGGTGTTCTCCCTGCGAGTAGAAAAGGGGCTCCACCGTGATGATCAGAACCAATCCGGAGGCACTCTCTTCTCGTCCAACGGTCGTGGCGATTCCCGCCCGAAACCAGGCTGGACACATCGACCGATGCCTGGACGCGCTTGCCGCCCAACAGGGAGCCGGGGGACGGATTCTGGTCGAGCAAGCGCAGTTCAAAGTCGTCGTATTGGTCAACAACACCGAGGACGACACCGCCGAGAGGATTGAGCGCTGGATCGCCGGAAACCGACTTCAGGTCGCGTTTCGCCAGATCGAAATGAACGGCGAAGCGCATGCCGGCGCGGCGCGCAAGGCGGCGATGGATTGGGCCTCGGAGGAACTCAAGTCGACTCCTGGCTCGATCATTTGCACGACCGACGCCGACAGCGAGGTCGACCCAGACTGGCTTTCCCGTACTTGGGCGGCTTTCCACGATGGCGTCGATGCGGTGGCGGGCGCGGTTAATTTCGACCCCGGTCGGCTGGCCGACTTGGGCCTGTCTCCCCTTCGAAGACTGGAAGCCGGTTTCGCGACGCTGCAGGCCCAGATCAACGCTCGATTAGACCCCGAGCCCTACAACCCTTGGCCCAATCACATATGGGCTTGGGGGGCTAGCCTGGCGGTTACCGCCAGCGCATATCGGGAGATCGGCGGCCTGCCGCCGGCGCCGCTCGCGGAAGATCGCGCGCTGGTGGCGGCGCTCAAGCGTGCGGATTTTAGGGTGAGGCATTCGTTGGACGTCCGAGTGCGCACCTCGATACGAACCCCTGGGCGGGCGCCCGGCAGCCTCGCCGATCTCGTCAAGCTCTATTCGAGCGGCGTCGATCGGGCGCCGTGTGACGCCGCCTTGGAACCGGTCCCCATGATCGTTGAAAGGGCCGCATGCCGATCTCGCCTGCGCCAGATGCGACAGGCGTCAACTCGCTCTCAACGCTCCAGCCGAAATCTAGCCTGGCGTTTGCGCGTCAGCCGTGTCGCGGTCGAGGAGGCCATCGATGAGCCCAGCTTCGGAACCGCATGGAGCCGACTTGAAGAGACAAGCCCAACGCTGGCAAGACAAAGACTGTTCCCTTCCGAGTTACCGCGCCAGATTTTTCTCGCCAACAAAATGATCAGTCACCGGGGCTGGCGCGACGCAGAACATTCACATGATAGCGTTCTCGCCACCTCCGCAGGATAGTGGTCAGCGCCGGCCCAGCCACCTCTATAAATCCGTCCGCCGCTTCGTCTCCATCTCCGTATGCGACATGCGCTAGTGGTCAAGATCTAACGCTTGTTACTATCGGCGGCACACCCGAGCCCACCGCTACGAATCAACGCCGCAGTGTTCGCAAGATCGGAAACGACCCTACAGCGGACCCTCGGGCCGCGCCAATTGCGTCCAATTCCTCAGGCGCGGGCCGCTGTCCGCCCGCGACGTGAGCGTATGACTGCACCCAGACCGCCAAAGCCGACAAATATCATCGCTCAGACTGACGGTTCTGGAACCCCCATTTGCGTGCCGACGATGAGCTTCACCAACGAAAAGGGATCCTTCGTGACCACTGTGATCGCCGACCGGTAGCCGGTAACCGAAAATCCGCCGCTGGGCTTGGTAAAAAGAGCCGCCGCATAGTAACTGTTGTTATAGGAGTAGTATCCGCCGGTGATGACACCGGGTCGCCCTACATAACCAACCACCGTCAACGTATCGTACGTCTCTGCATTGGGAGCATCGTGCGCACAGGTAGCGTTTGTATCGTAAAATCCATCGAATAACTTACTTCGCGTGGATGAACCGGCAACGTGCAGAGGATTGTTAAATGTTACGTTAATATCAAACACATCGCCGGGATTATCGGTCGCAAGCGTAAAGGCAAATACTTGAAAACAATGAGCCACCTTACCCGTCGTTCCGCAGGTTTGGGTGGTTGTGTCGTAAATGATATTGTACGTATAGACTGTCGCGAAGGAGAAGTTCGACGTTATGGTCGCAAGCGCCAACGGCGCAATGAAGGTTAATAGGTTCCAGGATCTCACTTCAGCCTTCTTTTGATTGTTAATTGATAAGCCTGAAAACGCGGACGCAAAAGAGAGCGTCGGGCAATAAACATGCTCCCCGATGACCAGACCTGACGATTACAGGATGGGCCGCACGATGCAAGGAACTGTGCGCATTTTTAGCCGAAATCGTATTCGTGCGGTTGGTAGCGCGGAGAACTCTCACTTTGGAACCTCAACCGTCCATTTGGTCCTCTTTTTCACCGAAGCGGTCCGAGCGTAGATAACAAGTGTTAGATTTTGACCACTAGGCCTCTACAGCCTGGCCGGCCCAAGCCTTGGCGTTACGTGCATGGGGTTTGTCTTCAATGGGGTAGGGTCGACTTGCCGGTTCCGCAAAATCAGACGTGGGCAATTTCTTGCGACTTTTGTCGGTTAGAGTGTTCATGGACGACTCCCATTTCCTGACTGATGGACGCGCGCGAGCGTTTGTTGTTGCAGGCAAGTATCAACTCGCCCCGCCTCCGACTGAACGGCTAGGTGCGGGTTTCAGCGCTGGCGCGTGTGGTTTTGGTCGCAGAACTACGGTCGCGGAAATGCCACTTCGCATGAACAATGGCCGCACAGAGCAAAAGGCATACTATGTTACTGCCAAGCAGCGGCCACGCCTGTAACATGAAGCCGTAGGCGGCCCACAGCGAAAAACCTACAACCGTAAGAACGAACATGCGCATTGACACCGAAGATGCGTCCCGTTCCTTCCATATCTTTATCAGCTGAGGTGCAAAGCTCGACATGGAAAAGAGGGCCCCCGCTGAACCTGTAATGACAACAACAGTGCTTGGCATCTCAATCTCCGGACGCGGTGGGGCCGATATCCCCCACTGGAACTATTCGGTCCGCTTTCTGGCTGATCCGCCGATAGGTGGCCAGAGCCTGACCGATAACATGATCCATATTGTGATAGCGATAGGTAGACAGCCGCCTGACGAGGCGAACATCTGGAGTGTCGGGTGCGAGAGCGTCATAGTTATTATATAATTGAATATCGTTCTGACGCAAAATCAAATAGTAGGGGTCGATATGGCGCCGCTTGCCGATCAGCAACACTCGCCTATCCAGACCTTTGGCGAGGCGTTCCGCCAGCACGGAACCGGCGAACCCGACCCCGAGGACCAGATGATCGAAGGGCGCCCGGCGGGATGACGACCTCGCGACGGGCGCGGAAAGCCGTGAGGGGATCGGCTTCTCCAGAGGTTTGCGCTTGGCTAGCACCGCTTTACTGACGAAGGTATCCATACGCTGGAACGTCTCGTCCCAGGAGAGCGCGGCGAGCGCTTCGTCCACGGCGGCGAGCCGGCCTTCCGGTCGCTCAACGGCGTCGCGGCAGGCGGCGATGGATCGTGTCGCGTCGCCGGCGATTTTCACGGCTTCCAGTTCGCCATAGTGGGGAACGACGTCGACAATAGGCGTGGAAACCACTGGGCGCCCGCCGGCCAGGTATTCCGGAGTCTTGGTCGGGCTGGTGAAGCGGGTGGACTCGTTGATGGCGAACGGCATCTGAGCAGCGTCCCAGCCCCCGAGATAGGCCGGTAATCCTGGCCTAGAAAAATCCGCCTGGTCAGTGGGTTCGGTGGCCATGATGAGAGCCCCATTGAAATTCTGGGTGTCCACGCTCGACGGAGAAGGGTGAAGATTGGCGGGCCAGCCCCGCTTTTGTTCACACAGGCTGTGGCCACCGGTGGAGACGACGTCGGCCAAACGAAGCAGTTCGGGCTCCAATTCAACCATTTCCTTGAGCACGGACCGAAAGTTCACCGGTTTGTCAATACAGTAGTGGGCGACACGGACCGGCGATAATTCTCTCGAGAGCGATAGCGTCATCGGCTTGTAGTATCAGAATAGCAAGTATTAGTAATGTTAACCCAGAAAGTGCTTAACAGAATCATCCAGAAGTGATGGGTGTGCCTCGGCCGAGGTGGCCTGGGGCAACACGGGGGAAACCACCACAGCGCCGCCACGCGGCACGTTTCGATTTGGAGGGATCCGACAGGCTCCGTTAATTTAGTCAAACTGACCTCCATTAAGTGCAAACTAAGAACGCGACGAAGCTATCCGGGGCGAATTGACGGAGATACGGTGCCATTTATTTGATGAGTTGCTCGTCGGTGCTACGCTTGTTCAACGCATGATAATAATTCCCGACCCTGGAAATTGGTTCCCCACCTCGATTAAATCCATCTTCTCTGAGAAGTTTCATAGATTTAATAGAAATAAAAACAGTATAAA
>JAYVYH010000155.1:0-3383 GCA_043784385.1 Caulobacteraceae bacterium | reverse complement strand
CGTCGGCATCCCGCCGGCCGGCGCGACCCTGCCGGGCGACCTCGGCACGGTGCTGACCTTCGGCCAGACCGTGCGCGGCATCATCGAGGGCGACAGCGACCCGGACGTGTTCATTCCCGTCCTGATCGACCACTGGCGCGCCGGCCGCCTGCCGCTGGAGAAGTTGGTCAGAACCTATCCGTTCGCCCAGATCAACGCCGCAATCACCGCCCAGCATCACGGCGACTGCGTCAAGGTGGTGCTGACCCTGGACGGCCAGGATGGATGACTGGATCGCTCGGGGTGGCCTGAAGGCGGTTCCGCGCGACCGGCTGCGTGTTCTCAGCGTTCGTAGCGATTTGAAGGGCTCCATTCAGACGCTCATGCACCTTTCTGCACTGGGCGTGACCACGTTCGCGCTTCTGGCGGCGCGCGATGCGCCGCTTTGGGCCGGGTTTGTGCTGTTGCTGGCACAAGGCGTGCTCCTCAACTGCCTCTACGCGGCCCAGCACGAGCTCAGCCACTGGACGGTGTTCCGCACCAAATGGCTGAACGACCGGGTGGGGGAGGTGTTCGGGTTCCTGACACTCAACCCGTTCCATACCGACCGCTGGGCTCATTTCGCCCACCACCGCGAGACCCAGAATCCCGAGCGGGATTCCGAACTGATGGGCATGAAGCCGTTCACCACCTTCACTTACGCCCTAAACCTGATCGGCCTGGATCTCTGGCGCCGGCGGATCCTGACCATCGTCCGCGCCGCCGCCGGCGCCGGTCTCGAAGCGGACTACTGGCTCAGTCCGGAGGAGGCGAGGGCGGTGGTCTGGGAGGCACGGAGCTATATCGTCTTATCAATTGTAATCTTTGTGGTTTCGTTGGCGACTCGATCCTGGCTGGCGGTCGAATTGTGGATCGGTCCGCTGCTGCTGACCAAGGTTTTTCACCAGCTGCAGAACACCGGCGAACACACCGGCATGCCCAACACCCCGGACATTTTCAGCAACACCCGCACCCTGGTCGGCCCCGCGCCGATGCGCTGGGTGATGTGGAACATGTCCTATCACACCGCCCACCACGCCTTCCCGGGTGTGCCGTTCCACGCCCTGCCGGCCCTGCACCACGAGATCGTCGCCGGTCTAGGTCGCCCAGTCATCGAGCGCGGTTATATCGAGGCCCAGAGGGAGATCTTCGGCCGGCTGGCCGCCGAGCGCAGGGCGCGTCGGTTGACGGCTTGATGACCCAGAAACTTGAGATTTATCAGTCGCTTTGGGCGATGGAGCAGCGCCTTCCGGGCGAGGCGGAGGCGCCGCTTGAGGCCATGCTCGACCAGATCGCCGGCGCTGGATTCGCCGGGGTGTGCCTGGACCTGGCGATGGACGACATCCCCCTGGCCGAGACGGCCCGGCCGTTGCTCAAGCCCCTGGGATTAAAGAGCCTTTTCAATGGCTTTCCCAGGAATGATGATGAACTTCGGACCATGCTCGCACTGGCCCGCGACCACGGCGCGCCCTACTTGAGCGTGATCGGCCAGATCATGCCCCGCGACGTCGCCGGCATGATCGAAGTGGCCCGGCGCTGGATCGACATCGCGGCCGAGGCCGGCCTCCCGCTGCTGTTCGAGACCCATCGCCACGGCCTGCTCAACGATCTCTATCCGACCCTCGACCTGCTCGACGCGATCCCCGAACTGCGCCTCAACGCCGACCTCAGCCACTTCGTCGTCGATCGGGAGTTTGCGCTACCGATCAACGATTTGGACGATGGACTTATTACCCGTGTGCTGGATCGATCCTGGGCGTTCCAGGGCCGTGTCGCCTCCAACGAACAGATTCAAATCCAGCTTGCCTTTCCCCGCCACCAGCCTTGGGTCGAACAGTTCCACGCCTGGTGGGAACGCGGCCTACGCGGCTGGCGAGCCCGCGCGCCCTCCGACGCCACGCTGACGTTCCTGTGTGAACTGGGTCCGCCGCCCTATGCGATCACCGGCGCCGACGGCTTGGAACTGTCCGATCGATGGGCCGAAACTCTAAATATTTGCAGCTTGATCAATGATATCTGGCGGAATCTGGAGACGGCTTCATGACCCTGGATCCGCTGAAGTTCACCGGCCAAGGCCCCGTGGCGCGGCAGCGGGTGCGCAATCTGGTGGCCTCGAAAGTGCGGGAGGTGGCCAACGCTGGCTTCGGCATCCCGGACATCAAGCGCTTCTGGTTCGGCGAGAGTGACCAGCCGACGCCGCTGTTCATCCGCGAAGCGGCGATGGCGGCCTTGGCCGACGGCCGGACCTTCTACACCCACAACCAGGGAACCGCCGAACTGCGGGCGGCTCTAAGCGCCTACCTCGGGCGGCTGCACGGCCGGCCGTTTGACGCCGAGGCCGCTTCGGTGACCAGCGCCGGGGTCTCGGCTCTGATGGTGGTGATGCAGGCCATCGTCGATCCCGGCGACCGGGTGGTGGCGGTAACGCCGGTGTGGCCCAATCTAGTCGAGATTCCCAGGATCCTGGGCGCTGAGGTGACGCGGGTCGGGCTAGAGCCCCGGGATGGGCGCTGGACCCTAGATCTCGACCAGTTGCTGGCGGCTATAACGCCCAAGACCCGGCTGTTGCTGGTGAATTCGCCCAACAATCCCACCGGCTGGACCCTGCCGCAAGCGGCGCGGGACGCGATCCTTGACCACTGCCGACGCCTCGGCGTCTGGATTTTGACCGACGACGTCTATGAGCGGGTGGTTTTCGGCAATGCCGTCAACGGCGGGCCTGTGGTCACGGCTCCTTCGTTCCTGACCCTCGCCGATCCCGAGGACCGGGTGGTCAGCACCAACAGCTTCTCCAAGGCCTGGCGGATGACTGGCTGGCGTCTGGGCTGGATCGTCGCGCCGCCGGATCTGAGAGATGATCTTGGTAAACTATTGGAATACAACACGTCCTGCGCGCCAGACTTCGTCCAGGCGGCGGGCGTGGCGGCCCTGGAACAGGGCGAGGCGTCGGTGGAGGTTCTACGCCTGGAAATGATTGCCCGGCGCGACCAAGTGCTGGCCGGGCTGCGCGCGCTGCCGGACGTGGAGACCACCACGGCCGACGGCGGCCTTTATGCCTTCTTCCGAATCGCTGGCAAGACCGACTCGGTAGCCATCGCCAAGCGCCTCATCGCCGAGGCCAGGCTCGGCCTCGCCCCCGGCGCGGCTTTCGGATCCGAGGGCGAAGGCTGGTTACGCTGGTGTTTCGCCACCACCCCAGAAGCAATCGACGACGGCGTGGCGCGGCTGGCGCGGTGGTTGGGCGCCGATGGCTAAGGGCAAGCGCCTTCAGGGGAATCGCTTGAACGCGGTCATGCTTCCTGACGGATGAGTCGTTCGAGGTATGCGGTGTCCCAAGCGGCGGATTTTCGGCGGACCTTGAGGCT
>JAYVYH010000154.1:0-26966 GCA_043784385.1 Caulobacteraceae bacterium | reverse complement strand
GCTATGGCCGTCGTGTCCAGGCTTGGCGCCGCCGGGGCGTGACTTCTCCCGCTGGGCCTTGCGGTCCGTCGAGGGCGGCTTCGACGATGTGCGCGACGTCTTCTCCGGGCGCTGCAGACGCAGCACCATCTCGATCAGCTCAGCCTTGCTCAGAAGCTCAAGATCCAACCGGCCCATGCCATCTTGAATCAGCCTTCACACCCCGCCGCAAGGGGGTGGGTAATTACAGTCAGGGCGCTGAACGCGTTCGGGGTCAGGAAGTCGGTGTTGCAGACCGGCAGCTTCGCGCATTGGTCCGGGGTATTGGCTGTCTGGCTGGGCAGGGCGAAGAACTTGGAAATCACCGTCTTGTTGTAATTGAAGCCCACCGACCAATCGACATGACCATATTCGCCGAAGTCGGAGGCGTAGTTTCCCGTGACCTCGACACCATCGGTCTGCGTATTGGCGGCGTTGGCGAATAGAGAGATGCCCGTATAGCTAAGGCCATTGTCGACCGACACACCCTTGGTAGCAATTGCATTTAGGACACCCTGTGAAATCACTGGAGCACTGTTGCCGCCCACAGGTATGCTGCAGCAGGTTCCGTATAGAAATCCACTCTCCAGGATACGATCTCGGATCCTGATTTCATAGAAATCGGCGGTGATCTGGAGGCCAGGGGCCTGATGAGCAACGAAGCCGATGCTGTAATTGTCCGACTTCTCGGGCTTCAGCGGCTGAAATCCAGCCGAGAGGGCTGGCGCCGAGTTGGGCGGCAGAATGACATTGGCGGAAGTCGGGCTGACATTGGTCCCAGAGTAGTGTTCCTCGGCCAGCGTCGGGGCCCTGAAACCGGAGCTAATTGTACCACGGATCGCGAACATCGCGTTGAAGTCGTAACGCACGGTCGCCTTGCCAACCTCGGTGTCGCCGAAATCGCTGTAGTGCTCATAGCGGCCGGCGAGATCGACATGCAGATTCTTGATCGGATCGGTGGCCAGGTCGATGTAGGCCGCTTCGCTCGTACGGTGGAAAGCCGCCTGGTCAAGCGGTGTGTAACCGTCGAAAGACTGAGCGCCTGCTCCGAAGTATGAGGCAGGATCGCCCGCCGTGATTTCGAAGGTCTCGCGGCGAATTTCCCCACCTACGGCGATGTTCAGCGGAACGGCCAAGCCGATGGCGAAGCTGTTGTCGACATCGAGGTTGGTGGTCCACTGGGTCGCGTCGAAGGCGCCGTTGTAGAAGTTCGTCTGCGGCGTGATCGGCGTGGCGGACAAGGCCTGGAGAACTGGGAACAGCTGGGCGTTGGCGGAATTGACGACATAGACCCGCGTATTGTTATCGCCATAAGTACTGGCCAGATCCCAGTGCCACCCATCAAGATCACCGCGCACCCCACCGGTGAACGAGTAGTCCTTCTCGTCAAACTTTTCGCGAGGGTCGAAACCGTTTGGGAATGGATAGACTGTAACTCCAGTGGAATTTACACCCTGCACTTTATCTGGGACTCGATAGTTTTCGTAGTGTTGAGCAGCCCTGTAGCTGTAATTGCCAAACCCATAAGCTTCGATGTTCTCAGTAATCTTGTAGCCGGCATTGAAAAATAAATTGTAGAGATTAAAATGTGGATCGCCATTCAGGCGATTGATGTACGGAAAATCTGGATTTTTTGTCGCATTCATCCTGATCGGGATAATCTCTGTTCTCAGGGAACCCGTCGGGGTGGTGATCCGATTGTCGCCGATGCCCAGAGTGCTGAAGTCATGGTAGCGCTCCTCAAGCGTGATATTGACGAAACCCTTGTCGCCAAGACTGAAACCCTTGTTGACTGATATGGCTGCCGATGTGCCCTGTCCATTGTAATACTGCCCGCCCGTGGCATTCATCACGCCGCCTGTGGCGCTCTTTTTAAGAATGATATTCACCACGCCGGCGATGGCGTCAGTACCATATTGCGCCGCCGCGCCGTCAGTCAGTACTTCGACGTGATCGATAGCGCCAATGGGAATGAAGCTAAGATCGGTGGTCGCCGAACCCGAATAGGGGCTGCCGCTGTCGACGGCGAGGTTGGACGTGGTGTGACGGCGTTTGCCGTCCACCAGGATCAGGGTGTCGTTGGGGCTCAGACCGCGCAGGGCCGCCAGAACCTGAATGGCGGAGGCGTCGCCGCCGTTCGTCTGGATGTTCAGCGAGGGCACGCTGGTCTGAAGCGAGGCCGCCAAGTCCTGAGCGCCAGTCTTCAGCAACTGCTGCGCGCCGATCACTTCGATCGGGGCGGCGCTGTCGGCGGCCTTGACACCGACCTGACGGGTACCGGTGACAATCAGTTCAGCTGGAGCGATACCAGCATCCTTGGCAGCATCTGCTGCATAACCAACACCTGCCAAAGCAAGAATTGCGATCATACTGGCGCCAGAAAGTAGTTTATTCATGTACACGTCCCCTTTGTACGTTATTTTGTTGAGCAACTGTTCCATACTAGATTTTTATTTTACGTCGAATTACCTAAGATTATAGGTCGAATTTCATTTCAATCTTGCAATGTCGCTCCTTTGTTAAATGTTCGAGCCGAGGCCCCGCATGAGGCTTAGGTTGGCGTCGACGATGGAGATCGTGTCCCCTGGAGGCGACTTGCTGATGCGAGAGATCGTTCCACGCGCCGGGCGCGCCGGCCAAGCGCGGGGATGTTGCAACTGCGAACTACCCAGACGGCGCAAAAAGATGACGCAGGGGTCACGTGGACCGCCTGAAATTTAGGCTATGATGACGATAGGTTCGCGCTGGGGGCCACGAGCTCGGGATTGGCGATCCGGTTTGCGCCGCGCCCGCATTCGGCCAGAGTCCTTCCAAGCCAGGGCGATGGCAGGCATGAGGAAGCAGATATGGCAACTGGAGGCGTTCCGTGAATTTATCAGGGCCAGAAGCTATGGCACGCGCGGCCGTCGAGGCGCTGGATCGGGCCGATGTACTGGCGGAAGTTCGCGATCTTTTCAGCCTGCCTCCGGGCGTCATCTATCTGGACGGCAACTCCCTGGGCGCCCTGCCCAAGACCACGGCGGCACGGGTTCAGGATATGGTAAACCGCCAATGGGGCGTGGACCTGATCCGTAGCTGGAACACCCATGACTGGATCGGCGCGGCGGCTCGGATCGGAGACAAGATCGCGCCGCTGATCGGGGCGGCGCCGGGCGAGGTGATCGTCGCCGATTCGACCTCGGTGAATCTATTCAGACTGGTATGCGGGGCGCTGGCGCTTCGCCCGGGCCGCCGGACTATCCTGACGGAGTCCGGAAATTTTCCCACCGACCTCTATATCCTGCAAGGGATAGAGGCGTGGCTGGGCGATCGGGTCCAGCTGCGGACCGTGGCGCGCGGCACCCTAGCCGACGCGATCGACGCCGACACGGCTGCCGTGGTCCTGACTCACGTTCACTATAAGACCGCCGAGCGCTGGCCGATGGCCGAGATCACCGCCCTTGCCCACCGACATGGCGCCCTGGCGGTCTGGGATCTCAGCCACAGCGCCGGCGCCCTGGCCATCGACCTGAACGCCGCCAACGCCGATCTGGCCCTGGGTTGCGGCTACAAATATCTGAACGGCGGACCCGGCGCGCCGAGCTTCGCCTTTGTAGCCGCTCGATGGCAGGAACAGCTGGCCTCTCCCCTGTCGGGCTGGATGGGGCATGCCGAGCCGTTCGCGTTCGACGACGACTATCGACCGGCCCCGGGTATCCGCCGGCAGCTATGCGGCACGCCCGGCATGCTGAGCCTGACGGCGCTGGAGGCGGGAATCGACCTGTTCGCGGACCTCGAAATGACCGCCGTGGAGGCCAAGGGCCTGGCCCTTGGCGAAGCTTTCATCGCCCTCGCCGAGGCGCGACTGGGCGGCTGGGGTTTGGAACTGGCGAGCCCTAAGGCGGCGAGTCGGCGAGGGTCTCACGTCTCGCTGCGCCATCCGCAAGGCTACGCCATCATGCAGGCGCTGATCGCCCGCGGCGTGATCGGCGATTTCCGGGCGCCCGATATCCTTAGATTTGGCATGACCCCGCTCTATCTGCGGTTCACCGATATCTGGGACGCCGTCGAGATCCTGCGGACCGTGCTCGAGACCGGCGAATATCTTGAGCCCCGCTTTTCAAAACGCGCGGCGGTGACCTGAACTCAGGTTTCAGCCCCGGCGATCAGCCTTGACGCCGTGGCTTCCAGGATCGCGCGGGCTTGGCCGGCGCCGAGTTCCTGTTCGCGGCGGAGGCGATCCCAGGTCTCGAAACTGAGAACCATATCCAAGGCCTCGAACAGGATCGGATCCCGCGCCAGCGATTGCGGCAGCACCCCAGTCAGGATCTCGCGAAGCGCCCGATTCAGCCGTTTGATATCCTGCTCAAGCACCTTGGAGCGGTGACGGTGAGCTGCCTCCGCCCGTTTGAAGGGCGTGATTCGCTCAAACACCGCGACACGGCGGCCGATCAGTTCGAACAGGCGATCCGGCCAGCCCGTGGTCGCCGATTTGACGGAGATCTCTTCCCGCAGGCGGGCTTCGATCGCCAGAGACATTTCACGATAGAGACTGTCCATATCCTTGAAATGGCGGAACACGGTTCGCAGCCCCACCCTCGCCCGCTCGGCCACCAGTTCGGCGTTGACCGAGACATGGCCCGCCTGGGTCAAGTCCAGCATCGCCGCGATGATCCGCGCCCGGCTGTCCAGGGTGCGTCGGCGCCGACCATCGATCGGCGGGGTATGTTCCGGTGCTGGCTGCGCTTGCGTCAATCTGTTCTCCGGAGCCAGGGTCGCCGGCCAGCGAGGAGGCCGAACCATGAACCTACCGCGATAGCGGAAACCGCATTAGGCGCGCAAATCTTCCTGCCAAAACTGCCTGCGGCCCGTGGATGAAACCGGAAGCGAGCTGTTGTTTACCTTGGCCTAGATGGTTGAAATTTTCGCCTCCTAGGCCCTAGTTTTGGCTTCCTCTGGAAATAGATAACGTCGGCACAGGATCTTTCGGATGGATGACCGAAAACTCTGGCGATCGTCATCGAATTTGACAGTTCCTGTTCGATAACGGTTAACTTTAGCAATCCCTGCCTCATGACGATTGACGCCAGTCAGACTGAAGTCTATTTCAATTAGGTAACGAACGATCCGGATCGCGTACGGCGAGATCAGCAGAGAGAGGGATAGTGATGAAACAGGACGTGCTTCAGCCCGAGGACCACAAGCCCCTGGCGACACATCGCAAACCCAGGCACATCGCAGAAAAACTCGAATCTTATCTGGGCATCGGCATCGCGGTCATGGGGTTGGTGCTGCTGGGCTTCCTTTTGGTGGGCTTCATGCAGACTGGGACCGGCGAGCCAAGCTGGATGCGTTAGCGGTCGCCACCAAACGATAGCCCTTTAGGGTCGCCGGGTTTCCGGTGGCGGCTTTACCCTACTCCAGGCCGGTGGTCTAAAGTCGGCATGGACCGAACCAGTGCGCAAGCCCACTGAAAAGCTGATCCTTTTGGACCGCCGGACGGCCTTGGCCTACGCCGTGGCCGTTGGCGGGATCGCGGCGGGGCTGGCCGCCCGGGCATGGTTGATCCCACGCTTGGACTCTGAAGCGCTTTTTCTACTGTTCGCCCCAGTCGTATTGTTTGCCGCGTCCGAAGGCGGCGCGGCGCCTGGATGGACCGCGGCGAGCCTCGGGGTTGCCGGGGTTCTGGTCATGCGGTCAGAAGCAGGTTGGGACATCGACCCCTTGGCGCTCGGCCTGTTTGTTGTTCTTTCGATCGGCCTCGGCGTGATGGGACGCCGAATGCGGGCAAAGCGCGCGCGGCTCACCATCGACGACGGCCAGTTACGTGAACGCGGGGCCCATCTTCAGTCCATTCTCGACACGGTTCCGGACGCCATGCTGGTGGTTGACAGCAAGGGGGAGGTGCAATCCTTAAGTTCGACCGCGGAGCGATTGTTCGGCTGGCCGTCGCTGGATCTGGTCGGACAGAATATCAGCGTCCTGATGCCGGACCCCGACAGGACCGCGCACGACAGTTACATGACCCACTACATGAACACGGGCGAGCGGCGGATCATCGGGATCGGCCGTGTGGTCGTTGGGCGGCGGCGTGATGGATCCACGTTTCCCATGCACCTTACGGTCGGTGAAATGCGTGCGGGTGATCGCTGTTTTTTCACCGGCTTCGTTCGTGATCTGACCGAACGCGAGCAGACGGAGGCCAGGCTGCGGGAACTCCAGTCCGAAATCGCGCATCTGTCCCGCCTGACGGCCATGGGCGAAATGGCGGCGGCCCTGGCTCATGAACTCAACCAGCCGTTATCCGCGATCGCCAATTACCTGCGTGGCTCACAGCGACTGCTTGAAAAGGACGATCCAGCTGATCGACCGCGGCTATCGGAAGCCCTTGGAAAGGCGGCCGACCAGGCCATCCGGGCCGGTGAAGTGATCCAGCGGTTGCGACAGTTTGTTGGACGCGGTGAAACCGAAAAGCGCCTGGAGAACCTGCCTGGCCTTATCGAGGAAGCATGCACCCTGGCCCTCGTGGGCGCGAACGAATTGGGCATTCGCGTTTCCAAGGCCTTCGACCCGGCCTGCGAGGCGGCATTGGTGGACAGGGTGCAAATCCAGCAGGTGGTGATTAACCTGCTGCGCAACGCGGTCGACGCCATGCGTACATCGCCCCGTCGCAGTTTGGGAATCCGCGTCGCGCCGGGTCCGGAAAGTTTCGTAGTCGTTTCAATTTCCGATACGGGCTCGGGGATCGGTGAACTGACTCTTCCAAGGCTGTTCGAGCCCTTTATGACAACCAAGAAGGACGGCATGGGCGTGGGGCTGTCGATCTGTCGAACGATCATTGAGGCTCATGGCGGAACCATTAGGGCGGAAAATAATTTGACGGGCGGAGCAACCTTCACCTTCACTCTACCTACCATGAGCGAGGGGACCACGCGTGTCTGAGTTAAAGTGTCATATCATCGATGACGACGACGCGGTTCGGGATGCCCTCGGTTTTCTACTGTCGACGGCCGACATTGCTTACGGCAGCTACGCCAGCGCCGCGGCCTTTCTCGATGTCGCCAGACATGCACGTGGTTGCGTGATCACTGATGTGCGAATGCCGGGAATGAATGGCCTGCAATTAGTCAGGAGACTGAAGGAAATCAGGGTCGGCCTGCCCGTCATCGTGATGACCGGCCACGGGGACGTTCCCCTGGCGGTGGAAGCCATGAAGGCCGGGGTCATCGACTTCTTCGAGAAACCCTTCAACGACGATCAGATCCTAGGCGCCGTGCGGCGCGCCATGGCGCGCAGCGGCCAGGACCAGGCAAGGGAGGCCGAAACGGCCGAGATCGCCTCACGTATCGCCGCTCTCTCCGGGCGCGAGCATGACGTTCTGATCGGCCTCCTGGCGGGGAAAGCCAACAAGGTCATCGCCTATGATCTCGATATAAGTCCGCGAACGATTGAAATCTATCGCTCCAACCTGATGACCAAGATGCACGCCAACAGTCTTTCCGAACTGGTGCGGATGGCGATGCGCGCCGATCCTGGCTAGCGCAAATGTCGATTTGGCCATGCCTCATCGGCGGTTGGCCGCGATCAGCTGGTTGATTCGGCCGAGTAGCTCACCGGTGATCAGGGGCTTCTCGACGATCGGAACACCTGAGGCCTCGGCCGCCAAGCGGGTGCGGCGGTCTGGATTGGTGGTCATCAAGATGGCCGGCGCCCAGACACGACGCTCGCGCAGCCTCGAGACGACGGTCAGCCCATCGAGATCGGGCAGTCGCAGGTCGATCACCATGCAATCCACATGGATGGGCGCCGACAACAAGGGTCCGGCCGTGCCGAATGGAAAAACCGTAAAACCGTCGGTCTCCAAGGCGAACACCAGCGACGCCAGCAAGGGCGCGTCGTCCTCGACGATCAGGATGGAAGGGTGTTTTGGCTGCTCCGTCAGTTGGTCCATTGAACTCGGCCATATCTCCACGAACCTGGAGGTTGCCGCATCATCAACGGACTTGCCTTGATTTCCATCAACCCCGCCGGCTGCTCCCCCTCCGTATTGTCCCTTAGCTGCCCCTCCTTAGGGATTGGACCCGAATTTCAGCCGCCTTGCGCGCGTCGTAGCTTGCCCTCGCACACTCAAAGCGGAGCCAAGTCATGCAGATATCCACGATCCAGACCCGTCGGCGCCCATACCCGGTCCCACCACCGTCCGTTACGGACTTAGACAATATTCGACTGATCGGCGTCACGATGAACGTGTCGCGCGACCAAGAAATTTTCGGCGAGGGTGCGCCGGCGGGCCCGGTCTACAAGGTCGTAAAAGGCGCGGTGCGAAGCTTCCGGCTGCTGTCGGATGGGCGCCGCCAGATTTGCGACTTCTACCTGCCCCGCGATGTATTTGGCATCGAACTGGGGGCCGACCACCGGACCACGGCCGAAGCGCTGATGGATACGGTGTTGGTCGCCGCGAGCCGATCTACGCTTGGCGACGAGAGTGATGCCGGCGCCAACCGGCGACTATGGCGCCAGGCCATGAAAGCCCTGCAACGCAGCCAGGATCACGCCGTCACCCTTGGCAGAAGGTCGGCCAGCGAGCGCTTGGCGAACTTCCTGGTTGACATGGCCGCCCGGCTCGGCGGCAGCGAGGCCCTGGAGCTGCCAATGTCGCGCCAGGACATAGCCGACTACATCGGCCTGACGATCGAAACCGTCTCGCGCACCCTCGCCCAGTTTCAAATCCTGGGCCTTATCCGGTTAACCGGTTGCCGTTCCATCCAGATACGGAAGCCCCGCACCCTCGCGGAACTATGTGCCTAACCCCGCTCACTCAGCATCAAACTTTGGTGATCCATGTCTCTTCCTGAAATGATCTTTGGCGGTATCGTCCTCGTCGGTTTCGCCGCGTTTATCATTACCCTGGCCGGCGCGCAGATCTACACCGGCCTTAGGGATTGAAACCAAACGTCCTGGAGCCCAGAGCGCCGTCGACACGCCCGCTGTCAGTGGCTCAGCAATAGAAAGATGTCATCCTGGGCCAAGAGGTCTCGGGTGACACCGCCGAACACCCATTCCCCCAGGCGGGAGTGACCGTAGCAGCCCAGGACGATTAGGTCGGCGCCATACGCCGCGGCCGCTTCGAGTAGTCTCTGAGCCGCGGGGGCTTGGCCACGCAGCGTGACACGCGCCTCGGCGGCGACGCCTCGTCTGACCAGGGCCCGCGCTACATCCTCGGTACGAATTCGAGCGTCTTCCTCGTCGTCCTGATCGGTAACCTCCAGCACCAGCACGCCTCGCGCGGCCATAAGGAAAGGCAAGGCGTCGGACAGGGCCCGGCGCGCCTCCCGCGTGTCCTTCCAGGCCAGCAGAACCTTTTCCGCGCTCAAGTCCTTGGCTGCGGGCGGCGCGACGAGCACCGGCCGCCCTGCCTGGATGGTCAACTCCGCGGCCGAGATGTCCCGATACACATTTTCGTTCCCCCGAGGGGCTCCGCCGGCGACAATGATGTCCGCCGCCCGAGAGGCCGCCGCCAAGGCTGACATGGGTGAATCGATGCCGCGCAACCAGGAGGTTGCAGCGGCTCCAAGCGACGAGGTCTCGCGCTTGAAGTCCTCGTGAGCGACGTCGAGTTGTTGCTCGATGCTGTGGCGCATGGCCACGGTCCATTCCGCATCGAGCGCGTAGTAGCCGTTGTCGAAGGTAATGGGCGGAATCATCTCGGCCCCCACACCGATCAGGTGCGCGCTGAACCGCTCCGCGAGATTGCGGGCGCACGCCAGCCGTGGCGCGGAGTCAGCTCCTGGTTGAACGTGGGTAATGATGGCTGAATAGCCCATGATCTTCGTCTCAATCCAACGGCTTAATTAAGCCATTTCATCGGCAACCTAGTTCCCGCGCGAGGTTGAACCAACATCTGCGTAACCCCTAAGGAGTGTTCCGGCGCCCGGATTGTTCCATGCATTAATCCATCGCTAAGAAATGGCGCCGCCATCAGCCAGGATCATGTTCGCAAAATCCGAGATCTCGTCACGCTCGACCTACTCAGTCCTATATCTTCGGCTTCTTCGGGGACCACGGCGCAAGTCACGCCAAGGGCCGAGGACCCCGGCGCTGTCCAGGGGTTGGAGATTTTGGGCGTCATACTGATCTTGATTACCCAAACCTGGCCGCTGAGTGGCGTCTGCGCCGCGGCCGGGGTATGGGTTTCATCCCTGCGTGATCGCGATGCCTATCCGCCAGCGCGGAGCCCCGACAGACCCAGTCGCCGCTGAAGACGCTCAACGCCGCCCGGAGCATTGGCGTCGGCTTGGCGAAGCCAGGTGATCTGTCCCGGATCGACACCCAGTTGGATATCGAGGACCCCGGCGTCGGCGTCGGATGCATCATTCTCACGTCCCGCTATGCGACTTTGCAGGATTTCGGGCGGACCTTCCAGCCAGACACCATGGAACGCCACGCCGATATTCGACGCCAACTGGCCAACCCGCGCCCGTTCCTCGTTCGTGAGAAATACCGCATCGACGATCACAGCGCGTCCGGCAACAAGACAAGTCCGGGCGATGGCGAACATTTCGTCGTATACGGCGTCGCTCGCCTCCCGCGTGTAGGCGGACGTTGGCAATCGATCGGTGGGGTCTCGTTTCCACAGGCGTTTGCGCACCTCATCACTACGCAGCACGATCGCGCCCGGCGGCGAACCCAGCCGCGGCGCCAGCGCTCGGGCGAGCGTCGACTTTCCCGATCCGGACAGGCCACCTACGGCAATCAGAACGGGCGGAGACGGATCCAGATAGGCTTGAGCGGCCGCGAGATAGCTCGCCGATTCCTCGCGCCGGCCCTCTAGAGCGTTGACGTGAGCGCGCACCGCTGCCCGCACGGATTGAAAAAGCGGTAGGGCCGCCAAACCCTCCCACAGCGCGGCGTCAAAGCCCCGCGCGGCCTCGTCCAGCCAGCCGTTAAGAACACGATTGGCCGCTTCCGGTGCGCCGCGAAAGCTTAGATCCATTAACAGGAAGGCGACATCATAGAGAACGTCGATTTCGCGCAGGCCGTCATTGAACTCGATACAGTCGAACAGAATCGGCGCGCCAGACTCCAACAGGATATTGCCCAAGTGAAGATCGCCATGGCAGCAGCGGACGAAACCTTGGCTCAGGCGCCAGTCCAGCAACGGCGCCACCGCCGCGAACGCCGCGTCCGTGGCCGCCAGCAGCCGCTCCACCGGCCCCATCCCGAGGTCGGCGATCTCCGATCGAAGCAAATTCGTGTTCGATCGCAACACATAGGCCAAGCCCTCAGCACCGCCGCTATCCGGCGCCAGAGAAGACTGGACGTGGAACCGAGCCACGTCCCGCCCCAGGGCTTCGGCGAAGGCGCCATCAATCTCGGCCAGCCGGTTGCTGAGAACCGCCGTCTCGTCGAACCGGCGCATCTCCAGCGCCCACTCCACCACTTCGCCAACGCCGTCGAAGGCGAGGGCGCCCGTCTCGTCTCGCGTGATCGCACGGACGCAGCGATAGATATTTGGCGCCGTGGCCAAGTTGAAGGTCAGTTCGCGGTCGCAGGCCCAACGTCGCTTCGGCGCCGAGGTGAAATCGAGAAACCCCAGGTTGACGGGCTTCTTCAGCTTTAGCGCGCGGTCTCCAAACAGGAAAATCCATGAGATCGAGGTCTCGATCACGCTCTCACAGGGCGCGGCGCCGCCGGCGCCGGCACGCAGCCACGCGTTGACACCAGGGGCCAGTGCGACCTGACCATCGGTTGTGTTGAGGGAAACTCTCACCGGACCAGAGCCTTAAGGTCTTTTTGATGCGGATTCGAAGGCCGGGTCAGACCGCTGAGCGAGTTGCCAGCCCCGCCAAGTGGCGCGATCTAATAGGCGATCCAGGTGAAGACCCGCAGTGTGTTGTTGTCCGAGGCGCTCCGCCCAAACCCGTCGTAGTTGCGGCCGGCCCCGTCGAAGCTCAGATAGTCAGTGTATTGCACGCCAACCCGCATGTTGAATCGAGGTCCCAGTGGAGATTTTCCGGCCCCAAACGGCGTGCCGTCGAGCTGGACCATGAAACCCGAACTATCGGGTTGGGTGATCGAGCTGGCGCCGTAAAGCAAAGGATCGTTTGACCCCCAGGTATCGAACGCGCCTAGCGTCAGGCCGATCTTGTTGCGCCAGTAGTAGGAGGCGTCGATCCGAAAGTCCTCAAGCGTCTGATGGGCGTTGGAGGCAGCCTCCAGCGCCTGGGACGCCCTCAGATTCTGATGCTCATGCGTGTAGCGCGCATTCATTGTTAGCGTGTTCCCCCGGCTGGCGAACAGTTGGTACGACGCGTCCACGCCAAGGTCCAGGTAGTGGTCGGCGTAGCCGGTGGTGCGATCGAGGCCCGGATAGATATCCGCGTCCAGCAGGAACGCGCCGATCTCGAAGTTGCGGTCGGCATAGCTCTTCTGCCAGGCGATCCGCGCATACGGAGCCGTGCCCTTGATCGAGCCAGGCGCGGTGGGATCGGCGCCGGCGTGGATCAGGAATCCGGCGCTGGGCGACTGATAGCCGCCGACTTCGATGTAGAACTGGTTGTCCAGCCAAGCGTAGCCAGTGATCCCAAGAGTGGTTTGCGCGAGGTTGCCGATCAACGGCGAAGCGCCGGGCGTCGGGGCCAGACCAGAGGAGGTGTAGGGATAGCCCCACGCGGGCAGAGTATTGAACACGTCCTGGGTCGTCGGCGAGTTATTCAGGCTTAACCCGAACACCGCGTTCATGCCCTTGATCGTGGTCGCCGTAGTGGCGCGGACATCCAGATTGTCCCAGCTGAAGGCCTTGGCTACGCCGTCATAAGTCGCCTGGATGAACGCGCCGAAGTGACCGGCGCCGCCAGCAATGAACAAGCTGGCCTGATCAAGACCAAAGTTGTCGTTTTCGCCATACCCAGGCGCCGCGCCGCCGGGCTGGCCCTTACCGGTGTGGGTGTAGGAAGACACCACCATTGCCGACAGCGGCAGGGTGAAACCACCCGCCCGGCTGGTGTAGCCGTTCATCTTGAAGTTGCGTCCAAAGGGGGTCAACTGCGGGCCAAAGCCCCCCACGTGGCAGGCCTCGCAAGGTTGGCCGGTTTGAACCGCGAAGCTGGGCACAGCATGGGCCGGGGACGCCAGCAGAGTCTGCAACGCAGCCACGAGAAAACACGCGCCGGCGATCCTCAAGCGGCGAATAGCGAAATTCACGCATTGCGTCTTCATCGCGCGATTTCCGATCCGGCTACTTCAGCGTATCGAGGTAGGCGATCAGATCGGCTCGCTTGGCCGGATCCTTCAAACCGGCGTAGGACATCTTGGTGCCCGGAACGGTGGTGCGTGGGGCGGGCAGGTAGCTATCCAGACGAGCGTCGGTCCAGACAAAGCCCGCAGCCTTCATGCCCTTCGAATAGCTGTAGCCGTTGACGCTTCCAGCCGTCCGGCCAACCACGCCATAGAGGTTGGGACCCAAAATGTTCGGTCCCCCCTTAGCCGCTGAATGGCAGGTCCCGCATTGGGCGGCGAATACGGATTTACCATGGCCCGCGTCGACAGCCTCAGCCGGCGCTCCGATTGTCAGCCCTGCGGCCAAGATGATGAGCGCGGGGACAGAAACCCGATCGAACCATCGCTTGAACATTGTTTTGCCCTGAAGACGTCTGTGCCGGGAAAGTCCCGGCTAGAAGGCCTTTTGCGGGGGATCGCGAGAGAAGGCCTTGACCTGCATCAAGCCCGGCCAAATTGAAAGGTTCCGCTCCGGTTGATCGGCGGGGGGTTTTCTGACACTCCGGAATGAAGAAATCATAGTGGGGCTGCGGAGTTTTTTAGATGTCCTTGACCTCACAACGTCGGTCCGTGACCCCGGCCATCGACGAGACCGTTGAGCAGATCGCCATACGAGCTCTGCCAGGGCAACCGCTCGACAGCGCGGTGGAGCGGATCAAGAGCTGGAACCTGCACATCTTTGCCATGCGCAGGCCACGCGGCCTTTTGCTTGGCAGCGACGTGGTTTTTGTCGAACCACCCCAGGACCGCCAAGGTTAATTGACTCCCGTGGCGGAACCCTTCGAAGCGGTTATCGTCAGTGCGGAAATCGCGGCTGGCCACGATGGTGAGGCGGAGCTTGTCGTTCGGGTTCGGCATGAGAACGGCGCGATCGCCACTGTCACGCTCGACCGCGAAACTGGCCTGAGCCTGATAGCAGGGTCCGGCGGTGGCGATCTTGAGGCACTTGTGGGTCGGTCCTGGCGGCGGGTTTTGGCGGAAACGGTTTTTGGAGGCTCCTGACATGTTCGACATCCTGATCAAGAACGGCATAGTGGTGGACGGCTCGGGAAGCCCCGGCTACCTGTCCGACGTCGCCCTCAAGGACGGCCGTATCGCCAAAATCGGGCCGAAGCTTACCGGCGAGGCCCGCCAGGTGGTCGAGGCCGGGGGGCGCGTGGTCGCGCCGGGGTTCATCGATCCGCACACTCACTTCGATGTCCAGCTGCTCTGGGACGGCGCCGCGAAACCCGCCCTGGAACACGGGATCACCTCGATCATCCCCGGCAACTGCTCACTCTCCCTGGCGCCGCTGCGCGCCAACGATCGCGCCTCTGTGGTGGGCATGTTCCAGCAGATCGAGGAAATGCCACCCGAAGCCTTCACTCAGGCCTTCGACTGGACCTGGGAAGACTTCGCCGGCTATCGCGCCGCGTTGGAAAAGAATCTGTCGATCAATGTCGCGCCGCTGGTGGGCCACAGCGTCATTCGCCTGTGGGTGATGGGCGCGGAGGCCGGTCGACGGGCCGCCGCACACGATGAGATCACCGCGATGGGCGACCTGCTGCGCGAATGCCTCAAGGCCGGCGCCGTCGGCCTTTCCACCAGCTTCGTGGATGTCGATGAAAATGGCCGGCCGGTGCCAAGCCGCTTCGCCGCCTTCGAGGAGCTCGACGGTCTGTGCGCCGTGCTGGGGGAATTTGGCCGCATGCTGCAGATCGTACCCGAATTCTACGACGTAGACATCACCATCGCCCGGATCGACCAGCTGGCCGAACTGTCCGTCAAGCACGGTATCCCCACGACGCTGTCGCCCGTGTTCGACAGCCTGGCCGCGCCGGACAACGCCCCGCGCGCCCTGGCACGGGTCGCTGAGCAGTTCGCGCGCGGCGCGCGGGTGTGGCCGCAGATGCAGACCCGACCCATCGACATCAGCTTCTCACTGCTGCGTCCCAGCCTGTTCTTCGGCCGCCTGCCCCGCTGGGTCCGCATCCTGCGGCTGCCGCTGGCCGAGCGCCTGGCCGCCCTGACCGATCCGGAAACGGTTGAAAAGATGGTCGCCGACGCCGGTCCCGACGGCGGCGCGCGCTATATGGGCGATCTGATCGTGCGGGGCGGCGATCGCGAGCCCGAGGCCATGGTCGGCCACACCCTGGGCGAGATCGCGGCCGAGCGCGGTGAGATTCCGGCCCGCGCTCTGATCGGTTTGTCTCTGGACCACGACCTTGACATCGCCTTCCTGGCCGCCAACCGCGGCCATGACGCCACTGCGCGGATCGGACCGATGCTGGCTAATCCCCTGGTGCACATCGGCGCCAGCGACGGCGGCGCGCACCTGGCCTCGTTCGCCACCTACGGCGACACCGGCTATCTGTTCAGCGAATATGTCCGCAAGTCCGGTTCGATGACCCTGGAAGCGGCCGTGAAGAAAATCACCGCCGACACCGCCGAAATCTGGGGCCTGAAAGACCGCGGCCGGCTGCGCGAGGGCTGGGCGGGCGACGTGGTAGTGTTCGACGCCGACACCATAGCGCGGGGCGAGGAGCGGCCGGTGTTCGACATGCCGGGCGGCGGAATGCGCTATGTCCGCGACGCCATCGGCATCGACACCGTAGTGGTCAACGGCCAGGTGGCCTGGACGGCGGGCGCCTATACCGACGCCGCCGCCGGCGCGATCTGCGCGCTGAGTTGATGCAGATCGCCTGGAGCGACGACGACGCACGGTTCCGCGACGGGGCGCGGGCCTTCCTGGACTTCGAACTGACCGACGATCTGCGCCGGATTGGTCGTAGCCTGACCAGCGTCTATGCCGATTTCGCCCCATCGATGGCCTGGCAGCGCATTCTGCATCGCAAGGGGTGGGTGGCGCCGGCGTGGCCGGTGGAATTCGGCGGCCAGGACTGGTCGGTGACGCGGCGCTACATCTGGGCGACCGAGACCGCCCGGGCAGGAACCCCGCCGGTCTCGCCGATGGGCGTGGGCATGTGCGGCCCGGTGCTGATCGGGCACGGAACGCCCGAGCAACAGGCCCGGTTCCTGCCGCCGATGCTGTCGGGCGAGGAATTCTGGTGCCAGGGCTATTCGGAGCCAGGGTCGGGCTCGGACTTGGCCTCGCTGCGGATGAGCGCCCACGATGAAGGCGACGCCTTCGTCTGCAACGGCCACAAGGTCTGGACCACCCACGCCAACTACGCCGACTGGATCTTCTGCCTGGTGCGCACTTCGGATGAGGCGATCCGCCAGCGTGGCATCACCTTCCTGCTGATCGACATGAAGACGCCGGGCGTCGAGGTGCGGCCGATCGTTTCCCTGTCCGGCGAACACATCCAGAACGAGGTGTTCTTCACCGACGTGCGCGTCCCTAAAGACAATGTGGTCGGCAAGGTTGGCGAAGGTTGGAAAGTGGCCAAGTATCTGATGGAGTTCGAGCGCGGCGGCGGCGTCAGCGCGCCCGGCCTAAGCATTCGGCTGGACAAGATCCGGGCCATGGCCGCCGCCGAGCGCCGCGCCGGCGCCTTCGACGCCCCGGAAACCGACGCCTTCGCCGCTAGGCTGGCCGACGCCGCGATCCGCGTCGAGGCCCTGGAGGCGGTCGAACTTCGCACCATGTCCAAGCTCTCGGGCGGCGCCGCGCCCGGCCCCGAATCCTCGATGATGAAAACCGTGGCCACCGAACTCAGCCAGCACCTGACCGAACTGGCCGTCGAGGCCGTTGGCCTCTACGCGGCGCCCTGGCAGCCCCACGCCACCTCGCCCGGCGGCCTGGTCCCCGGCGCGCCGGCCCGGCCCAACGGCCCGCCGGCCGGCCCTGATTACAGCTGGACCGTCGCCGCCAAATACTTCAACGACCGCGCCGGCTCGATCTACGCCGGAACGAACGAGATCCAGCGCAACATCATGGCCAAGACGGTGCTGGGGCTGTGAGCCAAACCCTAAAATCCGTGAAACGTGGCGAAGTTTTCCACTGGCTCGCGGTCGGCCACAAGGGTGTTCACAGGATGGTCGTCGTCGGCGTAGCCTACTGAGATGCCGAAGATGATGTATTCGTCGTCAGGCACGTTCAGCACCCGCCGGGTCACGGTCCAATAGTTATTCCAGGCGCCCTGGGCGCAGGTGTCTAGGCCTCTGGCTTTGGCCGCCAGCATGATCGCCATGGCGAACATGCCCACGTCGATAAAGCTCATCGCATCCAGATCCTTGTCGATGGTCAGGATCAGACCAACCGGCGCGTCGAAGAACTGGTAGTTACGGCCCCATTGCCGCCAGCCCGCCGCCTTGTCGCCCTTGGGAATGCCTATCAGGCCATACATGTCCTTGCCAAGCTTTCGCATGCGCGACGTGTAGGGCTCCTTGCGCTTGCCGGTCCTTGGGAATTCGGCGCCGGAGTCGGCTGGCTCGGTCTCGCGATGAGCCAGAACCTCGCGCTCCAGCCGCGCCCTCACCTCGCCGGCCACCACATGGATCTTCCAGGGCTGGATATTGGTGCCTGACGGGGCCATGGCCGCCATCTGGAGGATTTCCTCCATCAATTCGCGGGATACGGGGTCGGGGCGGAAGGCGCGCGCGGAGCGGCGCTTCGTCAGGGCCTCGTCTATATGCATGTGGTTGGACTTCTGGGCTAAAGGGTGGAGCGACGGCGGGCGTGAGGTCTAAAGGCTCGCAACGCGCGAAGCCAGGGCCTGGCGAGAGAGGAGACACGGGAGGACTATGGTGCTGCGCCCGACAGCCATCCGCAGCGTTCTCGCTCGCCAGATTCTGGACTCCCGTGGCCGGCCGACGGTCGAGGCCGAGATTACCCTGGCCAACGGCGCCGCTGGCCGGGCCTCGGTTCCCTCCGGCGCCTCGCGCGGCGCGGCGGAGGCGTTCGAGCGTCGCGACGACGACCCGGATCGATTCGAGGGCCGCGGCGTGCTAGACGCAGTCGCCGCCGTAAATGGCGAGATCAGCGCCGCCGTTGTCGGCCACGGGGCCGTAGACCAGCGGGGCCTGGACAGCCTGATGCGCGAACTTGACGGCACGCCGGAGCTGTCGCGGCTGGGGGCGAACGCCATACTGGCGGTATCCCTGGCCACCGTTCGGGCCAGCGCCACAGCTTTAGGTCAGCCGCTGCATTGGCGCTTGGCGGACCTCGCGGGGATCACGGCGCCGAGCCTGCCGATGCCGATGGTCAATATCCTCAGCGGCGGGCTGCACGCTTCGCGCGGCATGGATGTGCAGGATTTCCTGGTGATCCCCGTGGGTGCGGCGACCTATGGCCAGGCGCTGGAGTGGACGCTACGCGTGCGCGCCGCCGCCAGCGAATTGTGCGAAGAGGCGGGCCTTCCCACCCTGCTCGCCGACGAAGGCGGTCTGGCGCCGGGGTTCGCCGATGGAGCCGAGGCCCTGGCCCTGATGGTCTGCGCCTTTGAGCGCGCCGGACTGCGGCCGGGCGAGGATGCGGCCATCGGCCTCGACATTGCCGCCAGCTCGCTCACCAACGCCGAAGGCGGCTACGTCTTGCGCCGCGCAAACCGGGTTCTGGACTCGGCGGCGATGATCGACCTTCTCGCCGACTGGACCACCCGCTTTCCGATTGTCTCCATCGAGGACGGCCTGGGCGACGAAGACTGGGCCGCCTGGCCTCGACTTACGCGGAGGCTGGGTCACATCCAGCTGGTCGGCGACGACCTGTTCGCCACCCAGGCCGACCGGATCGACCGCGGCGTTCGCGAAGGCGCCGGCAACGCCGCTCTGATCAAGATCAACCAGAACGGCACGCTCAGCGGCACGCTCGACGCCATCGCCGCTGCCTGGGCCGGCGGCTTGGCCACGGTGGTCTCAGCGCGTTCCGGCGAAACCGAAGACGCGTTCATCGCCGATCTGGCGGTCGGCGTGACGGGCGGCCAGATCAAGATTGGTTCGACGCGCACATCCGAGCGGATGACCAAATACAACCAACTTCTGCGGCTGGAGGAGGAAGGATTCGCCTTCGCTGGCTTCCCGTCCCGCCCTGCCGCGACCGCGTAGGCGATTGACGAGTCGGGCGGCGCGGGTTTCAATTCGAAAACGAATGTTCATATCGGGAGACAAGCCATGTCGGCGGCCAGAAACACAGAGTTCGATATCCGGGGGGTCAACCACCTAGCCCTGGTTTGTAAGGACATGGCCGAGACGGTGAGGTTCTATCGCGACGTCCTCGGCATGCCACTGACCAAAACCATCGACTTGCCGGGCGGCATGGGCCAGCATTTCTTTTTCGATATCGGCAACGGCGACTCCCTGGCCTTCTTCTGGTTTCCGGGCGCGCCCGAGGCATCGCCGGGGATCGCCAGTCCGCAGTCCTTGCCCACTCAGGGATCGATGATTACCGCCCATGGATCGATGAACCACATTGCTTTCAACGTGCCGGTCGAGAAATTCGATGACTATGTGGCGAGGCTTCAGGCCAAGGGCGTCGCGGTCAGTCCGGTGCTCAACCACGACGACTCGCCGATGCAGGTCAGCCGCACGGTCACCCCAGGCGTGTTCGTGAGATCAGTGTATTTCTTCGACCCCGACGGCATCTGCCTGGAGTTCGCATCCTGGACCAAGGTCTTCGACGCCTCCGACGTGGCCCACGACCCGATGACCGCCGATGGAACCAAGGCGGAAGGCCTGATCACCGGCTAGGCGTCTGCCAGCCAACTCGTCCTGATGCCGGCTGAGTAGACCGCCGCGCGCGAGCGCTTCTGGAACCTTCTGTACATTTTTTCCCGGCTTGGATGAGTTCGACCGCCTGTTGCGGCGGCAGTGTGCATGCCATTTTTTTGTTCTCACCCGCCAAACGGTGGTGGTCCGCCCAGGTCTGGGATACGTAACCAACGTTAACCCTCGGCGCCGGCGTTCCCGGCTTCTCGTCGCATCGACCGGCGCCGCCACGTTTCGATCCGGAACCCCGATGCCCGCCAATTCGAACAGCTTTCCGCCGACGGATTTCTATGACGATCCCGCCAACAGCCTGGGCTATCTGACCCGTATCGCCCATCGGGCCTTCTCCCGGCTGTTGGAACGCCGAACCCAATTGGCCGGCGTCTCGTCCGGTCAATGGCCGTTTTTGCGGGTGCTGTGGAATCAGGAGGGCATGAGCCAGAGGGAACTTTCCCGACGGGTCGGGATGCAGGAGCCCACCACCGTCTCCGCTCTCAATTCCCTCGAAAAAAGCGGCCTCGTCCGCCGCGAGCCGAGCCGCGAGGACCGACGTAAGATCCATATATTTCTGACCCCCAAAGGACACGCCCTGCGGACAGATATGATGTCCAGCGTCGCCGAGGTGAACGAGATCGCCACTCGCGGCATAGACCCCGACGACATGGCCACCTTGCGCCGCGTGCTGGCGAAACTCAGTGAAAACCTCGCTCACGACGAGCTATATGGAGACTCGGCTTCAGCCGAATAATCCGACTCGACGTCTGGAGCGCCTGACGAGCATGACCACACCAGCCTCCAAGGGCCCTCTCGCCGGTCTGAGGGTCGTGGAGATGGGTCAGCTGATCGCGGGCCCATTCTGTGGCCAATTGATGGGTGACATGGGGGCGGAGGTGATCAAGCTGGAGCCGCCCGGCGCCGGCGACCCCATGCGCCAGTGGGGTCGCGGTCAACCGGTCTGGTGGGAAGTGATCGCCCGCAACAAGCAATCCGCCTCGCTCAATCTGCGCGCGCCAGAGGGTCAGGCGCTGGCCAGACAGCTGATCGCAACCGCCGATATCCTTATCGAAAACTTCCGACCAGGAACCTTGGAATCCTGGAACCTGTCGCCAGAAAGCCTGATGACCGACAATCCGCGCCTGATCGTCGTGCGCATGTCCGGCTATGGCCAGACCGGCCCCTACGCCGAGCGTACCAGCTTCGGCCTGATCGGCGAGGCGATGGGCGGCTGGCGGCACATTGTCGGCGAGCCAGACCGGCCACCGTCACGCATGGGAGTCTCGATTGGCGACTCGCTGGCTGCCACCTATGGCTGCCTGGGGGCTCTGTCCGCCCTGCATGAGCGCGCGCGCACCGGCTTGGGTCAGATCGTCGATTCGGCCCTGTACGAAGCTGTTCTTCAAGTGATGGAGAGTCTGATTCCAGAATACACAATCGCCGGCATGACCCGCGAACGCTCGGGCGCCTTCCTGCCCGGCATCGCGCCCTCGAACGTTTATGCGTGCAGGGATGGCGACTACCTGATCGGCGCCAATCAGGACAGCATCTTCCGCCGCCTCTGCCACGCCATGGACCGGCCCGAACTGGCCAACGATCCGCGCTACGCCACCCACGCCGCCAGAGGCGCCAGTCAGGCCGAACTGGACGTCCTGATCAACGAATGGACCCTGAGCCGCGATATCGCCGAGGTGGAGTCGCTGCTGATCGAAAACGGCGTGCCGGCCGGCAAGGTTTACCGAGCCCCCGAAATGCTGGAAGATCCTCACTTCGCCGCGCGCGAAGCAATCGTTAGAATGCCCCATCCCCGCTGGGGTGAAGTGGCGATGCAGAACGTTTTCCCCAAGCTCTCCCGAACCCCCGGCGCCGTCCGCTCCATCGCCCCACAGATCGTGGGTCAGGACAACGCCGAGATCTGGGGCGGCATCTTGGGACTTTCGGACGATGAGATCCAAGCGTTCGCCGCAAACGGTATTATGTAAATTCCCGTAACGTCGTGATATTATTTATTTTGCCTTTTATATTGAGAAGCTATAATCTAATACTTTAATTATTATATTAGATGCGCGCCGCCAACACAGTGAGCGTGTTAAGCGGGGCGGAGTGATTGAAACTCGATGCGGAATTTATTCCAATTTCAGGCGTCAGACCTGCCATGACTTGCGAAAACAGCGAGGCATTTGACGGCTTAATTGCCGCAGCGGCGGCACCTATGGTGACCATAATCGTCGCGGTTTGTGAGATTTCCCCGAGGCCATTGCTTGCGGTCAGGGTAACTTTATCGGCGCCGGCGGACGTGCCGAGGTAGGTCAAGGCGGCAAGATCCTGCGCGACCTGACCCATTGAGCCGCTGACTACGAGGGTCGACGTCCCCGCGCCTGTTACGGTTGCGAATCCGGGGTTGCCATTCACGGAAAGCACGCCGCTCTTGTCGGTGACCGTGACGGTAAATGTTTCGCCCGCGACAAGGGCGTTGGCGTCGGTGAGGGTGACACCCGCGATTGACTTTGCGATCAAGACCGTAGCCGAAAAGGTCTGTGGGGCGATGATCACCGGCGCTACGTCGGGGGCTAGGCTTATGTTCACGCCGCCCGCGCCATCGCTTGAAAGCGCGAAGATTTGTTTCTGGAAGGGCCGAAGTGTATTAATTTTCAAACTGGCGACTGCCGGACCGCTTCCGTTAAAGATATAAAGCACGCCTGCCACATATCTATCTGACGTTGCCGAAATTTTTGCCAGATCAATCACATTCATTCCGGAAAAGGCCGTTATTTGACTGGTCATGGAACTAGGCGAATCAATTTTGATCACGGAGTAGTCTGGACACATAAACAAAACATTCTGACCAGACACTGAGCCGCCTAGTTCTACCAAGCTACTCTTGGCAATCGAGATGGTTCCTTTGGAGCCCGACACTGGACCTTCGATGACAAGATTCCCGCCGGTGACCGTGATCGATCCGGAATTAACAACGGATCCTGTAATCCGGCCATAACCCGTCAAAATGGATTTCGCTGCCAAGGATATCGAACCCGCCAGTTTACCACCGTGATCGAGCTTAACTGTTCCCGCATTGAGCGTCAGACCGCTTGAGAGGGCGATCGTCCCCGCCAGATCTAGCGTTGCCTTGGCGTTACTGAGCGTCAAACTCCTGGCTTCGAACGTTTTGCTGGCCATCACCGCAACCGTATAAGTCCCAGCAATAGCGATTGTGGCGTCGGTATTGAAGTCGTTAGGGGTTATTCCGGAGGTCCAGTTCGACGCCACCGACCAATCTCCATTCACAGGGGACTTCCAGGAGGTTTTCACGACGCCTACCGACGCGGCAAAACCGGCGCTAGTCGCGCTGATCAGGCCGACGCTGTCCTTGGCGCTGGCGGTGAGCGCGTAATTGCCATCGGCGAAGGCCGAGGTGATGATGTCGAAGGTTCCGCCGGCCGAGACGAGGCCCGAGCCGACCGCCGTCGTTCCGCTGTTGGCGAACAGGCTGACGGTGGTTCCGGCCTCGCCGGTTCCCTTGACCTCGATGACCGAGCCGTTGACCAGGCCGGCCGAGGTCGAAGAGATCGACGGGGCGTTGGGGTTGACGACGACCGGAGCCGCGGCGCTGGGGGCGCTGGTCAGGCCGACGCCGTCCTTGGCGCTGGCGGTGATCGCGTAGTTGCCATCGGCGAAGGCCGAGGTGGTGATGTCGAAGGTTCCGCCGGCCGAGACGACGCCCGAGCCGACCGCCGTCGTCCCGCCGTTGGCGAACAGGCTGACGGTGGTCCCGGCTTCGCCGGTTCCCTTGACCTCGATGACCGAGCCGTTGACCAGGCCGGCCGAGGTCGAGGAGACCGTCGGCGCGTTGGGGTTGATCACCACTGGCACCGAAGAGCACGGGGCGCTGGTCAGGCCCAAACTGCTCTTTGCAGTGACGGTGAGCGAGTAGTTGCCATCGGCGAAGGCCGAGGTGATGACGTCGAAGGTTCCGCCGGCCGAGACGACGCCCGAGCCGACCACCGTCGTCCCGCCGTTGGCGAACAGGCTGACGGTGGTTCCGGCTTCGCCGGTTCCAGAAACGTGAAGAGTTGTTCCGTTCACAAGCTGGCCTGTGACGGAACGGATGACTGGCGTCCCCGGTAGAATTGTAAAATTAGCAGGGGCGCACGGGGCGCTTATCAGCCCCGAGAGATCGGTAGCCGTGGCAGTGAGAACCTGGATACCATCTGAAAACACACAGGGAATATCGAATTTCCCGTCCAGGGAAACGGTGGCCGTCCCAATGGCTGTTACCCCGCCGTTGGCGAACAGCGTGATCGTGCTGCCAACCGCGCCGGTCCCTGTGATGTGGACTGTCGAACAATTGATCGCCAGCCCAATGAGGGCGGTTATGGTCGGCGCAAGGGGCAGGACACTAATGGATTTTGGCTCGGAAGGCAGGCTGACGAGCCCCAAGACAGTCTCTGTCGCTGTCAGCACCTGGAACCCATCGGCAAAGACGCAGGGAATGTCGAACAGGCCGTCCAACCCGACGGTGACGGTGGCGATCGCCGTGGCGCCTCCGTTTGCGTAAAGCTTTATCGTGCTGCCCACGAGTCCGACGCCGGTAACGTGTACGGTGGAACCGCTGACAAGCGAGCCCGCAACCGCGCTGATGACCGGCGCTATCGGCAAGCCTTGAGGGAGTGCCGTTCCGATGGAAGGGCTGTTATTGTCCAGAGACCCCATAAGATCCAAAAATACAGTGTAATCGAATTTCGAAGTCATGGTTTTTGCTCTTATTTCCAAGATTATTCGGCTAAAAAAATTGATCGATAAATCACAATTTATCTACTTTTTTAGTAATAAAAACGATTACTCGGGAAAATTGTTCAAACGTAAAACTTTTAAATCACTTTGATCCGCAAAATAACTTTTTAATACTTCTAGTAGGCAATAAATAGATTTTAATTTGACGAAATTATAGTAACATAGATAGAAAATATTTCAATTTTTTTGCCGTCCTTTTAGTACAATTACTTAAAACGTCCCGGTATTTTATTAAGATTAAATTCAAATTGTTTCATTTTTTTTGCAATTTATCCCCCCCTTTGCGGTACGGAGTGAAGGTCGGTTTAAGGTAGCGTAACCCAGTTGGATCTCGAGCTTCTGAGCAAGGCTGAGCTGATCGAGATGGTGCTTCGACTTCAGCGTCCCGCGAGCCGGATCCAGATCACGGCCTGGAGCGGGCTTAGCGGACACGTCTCCGCTGCTGACGCCGTCGCGACCTCGCAAATTTCGACTAGGTGATTCCCCGGCCAACGACCGTAATCTCATCTGAAAACGCGGCGCAGTGATGCGCCCACTTCAGGACTACGCTTCTTAACGAAAGCTGGCGGATTAACCGGCACCAGAAGGCATCGCGGGTCGTGATCAATCCACCCTGCGCCCGTCCAGGTTCCCCACGACCATCCGTCCGGCCTTGATCGCCGCTTTGAAAGTCCGCCAGTCGGCCTCGGTTTGATCGGCGTAGGCGACGGCGAAGTCGGCGACCGCCTCGTCGAAGGCCGCGCCCTTGCCGAGATACCCTGAGATCAAGGCGGGGTCCCCCGCGCGGGCGTGGGCGCGCGCCAGGGTGCGTCCGCAGAGGGCCGCATAGAACGGCAGCGCCGCCTCCAGCCGGTCGCCCAGGTCCGCCAGCTGGGGATCCTTGACCTGACGGACATAGAAATAGCGTCCGTCGATCGGCGCGCGCGTCCAACCCAGCAGGATGTCACTGACAGCCTGCATCATGCGCTGGCCCACCACTACCCGCTCGCCGGGATTGGCATGGACGGAAGGACCGGCGAAAGGTGCGAGAACCGACTTCTCCGCCTCCTTGATCTGCAGCAGCAACGGCGATCCGTCGCCCGCCTCAAGCAGCGCGATCGCGCAGAAAGTACCAACGCTGCCGATCCCCACCGCCTTGAACGCCACGTCGCGCAGGGCGTATCGCCGCAGCAGCACTTGGCGATCCTCTTGCAGTGTCTCCGCGTAGGAGGCGAAGGCCTCCCGGGCCGGAAGCTCATGATCGGACAGGCGATGGACCATCGGCGGCTTGTCTGGAATGCGCAGCGACCCGGTATTTCGGTCGACCAGCCCGTAGTGATCCCGCGCGCTCTCCAGCGCCCGAGCGAGCCGCTTGTCCACCGCGACGCGCGCCTTCACGGGCTCCACGCCCGCCACCGCGCCCCGCAGGTCGATGCGGCTGTTCCAGGCCGCCATCGGAGACAGCGGCGCCAGGATGGCCATGTGCGCACGATAGGCATGAACCGCGAGGCGGGCGAGATTCCGGGCCGCCTTGGCGGAATAGTGCTCGACCCTTCCGGAGACCACCAGGCTGGCGGCCAGCCGCTTGACGTCCCATTCGAACGGAGCCGGCGTCGATTCGTCGAAATCATTGATATCGAAGACCGGCACGCCTTCGGGACTGGCGTAGGCGCCGAAGTTGGCCAGATGCGCGTCGCCGCCGGACTGAACGCGATAGCCGGTCGCCGGTGTCCCAGCCAGATCGCGCGCCATGATCGCCGCCGCGCCACGAAGAAAGGCAAACGGATCAGCCTGCATGCGCGCATAGCGCAGAGGGAGCAGGATGGGAATCCGCGTCCTGTCCTGTTCGACCAGGAGCGAGACCGGATCCGGCCGATCGGCCGGGGGCCGCCAGTCTGCGTGCGCGCTCCGCGGCGTGGCGTGTCTCAGCTTTACGCCGATTTTCCGACGCTCTTCCGGAGACTGGGTCGCCACCGAGGTCGTGGCCGTCGAAGCCTTCATGATCAAACCCCCAGCCCAGAGCACCCATCATGCGCGACGTTCCGTCAGGCTACCCGATTCAACGTCCCGGTTGAACCGACCGCCCTTTATAGCTGACGACCTCATATTCGATGCCGTCCGGGTCGAGGAAATAGAACCGGCGGCTCGGCTCGTAGTCGCCATGATTGAATGGCGCCAGAGCCGCGGCGACTAGCCACGCCAGCGGACCCGCCAACCGAACACCGCCTCCATCAGCCTGGCGGCCCGCGCGGGATCGGTGACGGTCACATTTACATGCTCAA
>JAYVYH010000153.1:0-20977 GCA_043784385.1 Caulobacteraceae bacterium | reverse complement strand
AGGCCAGTCAGTGTGGCCTTCGCACGGTCGATGGCCTTGGGATGCTCATCGGCCAGGCAATACCCAGCTTTCAGACTTTATTCGGATGCCCGCCGCCCGACATCGATATTCGTGCCTTGGCTCTGGCGAGCCTGGAGACCCCCCATTGATCATCATCGGCCTGACCGGTTCTATCGGCATGGGAAAATCGACCACCGCTGAGATGTTCGCGGGGCTTGGGGCGCCGGTCTACGACGCGGACGCTGAGGTCCGTCGTCTCTACGCCAAGGGCGGGGCTGCGGTCGCCGCGGTCGAGGCCGAGTTCTCCGGCGTTTCGCCGGGTGGCGCGATCGATCGAGTTCGACTGGCCGACAGGGTGCTCGGTGACCCGGCCGCCCTGGCCAGACTTAACGCCATCGTCTGGCCGCTGATGAGCAGCGCCCGAGAGGCGTTCTTCCAACGCGCCCGGTCCCAAGATGCGGCCATCGTCGTCCTGGACATTCCCCTGCTGCTCGAAACGGGTGGCGAGAAAAATGTCGATACGGTTGTCGTGGCGTCGGCGCCCCCGGACCTGCAGAGGCGCCGGGTGCTCGACCGCCCTGACATGACATCGGCGAAATTCGAATCCATTCTTGCCGCTCAGATGCCCGACGCCGAAAAGCGCGCCAAGGCTGATTTCGTCGTTGATACCAGCCGAGGTCTGGAAGCGGCCCGCGAGCAGGTAGCAGTCATCGTTCGAACGTTGCTGGATTGCCCGAAGCAGGCCAGTAAAAGCCGATGATCCGTGAAATCGTGCTCGATACTGAAACCACCGGCCTCGACCCCAGGAAAGGGCATCGGGTCGTCGAAATCGCCTGCGTGGAGTTGCTCGACCTCCTGCCCACGGGCCGCCATTTCCACCGCTATATCGACCCCCGCCGGGATATCGATCCTGACGCCGAGCGAATTCACGGCCTCTCGCGAGCCTTTCTCAGCGACAAGCCCACCTTTGAAGACATCGCCGGCGCGCTGCTGGAGTTTCTGGACGATGCGCCGATCATCGCCCACAACGCCGCCTTTGACCGTGGTTTCATAAACCACGAACTGAAACTGTCTGCCCAGTCTATCGTTCCCGAGCCTCGTTGGATCGACAGCCTCGCGATCGCGCAAAAACGTTTCCCGGGGATGTTCAATTCCCTGGACGCCCTCTGCAAACGTTTCAAGATTTCCCTGGCTGACCGGGAGAAGCACGGGGCACTAATCGATGCCCAGCTGCTCGGCGAGGTCTATCTTGAGCTGCGCGGCGGCCGCGAGACCATGCTGGATCTTGAGCAGACGCGGAAGATCGACGTCTCCCAACCGATAGTCCGACTTGACTATGGTCGGCGACCACGTCCGCTAAGAGCGCGTTTGACCGAACTCGAAAGCGCGAACCACACCAAATTTGTCCAGCAGGAACTCAGATTGGATGCCGTTTGGCTTTCGCGCTCCCAGCAGGTTTAAGCGTTCCCGACCTGAACGTTTTCCGCCTGGGCTTTTCGGGCCAGATAGATCGCCGCAAAGTCCATTGGCTCTAGCATGAGCGGCGGAAAACCACCTTCGGCCGACAGATCCGATATCAGGCGTCGCGCGAAAGGAAACAGATAGCGCGGGCACTCGATCATAAGCACCTGTTCGAGATCCTCCGCTTCGACACCGACGATTTGGAACAGCCCCGCATAGATCAGCTCCAGCTGGAACACAGCCTCGCCGTCGCGCCGCGCCGCGGCCGTCAGTTTCAGTTCCACCTCGAAAACGCCACCCTCGCGGCCCTGGGCGTTCAGCTCGACGCCCAGGTCAATTTGCGGCGCCGCCGCGCCACCACGGAGCGCCTCGGGCGCCCTGGGGTTTTCGAACGACAGGTCCCGGATATATTGCGCCAGGATTCTGATCGCCGGCTGCATCGCCGCGTCCTGGCCATCGCCGAACGGCGCCGGTGGCGGGCTGAAGGTGTCGGTCATTTCTAGGCTTCCGTGTATGATCCTACCCGGGCTGACGCCGGAGAGCGGGCTGGCTATCATGACCCCCGCGCCCTCGCAACGCCGCCCTGCTGACGTGGGCCATGGCTTGGTCTATGCTTGTTTTCTTCTTCCGGTCGAAAGGCGCGTGCATCCCTTGCGGATTCTCGAACTCATCATTCTGGCAGCGTTGGCTGCGGTGGTTCTGTTCCAGCTCTACGCTGTCCTCGGCCGGAGGGTGGGACGTGGATCCGAAGAGACACACCAGCCACGAACCACGCCGCTCGAACCCCAACGTATCCCTGCCGCCACGCCGGAGATGGCCGCGCCTGGCGGTGGGCTTGCCGCTATGCGCGCGCGCGATCCGGGCTTCGATGTCGCCTCGTTTCTCGAGGGCGCGCGCCAGGCCTATCAGCTCATCGTCACCGCCTTCGCGAGCGGTGACCGCGCCTCGCTGAAGCCGCTTCTTTCGGAAGAGGTGATGGGCGGGTTCGAGAGCGCCATTGGCCGGCGCGAAGCCGAGGGGCGGAGTGAAACGGTTGATTTTCTCCAGGCTCCCCGCGCGGATTTCGAGGGCGTCGTTGTCACTGGCGACCTCGCCAAAGCTTCCGTCCGGTTCCTCGCCGAGTTTCGTAGCCGCTCGAAAGGCCCCGAAGGGGAGGCGGTCGATGATCGCAGGACCGCCGAAATCTGGACCTTTCAACGAAATCTTAAAAGCCGCGACCCCAATTGGACCCTGGTGCATGTGGATGCCGCGGAGGCGTAATGCGGGTCTGGGTTCTGGCCATCCTTCTGGCGGTCGGCGGTTTGTTGGGGTGCGCGACAAGGGCGCCTGGGCTTCGCCCGCCGATTGCCGCGAAACAAGCCACCTTCACGCCGCCCACCGAGCGCCGTGAGTATTCTATCGGCTTTCCACCGGCCCTTGAGGTCGCGCCCACCCCACCGGCGATCCATGGCGCGGTGGATTTTTCCGACCTGGAAGGTTGGACACGGGATGATCACGCCGCTGACTTCGACGCTTTTGTATCGAGTTGCCCGCTCGCCCGGGATATTCCGACCGCCATCGTTTGCCAGAGAGCGATCGCCCTGGGCAGGCTCGATGAATCCGGCGCCCGCAGGTTCCTGGAGACCAATTTTCGACCGGAACGACTCCCCGACGCGGGCCTGCTCACCGCCTACTATACGCCGATCTATGAAGCCCGATCGCGTCCCGGAGGGGAGTTCACCGCGCCTGTTCGCCCCAGACCCGCCGATCTGCCGCGTCGGTCCAACGACGCCGGACTTGATCGAGCCTATGCCGATCGCTCGCAGATCGAGGCCCGCCCGGCCAGGGACGCCTTGGCCTGGATGCGCCCCGAGGACCTGTTCTTCCTGCAGATTCAGGGTTCCGGGGTTTTGGTCTTCCCCAATCGCCCCAGGCTTCGGGCCATCTATGACGGCGCCAATGGGGCGATCTTCCTGGGAATCGCAGCGCCGATGCGCCGTCAGGGGTTGCTTCTTGACCAGGACACCTCAGCGGAAAAGATCCGCGGCTGGCTTTCGGCTCACCGGGGTCCGGACGCGGATGCGGTCATGCGCCTGAACCCCCGGTATGTGTTCTTGCGCCTGCAGCCGGATGACGGCGCTGAACCCTCGGGCGCGGCTGGGCTGCGCCTGCCGCCCGGCCGCGCCCTGGCCGTCGATCCGACCAAGCATACCATGGGTGAAGCTTTCTGGGTCGACGCCAGCTCGCCGTCCCTTTCGGGCGCGTTCCCTAGTTATCGTCGTATGGCCATAGCCCTAGACAGCGGCAGCGCGATCAAAGGCGATGTGCGGGCTGATCTCTATATGGGTGTGGGTCCCGAGGCGGGGCGGGAGGCCGGGCGGGTTCGCCACGTGTTACATCTGTTCCGACTGATGCCGGTAATCGAGGCGATTCCGTGAAATCGCCGGATATCGACGCGGACACCAGACTCTGGAACATCGTGACATCGACGGTCCGCCCTCTCTCAGGGCGTCGAAAGGAGCGGCCATCGGTGCTGTCTATCCCTGCGTCCGGATACACGCTGGTCGCGCTCGCCGGCGCCGGGCCTCCGGGGCCCCTAATGAAGACCGCCAAGCCAACGATCCGCCAAATCATCGCGCGCGCCCCCCGCGACCTTCAGGCCATCGAACCTGGCCGCCGCCGCCGGCTCGATCGAGGACGCGACCAGCCCGCGGCTAGTGTCGATCTGCACGGACTCAACCAGGACCAGGCCCGCGCGGCCTTGACCGGTTTCATTCTGCGAGGGTGGGCGGAGAATCGGCGCACGATTTTGGTGATCACCGGTAAGGGCGCCCTTGGGGATGGCGTCCTAAGGCGGCGGGTGCCAGAATGGCTTGCCGAGCCGCCGCTCCGGAAGATCGTCGCGGGTCTCTCCGAGGCCCACCGCCGGCACGGTGGCGAGGGCGCGCTCTATGTTGCCCTCAAACGCGCCGACCCGCGCTAGAGGTCTCGGGAAGCTTTCTCCGCGACGCCCGATGTGCCCTCGTGAGCCTCAAGCGCTTCCGCCACTTCGTCCAGACTGACGCCCATCCCCTCCAGAACCACCAGCCAGTGGTAGATCAGATCGGCGCTCTCGGCGATCAGCGCGGCCTTGTCGCCCTGGACAGCCGCGATGGCGGTTTCCACGGCTTCCTCGGCCAGTTTCTTGGCGGCCAGGGGCCGGTCGGCCAGTAACCTGGCGGACCAGGACTTGGAGGGATCGGCGGATCGGCGCGAGGCGACCACCTCCGCCAAGCGCGACAGAACGGTCCCCAGCCTGCTCACGCGGCCACCGGGCTCCAGCTGGGGCGGATGGGTATGCCGGCCTCGGCCATGGCCGCCTTCGTCTGGCTGATGGTCATTTCGCCGAAGTGGAAAATCGATGCGGCAAGGACGGCGTCGGCGCGTCCGATCTTCACCGCGTCGATCATATGTTGCGCCGAACCCGCCCCGCCGCTGGCGATGACGGGGACCGAAGCGGCCGCGCTCACCGTCGCCAGCAGTTCGAGGTCATAGCCGGTTTTTGCTCCGTCCCGATCCATCGATGTCAGCAAGATCTCGCCCGCGCCCCGGCGCACGGCCTGTTCGGCATAGGTCAACACGTCGATGCCGGTGTCGCGGCGCCCGCCATAGGTGAACACTCGCCAGCCCCCACCCTCGGCTCGTTTCGCATCGATCGCGACTACGACCGCCTGGGATCCGAACGCATCCGCGCAGCCGCTGATCAGATCGGGGTTTTCCACGGCGGCGGTATTGATTGCTATCTTGTCGGCTCCGGCCCGGAGCAGTTGGCGGGCGCCTTCGATAGAGCGAACTCCACCGCCCACCGACAGTGGCATGAAACAGACCTCGGCTGTCCGCGCCACCACATCGAGGATCGCCGATCGGCCCTCGTGGCTAGCGGTGATATCGAGGAACATCAACTCGTCGGCCCCGGCCTCGTCATAAGCCCGCGCCTGTTCGACCGGATCGCCGGCGTCGCGCAGCGATACGAACTGGACGCCCTTGACCACCCGGCCTCCCCTGACATCCAGGCAGGGGATGACCCTGATCTTGAGCATCAGGCTGCCGCCGCCAGGGCCTCGATGGGCATGATGGTTCCGGCATAAAGCGCGCGGCCGAGCACGGCTCCGGCGATCGGGGTGCCTAGCCGCGCCGTCAATCGCACGATGTCGTCGACCGTCGCCAAGCCGCCGGCCGCAATCACCGGGATTTTCACCGAGTCGGCAATGCCGCCGAATACATCGATATCGAAACCCAGAAGCGCGCCGTCGCGATCGATGTCGGTGACGATCAGCGCCGAGACGCCTTCGTCCTCGAACCGCCGGGCCACCGTGATGGCGTCGAGGCCGGAATTCTCGGTCCATCCTTGAACAGCGACCTCTCCCTTTCGGACGTCCACGCTCACGGCAATCTGCTCGGGCCAGCGTCGTGCCGCGGCCTTGACCAGATCGGGGTTTCGCACCGCCGCCGTCCCCAGAATCACCCGACTCACGCCGGCTTCGATCCAGCCCTCAACGTCAGCGAGCGTCCTGATGCCGCCGCCCAGCTGCACCGGAATACTGACCGACTTGAGGATCGCCTCGATCGCCTCGCTGTTGATCGCCCGCCCGGCCACCGAACCATTGAGGTCGATGACATGCAACCAATCGAAGCCCGCCGCGGCCCAGACCTTGGCTTGAGCGGCGGGATCGTTGTTGAACACCGTGGCGGTGGCCAGGTCGCCCCGGACGACGCGCACGCACTGTCCATCTTTAAGATCGATTGCGGGATAGAGTATCATGGCCGCCAATTCAAAAAATTGCCGAGAAGCTTGGCGCCGGCGCCCTGCGACTTTTCCGGATGAAACTGTACGCCGGCCACATTGCCCCTGGCGACGGCCGCGACGAAGCGATCGCCGTGTTCGGTCCAAGCGATAACATCGCGGTCGGTGCCCGCGTGGATGGTGAAGGAATGGGTGAAATACATATGAACCCCTGGACCCAGACCTTGAAAAAGCGGCGATGGCGAGGCGTACTCGAGGCTGTTCCAGCCCATGTGTGGTATTTTAAGGTTTGGTTGGCCTGCCCGTAGCGCATGCACATCGCCTTCGATCCAACCGAGGCCCGCGGTCAGGCCAAACTCCAGACCCCGCGTGGCCATCAGCTGCATTCCCACGCACACACCAAGAAACGGTACGCCGCGCGTCATCGCGGCGTGGACCATCGCTTCGAGAACCCCCGGCCTCGCCTCAAGAGCGGCCATGCAGGCGGCGAACGCGCCGACCCCTGGCAGCACCAGGCGATCGGCTCTGGCGATGACCTCCGGATCGTCGGTCGTTATCACCGCCATCGGCGTGGTCATGTCGTTGGCGGCCCGGCGGAGCGCCTTTTCGGCCGAGGGCAAATTGCCCGAGCCATAGTCGATTAAGGCCAGCGTCTGCATGGGTCGACTTTACAGGACGCCCTTGGTGGATGGCGCGCGGCCCAGAGTCTTGGCGTCTGCCTCCACGGCGTCACGTAGAGCTCGCGCCAGCGCCTTGAAGCCGCTCTCGGCGATGTGGTGGGCGTTCTCGCCGTATAGCGTTTCCAGGTGGACGCACGCCCCGGCATGCATAGCAAACGCATGGTGAAACTCCTTGAACAGTTCCGTATCCATGGTTCCGACTTTGGGTTTCGAGAAATTGACCCGCCAGATCAGATAGGCCCGGTTGGACAGGTCCACCGCGCAGCGGGTCAGGGTTTCGTCCATAGGGATATAGGCGTGACCGAACCGCCGCACGCCCTTGAAACCGTCGAGCGCGGCGTGAAACGCTTGGCCTAGCACGATGCCGGTGTCCTCGACGGTGTGGTGCATGTCGATATGCAGGTCGCCGGTCGCCTCGACCTGCATATCGAAGCCGCCGTGGCGGGCGAAGCTGTCGAGCATGTGGTCGAAGAAACCGATGCCCGTGGAAACCTCCGCTTGTCCGGAGCCGTCCAGGTCGAGCCGGACCCGGATCTGGGTCTCCCTGGTGTCGCGTCGAATGTCAGCTGTTCTGGTCATGTCGCTATCAGCCCCCTGGACGTGGCAAGCTCACGCAGCGATGTCGCCGGTCTTGGGCCGTAGTGGCCGATAACCTCGGCGGCGGCCAGGGACCCGAGCCCGCCACAGACCTCCAGTGGATGACCGGCCGCGAGACCGAACAGAAAGCCGGCCGCATACTGGTCGCCGGCTCCGGTGGTGTCGACGATCCGGTCGATGGGCTCTGCGGCCAGCGTGTGTTCGGTTCCCGCCGCCAGCACCACCGAGCCTCGGGCGCCCCGGGTCAGCGCCGCGATCTCGACCCGCTTGCGGATTTCCCGCAGGGCTTCGTCAAAGCTCGCGGTGTTAAATAGCGCGGTGATCTCGCTCTCGTTGGCCAGCAGTATGTCGACTTGGCCTTCGATGAAGCCCAGCAAGGCCGCCCTGTGCCGCTCGACGACGAAGGAATCCGAAAGCGACAGCGCGATCTTCCGGCCCGAGGCTCGGGCGAGGCCCGCCGCCTTGGCGAACGCCAGCCGGGCTTCGATCGGATCGAATAGATAGCCTTCCAGAAAGACGATCTGGGCGCCTTCGATCAATTCGGGAGACACATCGGCGGCGGTCAGCTCGACACAGGCGCCCAGATAGGTGCACATCGTCCTCTGGCCGTCCGGGGTTACATTGATCAGGCATCGGGCGGTCGCCGGACCGCCGATCAGCGGCTCGGTCTCGAACCGTGCCCCGACCGCGCGGATATCGTGCGCATAGATTTCGCCGAGCTCGTCCTTCGCCACCTTGCCGACAAAAGCCGCACGACCGCCCAGGTTGGCGATCCCCGCAATGGTATTGGCGGCGGAACCGCCGGACGCCTCGACTCCAGCCGCCATCCGGCCATAGAGATCGGTCGCGCGCGCTTCGTCGATCAGGATCATGGCGCTTTTGGTCAGGCCCTCGTCACCCAGGAACGACTCCTCGGCCGGCGCGATCACATCGACGATGGCGTTGCCGATCGCGGTCACATCCAACAAGGCGTTCATAGGGGCTCCAGGTCGAGAAACAGGCGGGCGAGTTACATCAAGATGACGCCGCTGACGAGCCCCGAGGCCGAAGACTCGGCTCTGGTGCTTGGAAGCAAACGGACGGTTCACCTCCGTTTGTTGAATCGGAGCACTAAATGTTTGATTTCAGCCGCCAGCGAACAGTTCTCTGGAAGGGCAGAGATCGGAAACCAGGCAGGAGCCGCATTTCGGCTTGCGGGCGACGCAGGTATAGCGGCCGTGCAGGATCAGCCAGTGGTGGGCCCGGGTCAGGCCGGTTTTCGGGGTGATCCGCATCAGGTCCGCTTCGACCAGATCGGGCGTTTTCGCCTCGGACAGACCGAGGCGGTGGGCGACGCGGAAGACATGGGTGTCGACGGCGATCGCCGGCTCCACGCCCAGTTCGTTGAGCACCACGCTGGCGGTCTTGCGCCCAACCCCCGGCAGCGCCTGCAGCGCCTGGCGATTCAAGGGCACATCGCCGCCGTGCTGCTCGATCAGGATCCGGGACAGCGCCACCACGTTCCTGGCCTTGGCGTTGTACAGGCCGATCGACGAGATCAACCGCGCTACGCCGGCCTCTCCCAGTGTCAGCATCGCCTGGGGCGTGCCGGCGGCGGCGAACAAGGCCGGCGTGGCCTTGTTGACCGAGACGTCGGTGGCCTGGGCCGACAGCACTACTGCCACCAGCAGGGCGAACGATGATTGATAGGTCAGCTCGGTTCGGGGATCCGGCATAGTCGCCTCGAATCTTTCGAAGATTACGCGGAGGCGTTGGCGCTCGCGGGGCGTTGGGGTTTTGGCTGGCATCGGCCGACCATGATCCGCGCGCGGCATCTCGCCAAGCCGGCTCGACCGGCATATTTTGCTTTCCGGATGGACGGCCCCTTTTTCATGGACGCGGTGATCACCCCGCACCGATCGCTCTCGTCGCGGGGCTTCGTGGTCCTGATCTGTGTTCTGACGGCGATCAACGCCGCCTCAGCCGGCTTTTTTCTGATGATCGGGGCCGGCCCCGTGCCGATTTTCCTGGGCCTCGATCTTCTGGCGGTGATCATCGCCTTCGCGGCCAGCAACCGCGCCGCGGCCAGCAACGAGCGAGTGCAAGTGACCGCCTCCGAGGTCCGGGTGCTGCTGCAGTCCCCCAAGGGAACGCGGATGGTCTGGACCTCGCCGACTGCATTCACCCGCGTCGCCCTGATCGGCCAGGCGGGTGAAGAGGATGACCTCCGCCTTCGCCTTTCCGACCGAGAACTTCGTGTGGCCAGGGATTTGAGCCGGCCCGAGCGCCTGGCTTTCGCCAAGGCCCTCGACCGTGCGATCTGGAAAGCTAGGTTTGGCCAGTTCCAGGCCTAAAGAATAAACCGCGACAGATCGGCGTTGCGGGCTAGATCGCCGACCAAGCGGCGCACAGCTTCGGCGTCGATGGTCACGGTTTCGCCCGAGCGGTCGGCGGCGGTGAAGCTGATTTCCTCCACTACCTTTTCCAGGACCGTTTGCAGGCGCCGCGCGCCGATGTTCTCCACCGCCCCGTTGACTGCCTCGGCGGCGTCGGCCAGGGCGTCAAGCGCCTCATCGGTGAAATTCAGCGTCACGCCCTCGGTGGCGAGCAACGCCTGATGCTGGCGGATCAGATTGGCCTCCGGTTCGGTGAGGATCCGGCGTAGATCGTCCCGGGTCAGGGCTTTGAGCTCCACCCGGATCGGCAACCGGCCCTGGAGTTCCGGCAACAGGTCGGATGGTTTGGCCACATGGAAGGCGCCCGAGGCGATGAACAGGATGTGGTCGGTCTTCACCGGCCCATGCTTGGTGGAGACGGTAGTGCCCTCGATCAGCGGCAACAGGTCGCGCTGCACCCCCTCGCGTGAGACGTCGGCCCCGGCTCGTTCGGCCCGCGACGCCACCTTGTCGATCTCGTCGATGAATACGATCCCGGCGTTCTGCGCCAGGTCGAGCGCCTCGGCGGTCACCGCCTCATCGTCCAGAAGCTTGTCGCTTTCCTCGGCGATCAAGGGGGCCCAGGCGCCGCTGACCGTGGTCTTGTGCGCCTTGCGCTTGCCGCCGAAGGCCTTGCCCATCAGGTCGGACAGGTTGAGCATGCTCATCGAGGCGCCGGGCTGGCCGGGTATCTCGAAGCCCTGGGCCGACGGCGCGGTGTCCGGTAGGTTAAGTTCTACCTCCTTGTCGTCGAGCTCGCCGGCCCGCAGTTTTTTGCGGAACGAGTCCCGGGTGGCGTCCTGGGCGTGAGCGCCGACCAGCGCGTCCAGCAGCCGGTCCTCGGCGGCGGATTCGGCCTTGGCCTGCACGGCGCCGCGCCGCTTTTCGCGCACCATCGCCAGGGCGTTCTCCACCAGGTCGCGGATGATCTGGTCGACGTCGCGGCCGACATAGCCGACTTCGGTGAACTTGGTGGCCTCGACCTTGAGGAATGGCGACTGCGCTAGGCGCGCCAACCGCCGGGCGATCTCGGTCTTGCCGACGCCAGTGGGGCCGATCATCAGGATGTTCTTGGGCGTCACCTCGTCGATCAGATCAGCGTCCAGCCGCCGCCGCCGCCAGCGGTTGCGCAGGGCCACGGCCACGGCCCGCTTGGCCTCGGCTTGGCCGACCACGAAGCGGTCTAGTTCCGAGACGATCTCGCGAGGGGTGAATTCGGTCATGTCAGATCACTTCGACGGTCAGGGCGCCGTTGGTGTAAACGCAGATATCCGCCGCGATTCCCATGGCGCGGCGGGCGATATCTTCGGCGCTCAGGTCGAAATCCACCAGCGCCCGCGCTGCGGCCAGGGCGAAGGCTCCCCCTGATCCGATGGCGGCGACGCCATACTCCGGCTCCAGCACATCGCCCACTCCCGACAGCGTAAAGATCGAGTTGGCGTCAGCGGCGATCAGCATCGCCTCGAGGCGACGCAGATAGCGATCGGTGCGCCAGTCCTTGGCGAGGTCGACACAGGCTCGCGCCAGCTGGTCGGGATATTGCTCCAGCTTGCTCTCTAGCCGCTCGATCAGCGTGAAGGCGTCTGCGGTTGCGCCGGCGAACCCCGCCACCACCTTGCCCCCCGCCAGCCGGCGGACCTTGCGCGCATTGCCTTTGACGATGGTCGCGCCCATCGACACCTGACCGTCACCGGCGATCACGGTGCGGCCGGCCTTGCGCACGGCAAGAATTGTGGTTCCGTGCCAATCGGGAAATCCGCTTGTCTGCATTCAGCGGATGTGGCGGCGCGACGAGGGTGGGTCAAGGTAAATGGCGTTTTCCGATGAGGAGGTCGATCGCTACGCGAGGCATCTGGTGCTGCGCGAGATCGGCGGCCCTGGCCAGCAGGCCCTCAAGCGCGCCCGGGTGCTGATCGTCGGGGCCGGCGGGCTGGGCGCTCCGGCCGCCCTCTATCTGGCCGCCGCTGGGGTGGGGCGCATCGGCCTGGTCGATCCCGATATCGTCAGTCTCTCCAACCTGCAGCGCCAGGTGCTCTACGGTGTCGCCGACATCGACCAGGCGAAGGTAACCGCGGCCGCGTCTCATCTGATCGAACTCAATCCGAATGTGGTGATCGACGGCCATCCTGTGCGCTTGGAGCCTTCGAACGCTGAGGGATTGCTGGCCGGCTACGACATGGTGCTCGACGGCACGGATGATTTCACCACGCGCTACGCCGTCAACGCCGCCGCGGTGGTGCTCGGTAAACCGCTGGTCAGCGGGGCGATCGGCCGGTGGACCGGCCAGGTCGGGGTGTTCCTGGGGCGCCCATGCTATCGCTGCCTGGTCCCGGACCTACCGCCCGACGCGGAGACCTGCGCGGCGGTTGGTGTCGTCGGCGCCCTGGCCGGTGTGATCGGCTCGATGATGGCGCTGGAGGCGGTGAAACTGATCGCCGGCGCCGGCGAAGCCCTGATCGGACGTCTGCTGATCTACGACGCCTTGGCTGCGGAGGTCCGCACCGTCCGCCTCCCGGCTGACCCCGAATGCGAGGTTTGCGGACGGTGGCCGCCCGTGACCTCCCCCTCACTTTTCAATGCTGGAGAATCCATATGATCTTGCGGTCTGGCTTCATCGCCGCTTTGGTCGCCGTGGCGCCCGCCACCGGGCTTGGAGCCGTCCCGCCGATTGCCGATTATGGGAGGCTTCCCGCGGTCGAACAAATCCGGTTGTCGCCGTCGGGCGAAAAACTGGTTGTGATCGCGGTCGTGGCCGACCACCGCCGGGTGATCATCAAACCGACATCGGCGTCGCCTTTGGTTGCGATTGATGCGGGAGTGCTGAAACTGCGCGGCGTCGATTGGCTAGGCGACGACCACGTTCTTATCCAGGCCAGCAATGCACTTGATGTCTACGATGAAAAACTGGAGGCGATGCAATCGACCATAGTCAACGCCAAAACCGGGAAGTTTTTCGCGGTGTTTCAGAACCAGGGCAAGATTTTTCCGGCAACCTTCGGTTTTGAGGGATTCATCGACAAGAGTCAGAAGCAATATGCCTTTTTTCGAGGCCTTACCCTCGAGGGCTCGGGAAGTGGGGTGATCGATTTTGACCGCCATTCAGGTCATATCGATCATGGCCACACGGATCTCTACCGGGTCGATCTTGAGAGGGGTGGGGCGAATCTCTATCAAGTTGGAAGCGAAGTTCGCGCCTTGGACTGGCTGCTGGATGGCGATGGACAGGTTGCCGCCCATGCCGAGTATGACAGAAAGGGAGACTGGCGGCTGTATGCCGACCAGCAGGATAAGACCCTGGTCGCCCAGGCGACCGACCCCACCGGAGACATTACACTTCTGAGCGCGGGCCGTACGCCCGGATCGATCCTGGTCAGTCGGCCGAGTGGCCCGGACGACAACTTCACAATCCTGGAATATCCGCCCCGGGCTGGCGCCGAGGGAACACCGCCGTTTGGCGACGACGGGATCAGGACCCGGCTCTACGATCCGGTGACGACCTTGCTGATCGGCGGGACCACCAACGACGATCAACCCCGCACCATCCTCTTCGATCCCGCGCTTCAGGCTAAGTTCGACAAGGTCCGGCGTGTCTTTCCCAAAGAAAACGTCAACCTTGAAACGGCTACGGCGGGGCTGGACCGGATGGTCGTGCTGACCGAGGGTCCGGGCGATTCCGGCACCTATTTCTATGTCGATCTGGCGGCCAGGAAGGTAGAGGCGATCGGCTGGGCCTATCCCACGATCCTTCAGGACGCGGTGGGGGAGGTTCGATCCGTGACCTACAAAGCCGCCGACGGGTTGGAGATCCAGGGCGTCCTCACTCTGCCCCCGGGTCGGGAGGCCAGGGGACTGCCCCTCGTGGTCCTACCACATGGCGGACCGCAGGCCCGGGACTATGTCAGGTTTGACTGGTGGGCGCAGGCCTTCGCCTCACGCGGCTACGCGGTCTTCCAACCGAATTTCCGCGGGTCTGATGGTTTTGGAAAGTCATTCCGCGATGCTGGTTTCGGTCAGTGGGGCCGCAAGATGCAGACCGACATATCGGACGGGGTCGCCGAACTGGCGAAACAGGGCCTGATCGATCCAAGGCGCGCCTGCATCGTCGGGGCGAGCTATGGCGGCTATGCGGCCCTTGCCGGGGTCACGATCCAGACCGGGCTGTACCGATGCGCGGTGTCGGTGGGCGGCGTATCGGACCTTGGCGCCATGCTGACCTATGAGGTCAACCGGGCGGGGGAAAACAGTGTCACATTCCGATATTGGCGCCAGTTCATGGGCGTGACCCATACTGGGGATTCCGCACTCGACGCCATCTCTCCGCGCCGCCTGGCGCGGCGGGCCGACGCGCCCGTCCTGCTGGTCTACGGCAAGGATGACACCGTCGTTCCCAATGAGCAAAGCCAGGACTTCGCACGAGAGATGCGCGCCGCTGGAAAATCCGTGGAGACGCTGGAATTGCCGAATGAGGATCACTGGCTCTCGCGGGAGGCCACTCGCATCAAGATGCTGGAAGCCAGCGTGGCCTTCGTGGAGAAGAACAATCCACCCCGGTAGCGCTCCATGCGGCCCGCGGACTACAGCATTGACGGGATCACTCTGTCCGGGGGCTTGTGGCCATCCATCCAGGTGCGGATATTGATGATCACCTTCTCGCCCATGTCGATCCGGCCTTCAATGGTGGCCGAGCTCATGTGGGGCAGCAGCACCACATTCGGCAGCTTCAACAGCTTGGGATTAACCGTCGGTTCATGCTCATAGACGTCCAATCCCGCGCCCGCGATTTCACCACGCTGAAGCATGCCCGCCAGGGCGGCTTCATCGATGATCTCTCCTCGGGCGGTGTTCACCACCAGGGCGTGAGGCTGCAACAGTTTCAGTCGGCGCGCCGACAGCAGATGATAGGTCGCGGGCGTATGAGGGCAGTTGACCGAAATCACGTCGGTGCGGGCCAGCATCTGGTCGAGGCTTTCCCAATAGGTGGCCTCCAGCTCCTCGGCGATGCGGGGGCTGACGGGTTTGCGGTTGTGATAGTGGATCGCCAGGCCGAACGCCCGGGCGCGCTTGGCCAGGGCCTGGCCGATCCGGCCCATGCCGACGATGCCCAGGCGCTTGCCGCGCAGCCGACGGCCCAGCATCCAGGTCGGAGTCCAGCCGTGAAAATCTCCGGCCTGAACGATGTTGGCGCCCTCGACCACCCGTCGGGCGGAGGCCAGGATCAGGCCCATGGTCAGATCAGCGGTGTCGTCGGTCAGGACGCCCGGCGTGTTGGTCACCGTGATGCCCCGGGCGGTGGCCGCCTCGACATCGATATGATCGACGCCCACCCCGAAATTGGCGATGAGCTTCAGACGACCCCCGGCCCGTTCTATCACGCTGGCGTCCAGGCGATCGGTGATCGTCGACGCCAGAACATCCGCCCGGGTCATCGCCGCGACCAGGGCCGATGCGTCCATTGGGGTATCATCGAGATTGAGTTCGGTGTCGAAAAGTTCACGCATGCGGGTTTCGATCGCATCGGGAAGTTTGCGCGTGACAACGACTTTCGGCTTGCGAGGGGCCATGGGCGGGTCTGAGAAACAATTGTGTGAGCGCGACGTGGGCGTCGCCACGTCTACCAAAACGGGTTTGCCCGGCCAAGCAAGCGGCAATTGGTTTGGCCGACTCGTCCTGGGAGTCGGGCTCTGCGGCTTGGGCCTGATCCTGACGGCTTGCGGGGACCATGGCGGCGAGGGCAAGGACTGTTCCGCTGGTACGCAAGCCTCAACGATTTCCGGCTATTGCATCCCTCGCTACGTCAGTCTCAAGCGCGACACGGTCTCCGCGCGTGGGGGGCCCGGGACGGACTACCCGATTCTCTGGCAGTACAGAGCTAAGGGCTTGCCGGTGCAGGTTGTCGCCGAAACCCTCGACTGGCGGCGCGTCTGCGACCCCTACGGCGGCGCGGTCTGGGTTCACAAGATGATGATCGACGGTCGCCGCTCGGTGCAGGCCGTCGGCGCTTCGCCTGTCCCCGTTTTGCGAGCGCCGCGCGCCGGCGCGCCTGTCGAAGGGTTGATGAAGCCCCGATCCCTGGCTGAGTTGGACCGCTGTCAGGGCGGCTGGTGCAAGCTTGGCCTTGGTGGCGTCGAGGGGTGGGTGGCGGCCGATCGGCTCTGGGGCGCAGCGCCCGCGCCGCAATGCCGTTGAGGCCCCCCACTCCGCCGTGCTAACGGCCTGTGATGGACACAATGACAAGGACGCGGTTCGAGCACCAGGATCTTCTGGCCTGCGCGCGCGGAGAAATGTTCGGCCCGGGCAACGCCCAGCTTCCGGCCCCGCCGATGCTGATGTTCGACCGCATCACCTCGGTCTCGGCGTCTGACGGACCCCACGGAAAGGGTCAGATCACCGCCGAGCTGGATATCCACAAGGATCTCTGGTTCTTCGGTTGTCATTTCATCGGGGACCCGGTGATGCCCGGTTGTCTCGGGCTGGATGCGATGTGGCAGCTGGTCGGCTTCTTTCTGGCCTGGAACGGGGCGCCGGGGCGTGGCCGCGCGGTGGGGGTCGGAGAGGTCAAGTTCAGCGGCCAAGTCACGCCCGATGTCTCAAAATTGGTCTATCGAATCGATTTCAAGCGCGTGATTCTGAGGAAATTGATCATGGGCGTTGCCGACGGGGTGATGGAAGCCGACGGAAAACCTATCTACGAGGCCAGGGATCTGAGGGTCGGCCTGTTCACCGATCCAGTCTGACGGGAAGAGGAAACAGTCATGCGGCGAGTCGCCGTCACCGGTATGGGCGTGATCTCCTCGATCGGCGCCGACGCCGGAAAAGTCCGATCTTCACTTTGGGAGGCTCGGTCTGGTGTGTCGGCGGCGGCCAAATATGCCGAGATGGGTTTCCGCTGCCAGGTGTACGCCGATCCGGCCTTGGCCTGGGAGCCGCTGGTCGATCGTCGCGCCGCGCGCTTCCTCTCTGAAGGCACGGCCTACGCCCACCTCGCCATGGAACAGGCGATCGCCGACGCGGAGCTCGAACCAGGCGAAATCTCGAATGACCGCACCGGCCTGATCGTCGGATCGGGCGGCCCTTCGACCCGGGCCATTGTCGAGTCGGCGGACACCGCGCGCGCCAAGGGTGTCAAGCGGATTGGGCCGTTCGCCGTGCCCAAGGCCATGAGTTCCGGCCCCTCGGCCACCCTCTCGACTTGGTTCAAGATCCGCGGGATCAATTACTCAATCTCCTCGGCCTGCGCGACCTCCACCCATTGCATCGGCGCGGCCTACGAACAGATCAAGCTTGGCAACCAGGACGTTATGTTTGCCGGCGGCTGCGAGGAGCTCGACTGGACTCTTTCGTCCCTGTTCGACGCGATGGGCGCCATGTCCAGCGGTTTCAATGACACGCCGGCCCGGGCTAGCCGGCCCTATGACGTGGACCGCGACGGCTTCGTAATCGCCGGCGGCGCCGGCATGCTGGTCCTGGAGGACATGGACCGGGCCCTGGCCCGGGGCGCGAGCATCCACGCTGAGATCGTCGGTTACGCAGCCAATTCCGACGGTCACGATATGGTCGCACCATCGGGTGAGGGCGCGGCGCGCTGCATGCGCTTGGCCATGAAGGGGGCGGGTAACCGCAGGATCGATTATCTGAATCCCCACGGCACCGGCACGCCGGTTGGCGATCTCAAGGAGATGGGCGCCGTTCGCGAGGTGTTTGGCGAAGCCACACCGCTGATTTCCTCTACCAAGGCTCTCACCGGCCACAGCCTGGGCGCGGCCGGGGCGCAGGAAGCGATCTATTGCCTGCTGATGATGCGGGACGGCTTCGTGGCCGAGAGCGCCAATATCGAGAACCTCGACCCGATCTTCGAAGGCCTGCCCATCGCCCGCCAAAGGATAGAGCGGCCGCTGGAAACCGTGATGTCCAACAGCTTCGGCTTCGGCGGCACCAACGGGTGCCTGGTGATGAGCCGGGTCTGAGACTGTTTCTTGAACGTCGGCCCCACGATGTCTCTCGACGCATCAGGCTGTCGGTGTATCTACTAGGACGTATCGTGGCGAAGAGATCCCAAGCGCCTCAGCCGCCGATACTTCCGATCCAAGTGCATCGATCTGCGCCAATCCGGATGTGCCGGGAATCCAAGGATTTACTAGTCGGCTGGTCGGCCGCCCGGCACCCAACAGTCCTGCACCAGGGCGACGAGAGCCAAGTCTGTACCCGACGAGTTCTATTCGTGCTCTCCGTCACGTCTCCGTCCGGATGCAAATACAAATATCTCAGGCTTCTTTTCGGCGGCCGTATAGGTTGCGACAGTTATAGCTACTGCCGCAATCAAAACTACGTGCCCAACTATGCTTATGGCGAAAAATGTATAACTGCCGATAGCAATCGAAAATGATGCCGCCCACATCCACCCCAATATTTGTAGTAACATATGTCTAGTAGCCAAATCAGGAATATGTCGTAGTGGGCTGACATTATGATTGAATATAAAATTCCAACAATAGACTATGAATTTTTTCATGGTCGACTTCCCTTTACACGTGATGAGTTAGATTTTGAAGTTGAGAGCATTTGCGGAACGAGACCGGGAGCGTCACACGACAGGGCTCCGAACGTCCTCACGGGCCCGCCACGCTGTGACAGCGGGCCCGATGGCGGATAGCGCTCGTAAAACGAAGACACCTGACTTGGTACGCAGGCCGGCGCACGCGCCACCGGCCCAGATTTCAACGGCTTCAGGCACGAGGGCGCGCAGTTCGGTGAGCCCGGCTAGGGCTGGAGCCGTAGGGATCACCGATGAGAACGACAGCGCCAGGATGTCGGCCTTGTGCGCCCTGGCGGCGGCGGCAATTTCGGGGACCGGCGTCTGCACGCCCAGGGATATCCCGAGACAGCCTTCGAGGGTGAACATCGCTTCGGCCATCAGCAGGCCCAGGGCATGCGGCTCCTGTGGAAACGTGCTGAACAGCACGCGCGGGCTACGCCGAGGCAGGCCGGCGCCCTGGGCGGCGTTGATGGCGCTGCGCAGGACGGTGGTGAACTGCTCGGTAAACAGATGTTCCTGATGGATCACAAGTTCGCCCCGCGACCATGCGGCGCCGACGGCCTTGGCAAGCCCTGGCCCGATTTCGGCGGCGAACGCGCCCAGGCCGGCCCGCAGCAGGTTGGCGTTTAAAATCTCGCGCAATCCGACCGCATCAAAGGCCTCTAAGCGCTCGAGGACCTGCTGCGCCTCGTATCCGTCAACCTGGAGAGTCTGGACGCCAACCTGCCCCAGCAGGGCTAAAAGATCCTCGTCTGAACGGCCGACGACTTTCCCCGGACGATGTCCGGCGTCCACCAGTCGACGGAGCAGTCGTAGAGTGACCACCTGATCAGCCGGGTAGAGCCGTTCGTCGTGACGATCCCGGAGGGGGTTGGGGAAACCATAGCGTCGCTCCCAGACGCGGAGCGTTTCCTTCGGCAAGCCGCAGTCACGCTCAACCGCGGCAATGCTCAGCGGGCGCGCGCCGTCGGATAGCTCTCTATTTGTCATGGACAACCATAAGTTAATGGCTAGACAATCGCCTAATATGGCGTATTTGTCCAGGACAAATAAAAGGAGATCGCCATGAACATGATCACGACCGAGCTGTTGCCGGATGTGCAGTCCAGCGAGGATTTCAGAAACGTCGCCATTCAGCGGGTCGGGGTGAAATCGGTCACCTATCCGGTGCGTGTCGCTTCTCAAGACGGCGTCCAGCCCTCGGTGGCGGTCATCGACATGTATGTATCCTTGCCGGCCCACGCCAAGGGCACGCACATGTCGCGGTTCCTGGAGGTTCTGGAGGCGTTCACGGCGCCCCTGTCCGCGGAAACCCTACCGACTTTGATAGCGATCATGTTGAAGCGCCTCGGCGCGGATAGCGGATTGATCGAGATGCGAATGCCCTATTTTGTCCGCAAGACCGCGCCCGTTTCGGGGGTCAAGAGCTTGCTCGACTACCAGCTTACCCTGCGCGCGGAACAATTGGACGGCCGGCTGTCAATCACCCAACAGATCCTGACGCCGGTCACCAGCCTCTGCCCTTGCTCGAAGGAAATTTCGCTCTACGGCGCCCATAACCAACGCTCGCATATCATCATCGCGGCGACGCTGGCGCAGGGCGCCGTGCTGCCGGTGCAGGTCCTCATCGATATCGCCGAGGCGAGCGCGTCCTGCCAACTCTGGGGACTGTTGAAGCGGCCTGACGAAAAGTACGTAACCGAGCGCGCCTATGAGAACCCGAAGTTCGTGGAGGATCTCGTGCGCGACATCGCCGTGGCTCTGACCGCCGATCCCCGCGTGGCTCGGTATGAGGTCTCCTCGGAGAACTTCGAGTCCATTCACAATCACTCAGCGTTCGCATGGCTGTCGGGCCCGCAGTAGCGGCGGCGGGCCAGCGCCCGCTAACCGTCTGGTACGACGGCGACTGCCCCATCTGCACGGCGGAGATCGGGCTGATGCGACGCCTCGATCGCGCCTCGGCGATTGAGTTCGTTGATCTCAGCCTTCCGGGCGCTTGTCCGACCGATCGTGAGGCGCGGCTTGCGCGGCTGCACGCCCAGGCTCGCGGCGGGCCGATGGTCGCCGGGGCTGCTGCCTTCGTGTCTATGTGGCGCGTCGTGCCAGTTCTGCGCCCGCTCTCCATTCTGGCGTCACCGCCACCGATCCTATGGCTTCTGGAACGCGCATACCGGCTCTTTCTCAGGTGGCGCCCATGCCTGCAGGCGATGGTGCGGTGGGGCCTGGCGCGGCGGGCGAAGCGGTACTGATGACCGGGCGGGCGGAAACGCCGCGCGCAGTCCTCGTTTACGGCGTTCTGGGGATCGTCCCCATCTGGTCGCTACCCGTCGCATGCCTTCTGGCGCCAACCTGGATGGTCGTCTCAGCGGCGATCAAGGCCGTCTACGCCGCCCTGATCATATCGTTTCTGGGCGGGGCGCGGTGGGGTTTGGCGGTGCCTGACGCGTCACCCAATCCTGTAGTGGTGGGCGTGGCCATGACGCCGACCCTGGCGGGCTTCGCGAGCCTGGTTTTCGCCCACGGCGAGGTG
>JAYVYH010000152.1:0-2944 GCA_043784385.1 Caulobacteraceae bacterium | reverse complement strand
TGATGTCGCCGATCACCGCCCCGGGCTGATGGGCGTAGTCACGAGGTCCGGCGGTGACGGTAAGTTGATTGGCGCCAGCCCCTCCGGAATCGTCCTCGTCGGCTGGAAGACGGGCTGGCGCGGGACGGGATCTGGCGGACGGCGGCGGCGAGGTCGGGGACCCCGATGGCGTGGTCTGCCCGGCCAGCGGAGTTGCGGCGGACGCGGCGATCATGACGACCCCAAGAGCCCACGCGCGGCAAGATAACGTCATCTTAATCAACGATTTCAAGCCTTCCTCGCCAAGGCACCCCGCCGTCTCACACTGGCATTGCAAGATCATGTCGCCGCGATTGCCGCGAGGCGGTAAAGGCTATCCATGACGCGTGCCGCGCAGGGATCGGCACTGAAGAAGGGGTTGGGGCGCTAATCGCTAGCGGAGGCCGTCGGCCTGGACGGCGAACTCCACCTTGACCGCGCCGGCGCGGGCGAAGCGCAGGGTAACGGGGATCCGGTCTCCGGGCTTGAAGCGACGTACGGGGCCGATCAGCATCAAATGATCCCCCATGGGCGACAGGGTCAGGGTCGCGCCCGGCGCGATCTCGAAACCGGCCGGCAGCAGGCGCATGCGCATGATCCCACCGGTCATCGACATGGCGTGCGGCTCGATCGCCTTGGCGTCGGGCGTAGACCCGCCAAGCAGTCGGTCACCGGCATGGCCGGTGTTGGTCACGGTCAGGTAGCCGGCGGCGCTGGGCGCGGCGTTGGGAGTCGCCCTTACCCAGGGGCGCTCGATGCGGATATGGCCGGTGTCGCTGGCGGCGCCGCGACCGGACGTCAAGGCCATGGCCATGGCGCCTAGGGCGCCGAGACTGATTCTCGGCATCAGGCGTTTGAATGGCATCACTATTTGACACCCCCGGCGGCGGCCTTGCGATACCAAGCGGTGGCCCGGTCGGAATCCGGCGGCACGCCCTGGCCGTTCTCATAGAGCACGGCCAAATTGAACTGGGCCTGCGCCAAGCCCTGGTCGGCGGCCCGGCGGAGCCATTTCGCGCCCTGTTCATCGTCGGCGGCGACACCGTGGCCAGCCAGATAGGCCATGGCCAGATTGAACTGCGCCTGGGCGAAGCCTTTGTCGGCCGCCTTGCGAAACCAGCCAGCAGCCTGAACGTCATCGCGCGGACCACCCTGGCCCTTGGCGCACATCACTCCCATAAAGTATTGCGAGGATGGCGAGTCTCCCTCGGCGATGGTCTGAAACAGCCTCCGCGCTAAAGCGAAATTGCCGTTATCGTAGGTACTCTTGGCGGTCAGGTAGGTCTCCCGCTGAAGCCGCAACAGGGATTCGATCTGATCTTCGCGGCGAAAAGCGTCCCGGGCGTTTTGTTGAATGACCGGCCCTGGCTGGCTGGGCACACCCGGAATCTGGGCCGAAGCCAGGGACGCGATGATCCAAAGCGCGAGCGCCGAAACGATTAAGGATTTCACGTGGTGCTCCCAGTGGCTTTGAATGGCGCCTATCACGCTTTAGGGTCTCGGAGAACTTCGACCCGGCGCAAAGCCGGCGAAGGGGTCAAGAGATCCTGGGGAGGCGCGGGCATGGCTTCGGACTTTGCACTGGACCGCGACTGGACCACGCCGGTGCGCTATCCCGACCCGGCAGTAGAAATCCTCGACCGGCGGTTCGCGCCCTACCGCCTGGGCAGCGCGGCGGTGGAGCGGTTGTGGACCGGCGCCCGCTGGGCCGAGGGTCCGGTGTGGTTCGGCGACCTGCGATCCCTGATCTTCAGCGATATCCCCAACGACCGGCTGCTGCGGTGGAGCGAAGAGACCGGCCAGGTCACCGTGTTTCGCCAGCCGTCGAACAACGGAAACGGCAATACCCGTGATCGCCACGGCCGGCTCGTCACCTGCGAGCACCGCTCCCGGCGCGTGACGCGAACCGAGATCGACGGGACCGTGACGGTGCTGATCGACAGCTTCGAGGGCAAACGGCTGAATGCCCCCAACGACGTGGTCGTGCATCCGGACGGCGCTGTCTGGTTCACCGATCCGGGCTACGGGCTGCACTGGCACTATGAGGGTGACAAGGGCCAGCTCGAACTGCCGACCCGCACCTATCGACTCGATCCGGCGACCGGGGTGGCGACCGTCGTCGACGATGGCCTGGAGAAGCCCAACGGCCTGGCTTTCTCACCCAGCTATGACCTGCTCTATGTCGCCGACACCGGCGCATCGCACAAACGCGGTCATCCGCGCCAGATACATGTGTTCGACGTCGTGGACGGCGTGAGCCTCGCCCGGCCACGGGTGTTCCACGATTTCGGCCAGGCCAGCCCCGACGGCTTCCGCGTCGACACCGACGGCAATGTCTGGGCCGCGGTGGGATGGGGCGGACCTGACCTGGACGGCGTTCATATCCTGAGTCAGGACGGCGACAGGATCGGCGCGATCCATCTTCCAGAAGGCGCCGCCAACCTGTGTTTTGGCGGGGTGAAGCGAAACCGGCTGTTCATCACCGGCTCGCAGTCGCTGTACGCGCTTTATGTGGACGCCCAGGGGATGGCCTATGCGTGAGCTGGCGATACTGGCGATTTGCCTGGCGGGACTGTCCGGCTGCCAGAAACCGGCCCCGCCCTCTCCGCCCCCTCGCCCTCCGTTCAACACCACTATCGGCCTGCACGACCTGATGGAGCATGTGATCGACCCGGCCACCGACATCGTCTGGGCTGCGTCCGGCGTGGTGGTCGACATGAAGGGCGAGCACGACCTGTCGCCCCAGACGCCCAAGGCGTGGGCCAAGGTGCATGACGCGGCCATGGTGGTGGCCGAGAGCGGTAATCTGCTGCTGCTGCCCGGTCGAATCCGCGACGGCAAGACCTGGACCGGCCAGGCCGGCAAGCTGTCGGCCCTGGGGCTGGCGGCGATCAAGGCGGCCGACGACAAGGACAAGGGCGCCATG
>JAYVYH010000151.1:0-18609 GCA_043784385.1 Caulobacteraceae bacterium | reverse complement strand
GTGCAGGCTGACCGCCCGCCGATCCACCACGATGGCCAGAAAGGCGACGGCGGCCGTAATGGCGGCCCGCCTGGCCGGCGGATGGGCGCCGGAGAGCACGAGATAGCCGGCGGCCACTAACAGCGCCGCGATCGCGGCGACCTTCTTGCCCGGAACGCGCAAGGCCAACCATGGCCACGCCGCGATCAAGAGGCGAAAACCGAAGAAAGCAAAACCGGTAAGGGCCGCGGTGTGGAGACCGGCGATGGCCAACATGTGAGCAAGGCCGGACCCACGCAGATCGTCCCGGTGGTCCGAGCCCAGCCAATCCTGATGGCTGGTAGTCACCGCTACGGCGAGCCCCGCTGCGCCGCCGTCATCTGGCCCCATAACAGCGCCGATATCATGCGCGATCCGACGCGCGACCGACCAGCGAAGAGCGTTGACGCCCATTTCCAGGCGCACGCGCCAGGGCGGTCGCGGCAAGCTGGTGAAGATCGGCGGGCTCTTGGCGAGACCGACGCCGCCGATTCCCTCAAACCAGGCGTTCTGGGCGAAATCATAAGCCCCGGGCGCGGCCGGCCCGGGCGGCGGATTCAGCAGGGTCATAAACCGTATGGGGGTTCCAGGCGGCGGTGCGCCTTCCGGACCGTCCGACAAAGGCACGACGATCCGAATGCGTGTTGGCGTCTCCTCGGGAGAAAGACCTGAAATTCGCACCGGCGCGATCAGTAGCCGTTCACCCTTCTCACTAGGTGTGGCGATATCGATCACCCAACCTTCGACGAACGCCAGGCCTTCGCGGGCAGGGGCGATGGGCGCCGCCACCCTGTCGGAATGGATCTTCGCCGTCATGAATCCAACCGCGACCAGGGCCAGCAATCCGCCCACGGCGATCAGGGCGCGGCTCTTGGTCCAAGCCCGAAAAGCAAGAAAAACGGCCGCTCCCGCGACGGCAACCGCGATCGCGATCCACAGCGATGGCTCAACCTTCAGGCCGAGATAGGCCGCCGCGCCCAGCCCGAAGGCTACCGGGGCCCATAAACCGATACGGTCCAGTTGCATCGACGCCTGGACGCCTAACCAGGCCCAAGCTTCCATCAGGCTAGGAAGGCGAAGGCCGCGCGTGATAGGCAACGCCAAACCAAATGGCCGCCGCACGTCATCAACCGGCGCGGCCTCGCCGCCAGCCACCACCGGAATTCGAATGCCCGCCCCCGATCGTCCCGTTGTCACCCGTGTCGCCCCGTCGCCAACCGGCTCCATGCACATAGGCACCGCCCGGGTGGCGCTTTACAACTGGCTTTACGCTCGACACACTGGCGGAACCTACTTGCTGCGTATCGAAGACACCGATCGCCATCGCTCCACCGAGGCCGCCGTCGAGGTGATCCTGGAAGGTCTGGCTTGGCTCGGCCTGGAGCCGGACGCTGCACCGGTCTTCCAGTTCGCCCGGGCCGATCGCCATCGCGCGGTGGCGGCCGAATTGCTGGCCGCCGACCGCGCCTATCCGTGCTGGATGACGGTGGAGGAGCTGGCCGCCGAGCGGGATATCGCCCGCGCCGAGGGCCGGGCCATCCGGTCTCGATGGCGCGACCGAGCGGCGCCCGAGGGGATTAATCTTCCCCACGTCATCCGCTTCAAGGGTCCCCTTGAGGGTGAAACCGTTGTCGACGATCTGGTCAAGGGAACAGTGCGGTTTCGCAACCGCGATCTCGATGATCTGGTTCTGCTGCGCTCGGACGGCGCGCCGACCTACAATCTGGCCGTGGTGGTGGATGACCACGACATGGGGATCACCCACGTTATTCGCGGAGACGATCATCTCAACAACAGCGCGCGGCAGAGTCTTATCTACCAAGCGCTGGGCTGGGAGCTGCCAACGTTCGCGCACCTGCCAATGATCCACGGCCCGGACGGCGCCAAACTCTCCAAACGCCACGGAGCCCAGGCGGTCGGCGAGTTCGCCGAGATGGGCTATCTGCCGGAAGCCATGCGCAACTACCTCGCCCGGTTGGGATGGGGCCACGGCGATGACGAGCTGTTCACCGACGCCCAGGCCATCGCCTGGTTTGACGTCAAGGATGTGGTGAAAGCCCCGGCCCGCCTGGATTGGAACAAGCTCGCCCACGTCAACAACCACTATCTGCGGCAGGCCGATGACAACCGCCTGGCCGACCTGGTCACCGCGAGCTTCGAAAGAGCTGGAATCTCGCTGGCGGACAACGGCCGGGCACGCCTGCTGGCCGTGATTCCGCATGTGAAAGAAGGCGCCAAGACGATCGTCGAACTGGCCGAACTCTGCCGGTTCGCACTCGCCGAACGCCCAGTGACGCTTGATGCAAAGTCGACCGTTCTGCTTACGGAAGAAACCCGCGCGCGGCTCTCTCGCCTGGCCGAACATCTGGCGATGGAGCCAGACTGGTCACCCGCAGCGCTGACCGATTCCCTAAGGTCCTTCGCCGCCGCGGACGGGGTGGGACTGGGGAAATTCGGTGCTCCACTGCGAGCCGTGCTCTCTGGGGGATTGCCCGCGCCCGACCTTGCTGGCGCTCTTACGGCCCTTGGACGGGAGGAGAGTCTGGGCAGGATTAAGGATGCTCTTTCGCCCGCCGAATGAGAGGCTATAAGGACTTCTCAGCAATTTCTTCGCATTTGCGAGCGTCAGAAACAGGAGCTTTCGGGGCATGGCCGACCACGCGACAATCACAATTGGCGACAAGAGCTACGATCTGGCGGTGATCAAGGGTACGACCGGGCCGGACGTTGTCGATGTGCGCAAACTCTATGGCGAAGCGGACGTCTTCACCTTCGATCCAGGTTTCACGTCCACGGCCAGTTGCGAAAGCAAGATCACCTTCATCGACGGTGACGCCGGTGTTTTGCTGCATCGTGGCTATCCAATTCAGGAACTGGCTGAGAATTCAACCTTCCTGGAAGTTTGCTACCTGCTTCTGAACGGTGAACTTCCCGACGCGGCCGAGTATATCGACTTTGAAAACACCATCATCCATCATACGATGATCCACAATCAATTCGATCGTTTCTTCGGCGGCTTCCGATCTGACGCCCACCCGATGGCGATCATGACCGGCGCTGTAGGGGCGCTCTCGGCGTTCTATCACGACAGTATCAACGTCGATGACGCCGAACAGCGTAAGATCTCGGCCCACCGCCTTATCGCCAAGATGCCGACGATCGCGGCGCGGGCGTTCAAATATTCCGTGGGTCAGCCGTTCGTGAGCCCCCGTAACGATCTAAGCTACGCAGAAAATTTCCTGCGCATGTGTTTTTCGGTTCCGGCCGAGGACTGGAAACCCAATCCCATCCTGACCCGCGCCATGGATCGCATCTTCATCCTGCACGCAGATCACGAGCAGAACGCCTCAACCTCCACCGTGCGCCTCGCGGGATCGACCGGCGCCAACCCGTTCGCCTGTATTGCCGCCGGAATCGCCGCTCTTTGGGGTCCGTCTCACGGCGGCGCCAATGAAGAATGCCTGATGATGCTGCACGAGATCGGCACCGTTGAGCGTATTCCCGAGTATATTCAGGGCGTCAAGGATCGCAAATACCGACTGATGGGCTTCGGCCATCGAGTTTATAAGAACTACGACCCCCGTGCTACGGTCATGCAAACGACCTGCCATGAAGTTCTGGCCGAAGTAGGCAACCCAGAAGATCCGTTGCTGAAGGTAGCGATGGAGCTGGAGCGGATCGCTCTGAGTGACCCTTATTTTGTCGATCGCAAGCTGTTCCCCAACGTCGATTTCTATTCGGGGATCACCCTGAAGGCTATGGGCTTCCCGATGACCATGTTCACGGTACTGTTCGCGCTGGCGCGGACGGTGGGCTGGATCAGTCAGTGGAAGGAAATGTTCGAGGATCCGCAGCGCAAGATCGGTCGTCCGCGACAACTTTATACCGGCCCACTGCAACGCGAGTACGCGCCGATCGAGAGCCGGGGCTAAGGCGCCTCAAGCGCGGAGACGCCGCATGACGCCGATCACGGCGTCGGCGGCGGCCTCGATCGGGTTGACGACTCCGCCGCGCATAACGCCCAGAGCTGCGCTTTGGGCGTCTATCTGGCGGGTCCGTATATCGGGACTATCAAGCAGGCGGCCGATATCAGCGGCCAGTTGCGTTCCATTGCACGCATGCTGCACCCGCTCAGGGGCCACAAAGGCGCCAACGGCGACGTTGAACAGGGTGATGTAAGGGGTTCGAATAAGACACTTGGCGATCAAGTGGGTGATGGGATCCAATCTGTAGGTCACCACCATCGGACATCCAGCCAGAGCCAACTCCGCTGTCACCGTGCCACTGCAGGCGAGCGCCGCGGTCGCCGCCCGCATGGCGTCGAGCCTACAGCTTTCAGATCGCAATATGGTGGGTTGATGGCGCCATTCGCGTAGCTTCAGAGCCACCCTGTCAGCCACGCTATCGGCTAGGCCGATGACGAGACGAAGATCCGGGTGCTCAGATTTGAGGCGATCGACAGCCGCCCTGAAGGCCGGCAGCAGCCGTTCAACCTCGTCGATGCGGCTTCCTGGCAGCAGCAGCAGGATCGGCGTGTCTGGTCCGGCCCCGATCAAGTCTCGAAATCGGCTCGGATCGGCGTTCGAGAAATCGCGGTTCAGAACCGGATTGCCGACAAAGGTCGTATCCAATCCCTCTCGCTCGAAATAGCCGGCGTCGAAGCTGTGGATGGTCAGAAGGTGATCGACCGCCCGCGCCAGGGTTCTCGCCCGGCCTGGTCGCGTCGCCCAGACTTGGGGCGCTACATATTTTATCAATGGCAACCGAGGGTCGGCGGCCCGCAACGCCCGCGCCACACGCAGGTTGAAACCCCAGGCGTCGATCAGAATGGCGACGTCGGGCCGTTCGGCGCGAATAAGTCCACCCAGTCGCCGGGCTCCGCGCAAGACCTCAGGATAAGCGAACAGCGCGTTAAACGCGCCGACGACAGCCAACGCCGACGGATCAAACGCGCTGATCAGACCTTCGGCGGCCAAATTGGGACCACCTGCTCCGACGAGCCGCAGTGAGTCGCCAAGGCGGGCGCGCAAAGCCCGCACGAGAGCGGCGCCGAGCGAGTCGGCGGACGGCTCGACGGCGACGATCAACAAGCAAGGCGCGGCCCCCACCTAACCGACGCCCAGAATGAAAAGGCCGGTTTCGTCGGCTAGACGCACCGTTTCTTCTCGCTCCAGGACCAGGAGAAAACCCGCTTCGCCGGCGATACCGGCAAGGCCAGCCGTGGCCGCGCGACGCACGGTCTCTGGACCAATGGTCGGCAGGTCGATCCTCAACTCCTGCCCCGGTTTGCTGGCTTTGGCCAGCACGCCACACCGAGCCATGGCGTTTCCGCGCAGGGTCGGGGGGAGTTCAGCTACGCGGTCCAGCATCGCATCGGTGCCCTCCTGGGCCTCAAGGGCCAAAATGAGTCCCCGGCAACAGACGGAGCCCTGCCCGATATCCAAACGACCTATGACTCTGGCGGCCTCCAGCGCTCGGCTGATATCGGAGAGATCGACCGGGTCCGCCTCATGGCGGCCGAGGTAACCGTGTGGAAGGGTCAATCCCGCCATTACATCATGTGCCCCCTCGACCAGGAAACCCTCCCGCTCGAACTCGCGAAGGAGAAAGGAGAGCAGCGCATCGTCCCCGCCGCGCGCCGCCAGAATGGCTCCGGGAAAGATAGACAAGCCGCGCAGATCGGGTTTCAGGACGGCCATGTCCGGTCGATCGACCTTGCCCGCCAGACAGACCGCGCCGCAGCCCGATTGGCGCAATACTTTGATCCCCTTGCCCAATTCAGCGATTCCAACGTCGGCGCCGTCAAATTCAAGCAGCGCCCGATCAGCGAAACCCTTCAATCGGACTACGAAAAGCGGCTGGCCCACGGCACGGCAATGTCTAGCCAAACTGACCGGAAGCGCACCCCCTCCAGCGATCAGACCCAGCTTGACCATCTTGGTTCAGATTTCACGCTTTGGCGTGGTCAGCGGACGATTGGAATCCGCGCGGATGAAGTTGATGATCTCCATCACCTCCGGCGAGCCAGCGAACGCCACGGCGGTATCTTCGAGCCGCTCCTGGAAGGTTCCTTCCTCGGCGAATAGCAGGCGATAGGCGGCGCGAAGCTTGTTAATCGACTCACGGGAAAATCCGCGTCGTTTAAGGCCAACAAGATTGAGGCCCTCGAGGTGAGCATGGTTCCCCCAGACATTGCCGAACGGGATGACATCATGATTAACCCCCGCCATGCCACCCACGAACGCATGCCGCCCTATGCGAATATACTGATGCGCGGCGGAGAGGCCGCCCATGATAACGTTGTCCTCTACGGTCACATGTCCGCCCAGGGTCGCGTTGTTGACCATGGTGACATGGTCACCGACCTCACAATCGTGAGCAATGTGAACGCCGACCATGAACAGCCCGTGGGAGCCGACGGTCGTCACCCCTCGCCCCATCACCGTTCCACGGTGCATGGTTACGTGCTCCCGGATCACATTGTCCGAGCCGATGACCAGACGGGTAGGCTCGCCCCGGTGTCCCGCATGCTGGGGCGAACCGCCAAGAACGGCGAAGGGATGGATGACACAGGTTCGGCCGACGACGGTGTGACCTTCGATAACCGCGTGGGAGGCGACGCGGACCCCCGCACCCAGGGAAACGTTCGCCCCAATGATGCAATAAGGTCCGATATGAACCCCTTCGCCAAGTTCCGCCGCCGGATCGACAATCGCGGTGGGATGAACCACTCTCACTCAGGCGCGTCCACCAGCATGGCTGCGAAATCGGCCTCGGCGGCGAGACGTTCGCCGACAAGCGCTCGCCCGGCGAACTTGACCACATTGGCCCGGGCTCTCACTACCTTGACGCTGAGACGAAGCACGTCGCCTGGCCTCACCGGAAGACGGAAACGGCAGTTATCGACCGACATGAACAGGATGATTTTTCCTTTTGGATCGGAATTCCAGGACTTCGACATCAACAGGCCGCCCGTCTGAGCCATCGCCTCGACGATCAAGACCCCGGGCATGACTGGAGCGCCAGGAAAGTGGCCGGCGAAAAACGGCTCGTTGATCGTGACGCACTTGATGCCGACCAACGACGCATTGGCCACATACTGTTCAGCTCGATCGATCATCAAAAACGGCGGGCGGTGCGGAATACGACGCATGATCTCATGGATATCGATATCGGTGTCGCTCCCCGCCGACGTCTCGCTCTGTGTCATCCTTGGTCAATCCCCCCTGGCCACCGTTTCGTCATCCGCGCGAGGGTGGCCGTTTCCCTCATCCATCGGCCAATGGGACGAGCGGGCGTGCCTCCCCAGGTTTCCCCGGTCGGAATATCCTTCATGACGCCCGCCGCCGCCGCCAACCGCGCGCCCGCGCCGATTGTGAGGTGGTCGGCAACACCCACCTGCCCCCCGAGCATGCACCCGTCTCCGATCACGGTGCTCCCGGAGATGCCGGTCTGGGCGGCCAACAAACAATTGCGACCGATGACCACGTTGTGGGCGATCTGAACCAGATTGTCGATCTTGGTGTTCTCGCCGACCACGGTGTCGTCGAAGGCGCCGCGATCGATGCATGAGTTGGCCCCGACCGTAACGCCATCCTGCAGGATAACTCGACCCAGTTGCGGAATGTCAACTACGCCGTTTGGCCCCGGCGCCGTGCCAAAACCGGGCTCTCCGATGATCGCCCCGGCATGAATGCGGACACGATCGCCCAGCAGGGCAAAGCCGACCACGGCGCCAGGGCCGATATAACCATCGCGCCCTATCGTCACGCCGGGACCGATGAAGGCGCCGGGACCGATCACCGTCCCAGCGCCAATCCGGGCGCAAGGACCGACACGGGCGCCTGGCGAGACGATAACGCCGTCCTCCAGGATGGCCGAGGGATCGACTGCAGAGTCGCTGGAACCGCAGCTCCGCGGGCGGACAAGCCGATCGGCGGCCTGGGCATAGGCGGCCTGCGGAAAAGGGGTAATCAGGGCCACGCACGATCGGGGGGTCGAAGAAGCCAGCCTGTCGGTCACAAAGCAGACCCCGGCCAGCGTTGCCTCGAAGTCACCCAGGTGACGGCCATCAGCGCAAAACGACAAATCATCCGCCGTTGCACCCCTGAGGGAACCCACTCCTGCAATTAGGCGCGCAGCCCTGTCGTTCCCGGCGACCCTGGCGCCCGTGAGGGCGGCCAGTTCGCTGGTCGAGGCGGGCGCGAGCACTTCATAGAACCGCTTATCCGGCATCTGAAGGCCTATCGCGCCGCTCTGATGGCTCAGTTCGCCGCCGCGGCGCCCGTATCAATGTGTTCGCGATCAAAGGGGAACTGCTGCAGTTTTCCATTCAATGCCGTGATAGCGGCGGGTGTCAGGTCGGAGTCGGGATTCGCCAGCATGACCGAGCCCTTGTCGAGAAGAGCGCTGCAACGATGGGTTTGGTAAAGTTGCTGGGCAATAGGCTCAAGTTCCTGTGCGATCCGGTTCAGCGCCTTGTCTTGGGTAGCCTTCACTTCCCGCTGACGCAGGTCAGCCTTTTGCTGGAAGGCGGTATAGCGCGCTTGAAGCCCTTGAGCCCGGCTTTGCAGAGTGGCCTGATCGAGTGTCGCCTTGGCGGCATCCAAGGCCTTGCCATCGGTATTGATCGCGGCTTCCTCTGGGTTCAGCTCAGCGCGGACCTGGGTGACAATCTGCTCCAGCCGAGTCCTAATATAGCCGCCGACGGTTGACTGGGCGATGGCCTGATTCACGGAGAGCATGCAGAGCCCCGGAATCGCCGGGCCGTGAGCGACCGGCGGAGCCGCGACGGGTGCGGCAGCGACAGGCTTCGCCGCCGGCGCGGCTAGCGCGGACGATCCGGTCAGTGCCAATACAATGACGCTGGCGGTAAACGATGAAATGGTCAATTTGTTCATGACAGTTTAGAACCTTGTTGAGGTTGAGAAGCGAAACAATTCAGTGCGATCATAGTCGTTTTTCTTAATGATTTTACTGAAGTCAAAGCGTAGGGGGCCCAATGGTGACTTCCAGAACACACTCAAGCCAGCCGTGGCACGGAGGCCCAGGTCATCTCTGACACCAGGCAATGGCGCATTGGTGTTGGGGTTGAATTTGTTGGTGCGATCCAACAGTCCCAAAGTGCCGAAATCGGTGAAGAGCGCGGCGTGAATCCCATACTGCTCCGGCAGTTTTGTGGGAATGGTCAATTCAAATGAGCCGATCCCATAGAGTTTACCTCCAAGGGCGTCACCAAACTGAGTATCGCGCGGCCCGATGCCGGCAATCTGGAAGCCCCTGAAATCATCGCCACCCTTGTAGAACCGATCAGTGATACGAATGGTGTCGCCATTCCACCCATCAATATATCCAGCGGTGCCGGCAAAGCTGAAGATGAAGTCCTTATTGAAGCCGTGATAGAAACCCCCACGCGCCTCGGTACGGACATAGTGAACAGTACCGCCGAAGCCTGCGATATCTTGCGAGAAATTGACGAAGAAGCCGCGCGTCGGGTTCTGCGAGTCATTCCGAAGGTCGAATCCCAGGGTGTAGCCGACCAGAGATGTCAGATAGGCCCCGCGCTGTTCGCAAAGCACGATGGAAACGAGCTCCGCTCCTGGCGTACACAGGGAATCGGCGACGATCACGTCATCGGTCCTGATGGTGTATCGCGTGCTCAGCAGCGCGTTTGGAGCCAGCGGGAAGGCAACGTGGAAAGTCCCGCCCACGGAGGTGGTGGTGTAGGAAGCTTGACGCGTAAAGTCATAGCGTTGGCCGTAAATATCGAAACCGCCCTGGAGATCGCGATTGAGGAAGTGTGGCTCCGTAAATGACAGGTCGACCTGTTGTTGCAGGGAGCCCGCCGATATCCGAGCGGAAAGATTTTCCCCACGTCCCCGAAAGTTCGACTGGGTAATGCCGATATCGGCGACGACCTTGTCCAGCGAACTATAACCCGCGCTGAATGATAACTGCCCCGTGGGCTGTTCGGTGACCTTGACCTGAAGATTGGTCCGGTCCGGCGCCGAGCCCTGAACGTTGGTGATATCGACGTCCTTGAAGAAGCCGAGCGACCTTACCCCGTTCTTCGAGCGATCCACCAAGGCACGGTTATAGGCGTCGCCTTCCGCGACACCCAGTTGCCGGCGAATTACGTAGTCGAGGGTTTGTGTGTTGCCGACAATGTCGATCCGATCGATGTAGACCCTCGGTCCTTCGCGAACCTCAAACGACACGTCAACCGTATGTTTATCCGGATTTGGGGTGTACCGTGGCCTCACATCGACGAAGGCGAAACCCGCGGCCCCGGCCGCGAAGGTCAGGGCGTCGGTTGCCTTCTCGATCTTGTCGTCCGAATAGAGCTGCCCCTCCTTGATGGGCAGAATCTGACGCAGAATGTCGCCGTTCAGTTTCTTGAGCTCGGCGTGCACCGTCATCTTGCCAAAGCGATATTGGCGACCTTCGGTCAAGGCATAGGTGATTGCAAAGCCATTCTGGCTCGGCTGAAGTTCGGCGACCGAGGACATGATCCGGAAGTCATAGAAGCCCCGGTTTCGATAGAATTTTCGCAGCTGTTCGCGGTCGTATTCGATCCGATCCGGATCGTAGTTGTCGTTGGACTGGAAAAATTTGTACCAGGCGCTTTCCTTAGTCACGATCACATTGCGCAAAGCATCGCCGGAAAACTGGACATTACCCAAAAAATTTACGCGCAGGATTCCGCTTTTGGGTCCCTCGTTGATTTCGAAAACAAGATCAACCCGGCGCTGTGGCAACTGCACGATTTTCGGCGTGACGGTAGCTGAAATTCTACCCGACCGCCTGTAAAGCTCGACGATACGGCCCACGTCTTCTTCCACCTTCGCCTTGGTGAAAACACCCCTTGGACGAATCTGAATTTCGTCCTGAAGTTTATCATTCTTGAGGTTGGAATTGCCCTCGAACAGAACCTGATTGATGATCGGGTTCTCGACGACCCGGACGACGAGGTCCGATCCCTGAAGGTCAATTTTCAGGTCGGAAAACAGATCGGTCCGGAACAGAGCTTTCAGTGCATCGTCGATTCTCGCGGAGTCCACGCGATCACCCACGCCCACGGGAAGGTAGGATAGGATCGTTTCGGGGTCGATCCGCTGATTGCCCTGCACCAGGATTCGACCGATTACCCCACTCTGCACTGAGGGAGCCTGCACGGGCGGGGCGTGGACCAGCGGGGCGGAAGCGCCGCCCGCCGCGGCGGGCAGCGGGCCGGCGGCTGGCACTACCTGCGCAGAGACCACCATGGGCGTGGCAAGCGCCGTGCCGCAGAGCAACGCTGTCAGGCCAGAGAGCAAGAGCGCGGGCGCGCGGGGACCTACCATCGGTTCAGCCATGAAGGGATGATCGCCTTAAGAAAACAAGCTGCCGAAAAAATGGAACACCCGCTGGCGCCCGAGGTCGTTCCAGGTCGCGAACAACATCAAACCCACCAGTAAAGCAAGTCCCGCGCGATAGCCGACCGCCTGGACAACCGCAGCCGGCGGCCGCCTGACGATCGCTTCATAGGCGTAAGATAGCAGATGCCCTCCATCGAGAACCGGGATAGGCAAGAGATTGAGAATGCCGATACTGACGCTCATCAGAGCAGCCATTTGCAGCATCACGAAACCAACCGTGACAATCCAGCTCACCCCCTGCACTTTGGCCTGATCGACCGCCGACTGAGTCATGGAGCCTGAGGCGTAGGCGATTCCCACAAAACTGTGGAGTTGATCGGCGCCTACTTGGCCAGTGACGATTCGCCCCATGTAGAACAGGGTGGTGAAACTGACGTCCCAGGTTTTCTGGACGCCAAGCGCCAAGGCCTGTAGCGGACCCACCGGCGCCTGGCCTCCACCGCGCGCGGCGAGTCCAAGAACGCCGACACCCTGCTTGCCGCCAAAGGCGCTATCGATCTGACGGGTATCGGGAATGGCTCTCAAATGCACCTCACGGCCAGCCCGAAGGACGATGAAGTCGATCGGCACGCCGCCCCTATACTGAGTGTAAAACTGGAGATCCTCAAAGCCCACGATCGCCTTGGCGTCCGCCTGAGTCACAACATCGCCAGCCTGAAACCCAGCCCGCGCCGCCGCACTCGCTGGAACCACCTGGGACACGCGGTTGGAACTGATAGGACGGCCAAAGGCCATGAAAAACAAAGCGAAAAGCACGACCGCCAAAATGAAATTGGCGACGGGTCCAGCCAGAACGATCAGGGTGCGCTGCCAGAGCGGCTTGAATGGGAGGTATTTGCGCTCCGCCCCAGGGCCTTCGTTGGTGACGATTTCCCGCCGCAAGGTCTCAAGGTCATCCTGGTTCGGCACGCTGGCGATGTTCTGATCGCCGGCGAATTTCACATAGCCTCCAAGAGGCAGCCAGCCTATCCGCCACTCCACGCCCGACCGGTCCCGCCAATTCACGATTGCACGGCCAAAGCCGATCGAAAACCGGTCGATGGCCACGCCGCAGGCTTTGGCGGTCAGGAAATGGCCGAGTTCGTGAATCGTCACGATCAGGCTCACGACGATCACGAACGGCGCCATGTGAACCACGGCAGACTGCAAAAAGGCCATCATTGTCGGGCGGGTTCCTCGGGTCCGGCTAGGCCATGCGCTCAAAACGCGACAGGACTTGGGCGGCGAGGCGCCGCGCCGCGGCGTCGATAGCCAAAGCCCAGTCCACCGCCGCGTCATTGCTCCCACCGATCAGCTCGCCGCGGCTGTTCATCTGCTCCAGTGTCTCTGAAACGACGCGGGCTATATCGAGGAATCCCAGGCGTCTTTGCAGGAACGCGCCGACCGCGATCTCGTTGGCGGCGTTCATAGCCGCCGGCGCCCCCGCCCCAGCCTCGAGGACCCGCCGGGCGATACCCAAGGCCGGAAAGCGTGTTTCATCCGGCGCCTCGAACGTCAGCTGGCCATAGGCGGCGAGATCCAGAGTCGGCGCGGGCCAGTTCATCCGCCCGGGCCACGCCCAGGCGCAGGCAATGGGCGCGCGCATGTCGGGGGGACCAAGCTGCGCCAACGTAGAGCCATCGGTATACTCCACCAGACTATGCACCACCGATTGGGGGTGAATGATCACGTCGATGCGGCTTGGCGGCATATGGAACAAATAAGAGGCCTCGATCATCTCCAGGCCCTTGTTCATCATCGTTGCTGAATCGACGGAAATCTTGGCGCCCATGCTCCAGTTAGGATGGGCGATGGCCTGTTCGCGAGTAGCGTCCGCCATTGCCTCTCGGGTCCACGTTCGAAATGGTCCCCCGGAAGCGGTGAGTATCAACCGGCGAATCTGCGCGTGGTTGGCCGGCGCGAAAACCTGGAAAATCGCGGAATGTTCGGAGTCGACCGGGATCACCCTGCCGCCCGCCGCCTTGGAAATCGCCAATAAGGCGGGTCCGGCGCAAACCAGGCTTTCCTTGTTGGCGAGGGCGATGGTTGAGCCCGCCCTAGCCGCGGCGAGGGTCGGGGCCAGACCTGCGGCGCCGACGATGGCGCTCATCACCCAGTCGGCGCCCTGCCCGGCCGCTTCGATCACAGCCGAAGCTCCAGCGGCTACCATAACTCCGGAGCCTTTCAGGCGTTCCTTCAACTCCGGAAGCCTACTCTCGTCCTCAATCACCGCTAGCGCCGGACGCCAGCGGAGCGCTTGGGCGGCCAGATCGGCGACATTCCGGCCGGCCGTGAGAGCGAGGACTTCGATATCATCGCCGGACCGCGCCAACAGATCGAGCGTGGAGACACCAACCGAGCCGGTGGATCCGAGAACCACCACGGAACGTCCGGGCATTAGTGCGCCCAACCGTATTTGACCACGAGCCGCGCGACCGCGAACACCATCACCGCAAACATCAGCCCATCGACGCGATCGAGCACCCCACCGTGCCCGGGAATGATGTCCCCGGAGTCCTTTACACCAAATCGTCGTTTCAACATCGACTCCCAAAGATCGCCCGCCATCGTCCCCAGGCCCCCCGCCAGACCGATTATCGCTGCGCCGGCCAGCGACAACTGCATGAACACCGCCGCCACGGCCACCGAGGCCAATAGGCCGGCGATCAGGCCGCCAACGAATCCTGCCCAGGTTTTGTTCGGCGAAAACCGCGGCCAGAGCTTTGGCCCCTTGAGAGCGTTTCCGATCACAAAGGCCCCAATATCGGCCGACCAGGTCGTGGCCAACAGCATCGTCGTCCACCCGGGTCCCTGAGGCGTCCCGATCAGCCACACAAACACCAGACACGCGGGGGCGATGTAAAGCACCCCGTAGGCTCCGTCGATAGGCCGCTCCGCCGCGACGCCCGCCGCGACGGCGGCCACCAGGGCTCCGAGACTAATTACGGCCCAAGCCTCGGCGAACTGGCCAAGGAAGGCGAGAAAGATCACGGCGACCACGGCAAAACTCGTAACTACCGTCGCCCGCCACGCTGCTTTCGGCGTGGCCATGGCCGACCACTCGATGGATAGGAGAACGCCGCCCACCGCGATTAGGGCCAGGAACGGCGCGCGCCAAAATCTACCAGAAAGGCCGAAAGCCCAGACCGCGCCAAGCGCCGCGGAGGCCAGAACCGCTCCGGACACTGCGCGCACCGCGAAATTGGCCCAATCGAAGCGTCTAGCCGGCCGCAAGGATCGTATCTTCGGCGGCGGGTTCACCCGAAACCGCGCCATAGCGTCGCTCGCGCCCCTGGAATTCGGCGATCGCCGCTTTCAGATGCTCCGGGCCGTAGTCGGGCCAATAGACCTGCTGAAAGACAAGTTCGGCATAAGCGCATTCCCAGAGCAGGAAGTTGGAAATTCGCTGTTCGCCGCTGGTGCGGATAATCAGATCGGGGGCCGGGGCCGAGGCGGTCGAGAGATAGGATTCAAACAAGCTTTCGGTCAGTTCATGAGCCTGTGACCGACCCTGCTCTACCCGGAGGGCAAAGGCCCGCGCCGCGTCGACGATGTCGGCCCGGCCGCCATAGTTGAACGCCACCTGGAGATGAAATCTATGGTTGTTGATCGTCCGGCTTTCCGCGCGTTCGACGATTTCGAGAATATCCGGCTCAAGCCCCGTACGCCGGCCGACAATTCGTACTCTCACGCCTTCGCGCTCCAAACGATCGATATCGCTGCGGAAATAGGTCTTCAGCAGGCCCATGAGTTCGGAGACCTCGCGAGGCGGGCGCCGCCAGTTCTCGGTCGAAAAGCCAAATACCGTCAACCGTTCGATACCCAGCTCGGACGCGCCTTCCACCGTGCGCCTAAGGGCCGCGACACCTGCCCTATGCCCGAGCGAACGCGGCAGTCCTCGCTCCTTCGCCCAGCGCCCGTTGCCGTCCATGATGATCGCGACATGCAGGCCGGTTGGAGGCGGTGGGAACTCATCCGTGGGACGCGACATGACCTACCCCTCCGCGCCGCGCCTGACGCCCGGTGGTTCAAGAACGACATCGGCCAGTTTTGGCTCCGCCATGCGAAACGACCGAATGATCACACTTGCATGATCTCTTGTTCCTTTATTTTCAAGACCTCGTCGACGCGCCGCACCGCCTCGTCCGTGAGCTTTTGTATCTCGGTCTCCATACGTTTCTGCTCGTCCTGACTTATTACAGCGTCTTTTTCAGCCTTCTTCAGGTCGTCCATGGCGTCTCGGCGAACGTTCCGGACGGACACTTTTTGCTGCTCGGCATATTTCCCGGCAAGCTTTGCCAGGTCACGGCGACGTTCTTCAGTCAGGGGCGGGACCGGAATGCGCAGATTCTGCCCCTCCACGACTGGATTGAACCCCAGCCCGGAATTGCGGATCGCCTTCTCCACCGAGACCACCACGGCCTTGTCCCATACGCTGACGGTTATCGAGCGCGGCTCTGGCACTGAGACCGAGGCCAACTGGGTGATCGGCGTCTTTGACCCGTAGGCTTCGACCATTATCTGATCGAGGAGGCCGGCCGACGCCCTCCCTGTCCGAAGCGACGTGAATTCCTCTTTCAAGGCCGTGACACACCGCTCCATCCGGTCCTTGTAGCGTGAAATCTGGGGCTTTTCGGCGGTCGCCATAGCACTTCCTTTCGGGCCGTAATCTTCGGTGGAGGCTCAGAGATCGGTGATGGTGGTATGGACTCCGGCGCCCGACAGGACCTTCAGCAGGCTACCGCGCTCGCGAATGGAGAACACTTCTATGGGGATGTGGTTGTCGCGCATGAGGCTGACCGCCGAGGCGTCCATGAATCGAAGATCCTTAGCCAAGACCTCCTGGTAACTGACCTTGCCATAGCGCACCGCCGTGGGATCCTTTTTGGGGTCGGCCGTATAGACGCCGTCGACGCTCGTTCCCTTGAAGAGCGCGTCACAACCCATCTCGGCGGCGCGAAGGGCCGCAGGGGTATCGGTGGTGAAGAACGGCGCGCCCAGGCCTGCGGCGAAAATCACCACCCTGCCCTTTTCGAGATGACGAAGGGCCCGACGACGGATGTAGGGTTCACAAACCGCGTCCATCGGAATGGCCGACTGGACGCGCGTATCGACGCCACGCCGTTCAAGCGCGCTCTGGATCGCCAGAGCGTTCATCACCGTCGCCAACATGCCCATGTAGTCGGCGCTCACGCGTTCCATACCGCGACCGGCCATCGAAACACCCCGGAAGATATTCCCGGCGCCGACCACCAGACACAGTTGAAAACCGGCCGCCACCACAAGAGAAATATCCTCGGCGACGTTATCCAGAGTGGCCATATCGATGCCAAATTGGGCGTCGCCCATCAGGACCTCGCCGGACACCTTAAGCAGAATGCGGCGGTAGGGGGGTTGCGCGTCGGACATCATGTCTCCATCGATTCTGATGGGCTCTGCGACCCGCGCAAGTCTCTAGAGCATATCGCGCGGCGCTTGAACCCAGCCAGATTTGGGACAACCACCACCTCCACTGCGGACATCAAAAGTTCAATCGCTCGCCAAGAGCTGGCCATGTGATAGCCTGAGAGGCAAAAATAATCATGAGAAGTGACATCATGCGTCAGTTCGCCCTGGTCCTGACCGCCCTTTTGTTCGCGGCCGGAACCCCGGTTCTCGCCGAAAGCCTTCATGCGCCGATGACCCTGGCTACGCCCACGGGGCTGGGCTCGAGCGTCGGGACGATCACCATCACCGAGGGACCGAGTGGCGCGACCTTCGTCCTCGATCTGCATGGCCTGCCGGCTGGCGCTCACGGGTTCCACGTGCACGCGAACCCCTCCTGCGCGCCAGGCGAGAAGGACGGCAAGCCGGTTCCCGCCGGCGGCGCCGGCGGTCACCTGGACCCGGCGATGACGGCGATGCACTTGGGTCCCGGTGGCATGGGTCACCTGGGCGATCTGCCCTTCCTGACCGTCGACGCCGATGGGACAGCCAAGGCCACGCTGACCACTACGCGGATCAAAAGCCTGGACGCGCTGAAGGGTCATGCGCTTATGATCCACGCGGGCGGCGACAACTACGCCGACCAGCCCGCGCCCCTGGGCGGGGGCGGGGCTCGGCTAGCCTGCGGGGTAATTGGCGACTAGCCCCACCCGTCAAGGCGCGGGGCTCTCTGCTGGTGGATGTCAGACGGCGCCAGTCAGGGATGCGACCTCGGCCGCGAAGTCGCCAGCTTCCTTTTCCACGCCATCGCCAAGGGCGAAGCGAGCGAAGCCGACGACCTTGACCGGCGTGCCGAGATCCTTAGCCGTCTGAGCGACCAAGCCCTCGATGGTAATGGCCGGGTCGCGCACATAGGCCTGCTTCAAAAGCACTGCCTCTTCGTAGAATTTTCGGATACGGCCTTCGACCATTTTCTCGGCCACGGACGGGGGCTTGCCCGATGCGATGGACTGTTCAGTGAAGATCGCCCGTTCGCGTTCGATCGCAGCAGAGTCGAGGTCGTCCACCGACAGGGAAAGTGGCGCGGTCGCGGCGGCGTGCAGGGCGATGTTGCGGCCCAATTCTCGCAGGATCGCCTGGTCACCGGCGCCTTCGATAGCCACCAGAACCCCGATGCGCCCCAGATCGGTCGCGCCCGTCACCGCGCCATGCACGTAGACGCCGACGGCTCCCTGTTCGACGGCAAAGCGCTTGAAGCGGCGCAGCAGCATGTTTTCGCCAATCGTGGCGACCAGATGTGTAATCGACTCCGCAACCGTACCGCCTTCGAAAGCGGCGGCGCGGAGGGCTTCGACATCACCGTCAACATCCAGCGCCGCAAGGGCGATCTTGCGCACCGCGGTCTGGAAGCCTTCGTTACGAGCGACGAAATCAGTTTCCGCATTCAATTCAATGACTACCGCGGTCATGCCCGCGCCATCAACGCGGACGCTCACGGCTACCGCGCCTTCGGCGGCGACGCGGTCGGCCTTCTTGGCGGCCTTGGAAAGGCCCTTTGCGCGCAGCCAGTCGATGGCGGCTTCCATGTCGCCCGCTGTTTCCTGGAGGGCCTTCTTGCAATCCATCATGCCCACGCCCGACTTTTCACGCAGGGCCTTGACGAGGGTGGCGGTGATTTCAGACATGAGTTTTCAAGCTCCGCTTAGGGATTCAAATCGCCTCTGCCCATATGGGGGCGAGACCTGTCAGATTCGAGAAGACGGGGCGGCGG
>JAYVYH010000150.1:0-2127 GCA_043784385.1 Caulobacteraceae bacterium | reverse complement strand
TGTCAAGGTCAGGTCATGTCAATATCTTCAGGAGACACACGATACTATCTCTCCCTGGGCGAATAGGAGCCAAGTCCAACGTGGGGAGTGATCGGGATTCAGCCCCCAATCGGTCAGGTTCCCAAGAGGACAGGATGCTTCCCCCACCAGGACAGGAATGGGCCCCCAAGCGGACAGGATGATGCCCCCGTCAGGACAGGCCAACGGCGGTAACGTATTGATAATTTGCGACTATAACGACTCTGAATCAGAATCTTTAGAATCCGAATCCTCCGCTGCTCGCGCAGCGGCGTTTTTAGATTCAAGTCTTCGGACAAGACAGGCAGATGGACGGCTCTGCACGGAGCCATATGTCGGGGTTTCGGTGACCGACCCGACCACATACCTGCAGGACACGGCCAGCAGGGGAGGGGACGGGGATTGAAGCGCAAACCGCGTAGGCTGATTGACGCGCTCCTGACGCCAAACGACAGCCACCAATCACCGGGCATCGGTCACGCCCCCGCCTGAATACGCCCGCGAGCCTGTGGCTCGATCCACCAGCGCGAGGCGATCCAGACATGAAGAGACTTTTCGCCGGCGGGGCGTGCGCCGAGTTCATTGGCCTCATGGCCTGCGCGGCGGCGCCGATAGCCGCGACCGCGATCCTCGCGGCGAGCTTGCCGCACCCCGTCTTGCTTTGGAACCAGACGCCGAGCGAGCCGGAGGGTCTCTACATTCGGACTGCCGCGGCGCCTCGGCCGGGGGTCATCATCGCCTTCCATTCGCCCGCCGCGGCGTTCCCATACGCCGACCGCCGCATGGGCTATCTGCATCGCATCCCGATCCTCAAAGCCGTCGCCGCCGGTGAGAACGACCGGGTCTGCACCGTTGGCGGTGTGCTGGCGATCAACGGACAGCGTCGCGGTCCGGTCCTGGACCGGGACAGCCACGGCGACCGCCTGCCGGCTTGGCACGGCTGTCGCGTGCTCACTCGCGGCGAGGTCTTCGTCTTCTCAGAACGTGTGCCCAACAGCTTCGACAGCCGGTACTACGGCCCCGTCGACCGGGCCGCGATCCTGGGCGTGTTCGCACCTTTGCTGGTGAGCTCGGATCACGTGAGGCCGGTCTGATGGATCCCGTCGCGCTCGCCTCGCTATGTGGTCTGCTCGCCCACGGGGCCGCCGGCCCACCTCCGCCCGGGCTCCATTGCCCACACGTCCTGGCGCCCGCGGCCGCCGCCACCGTCATCGCTCCATCGGACCGACCAGCTGCCAGCGGCGCCGATCTGACGGGGCTCACCGTCCTCGTGACGGGCGCCGACGCCCGCGACGGGATCGCCCGGGTGGCCTACTCCGAAGCGGGTAACCAGGGCGACAGCGGGCTGGCGGCCGTCGTCTACACGATCCTCAACCGCCTGGCCGACGGCCGCTGGGGCGGTAGCATCGATGCGGTCCTCAATGCGCACCATCAGTTCGAGCCGGTCATGCGTGCCGGCGGCGATTGGCGAAAACTTCCACCGGTATCGGAGGCGCACAAGGCGCGCATCGACACCATCATCAACCTCGCCTTGGAGGGCCGGCTCCCCGACCTGACGAACGGGGCGCGGTACTTTCAGAACCTGCGCACCGTCGCCGATCGCGCCGGCGCTGGGCAGGTTCCGGTTAGCCTGGTGAACTTCGGCGGCGCCCGGCCATCGGCCGTCATCGGCGCGCACAGCTTCTACGTCGAGACGGGCAGGGGAGGGGGGCGTTGGCCAGGCGGCGAGGTCCTGCCGGGTTCAAGTCCGGCGGCCTCCGACGTGGTCTTGCGAACCGCTGGCGGTGCGATCTTCGTCATCGCCGACAAGGGTCCGATCGCTGGAGACGAGGCTCCGCGACCGACCGGGACCGAGCCTGTGGCGGCCCCTCGGCAAGTCCCCGCGGACACCCCCGATGCCAGCTCGGTCGGCCCTAAGGGGGCCATGTTCGTGATCGCCGCCCACCCTGGCGGCGACAATTGACGTCAGTCCGCGGCGCCTCGGATCCGGTCCAACGTCACCGGGACGACGTCCAGATCGCCCTCCGCCAAATCGTCCAACGGCTCGTCCGCCATCGCAGACTGGGCCATCGCATCGAAGTCAGGAAGGGTCTCGCCGGCGGCCCGCAG
>JAYVYH010000149.1:0-5763 GCA_043784385.1 Caulobacteraceae bacterium | reverse complement strand
GTTGGCGGGTTACCCACCCACAGGCGCCAAACCCCAGGAGTCCGACCATGAACGAGCCATCTCGCTCCGACACTAGTTCCGCCACCCCGTTTCTCAGCGACGTTCAGACCCTTCGCGACCGCGCACGCCAGCATCTCGATACCGGCGTTGTCACCGAGAACTACATCGGCGACGTCAATCAGGCGATAAACATCCTCCAAGCTGTCCTGGCTACCGAGATCGTCTGCGTGCTGCGCTACACCCAGCACTCGATCGTCGCCACTGGCTTGGCCAGCGAGGGCGTCAAGGACGAGTTCGCCCAGCACGCCAAGGAAGAGCAGGAGCACGTCATGGCCGTGGCCGAGCGCATCAACCAGCTCGGCGGCACGCCCGACTTCAACCCCGACAGCCTGACTGGACGCTCGGCCTCGGAATACGCCACCGGCGACGATCTGGCCTCGATGATCCGCGAAAACCTGATCGCCGAACGCATCGCGGTTGATCACTACCGCGAGTTGATCCGCTACTTCGGCGACAATGACCCCACCACCCGGCACATGCTGCAGTCGATCCTGGCCGTCGAGGAAGAGCACGCCAGCGACATGCTCGACCTGCTGACCACCCACGGCGTGGCGAACGTCTAAAAAGGCCCCGCGCGCCGCGCCTTCGGTTTGCTTCGCGATGGACGCCCGAGGCAATCCCGTCGATAAACACGCCGAGTCCGTGTGGCGCGGTTTGGTGGGGTCGTCTCAATGCGTAAACTTGTGGGTCTGGCGGCGGTGGCCGCGTTGACCGCCACCTCAGCCGTTGCGGCTGACAGCCTGCGCTCCGGCGCGGAAGCCGTACGCGATCGGGCGCTGACCGACCCGACCGCCTATGCAATCGTTAAATCCCTCACCACCGAGGTCGGCCAGCGCCTCGCGGGCTCCGAGGCCTCGGCCAGGGCCCGCGACTGGGGCCTGGCCAAGCTTGAGGGCCTGGGATTCTCCAACGTCCACGCCGAGGCGTTCCCGGTCACCGCCTGGGCGCGAGGGCCTGAGTCCGCCACCCTGACCGCGCCCTATCCGGCCAATCTGGCGATCCTCGGGCTCGGCGGCTCGGTTCCCACGCCGCCCGACGGTGTCGAGGGCGAGGTGGTGGTGTTCCGCGCCTACGACGACCTGCTGGCCGCCGCCCCCGGCTCGCTGACCGGCAAGATCGCCGTGGTCACCCAGGGCATGGCCCGCAGCCAGGAGGGTTCCGGCTACGGCGCCGCCAATCCCCTGCGCCGCTCCGGGGCCAGCGAGGCCGCCAAGCGCGGCGCCATCGCCTATCTGACCCGATCCCTGGCCACCGGCGTCAGCCGCGAACCGCACACCGGGGCCCTGAACTACGCCCCCGGCGCGCCAAAGATCCCCGCCGCCGCCCTGTCGGTGATCGACGCCGAACAGCTCGAGCGCATGGCGGCGGCCGGCGCGCCGATCCGCATGCGGCTCAAGCTGGCCTCGACGTCCGGACCCTCCACGTCATGGAGCGTGGTCGGCGACATCCCCGGGACCGTTCATCCCGAACAGGTGATCCTGGTCGGCGGGCATCTCGACTCGTGGGACGCGGGCACCGGCGCCATCGACGACGGGGCGGGTATCGCCATCACCGTCGCCGCCGCCCGCCTGGCCGGCGATGCCGCCCATCCGCCGGCCCGCACCCTGCGCGTGGCGATGTTCGGGGCCGAGGAGATGGATTTCACCAACGTCGCCTTCACCGCCGCCCACGTCGCCGATGTGGCCAATATCGTCGCCGTCGGCGAGAGCGACGAAGGCTCCGACAATATCTGGAGCCTCGCCCTGCCGGCCGGAACCGCCTCCCGGCCCGAGATGCGCATCCTGGCCACTGTGCTGGCGCCGATGAAGATCTTCGTCTCGCCCGGTCCGTCCCGCTTTGGCGGCTCCGACATCGTCGGCCTGACCCTGGCCGGCGCGCCCACCATCGGCTTCCGCCAGGACGCCAGCCGCTATTTCAACTGGCACCACTCATCGGAAGATACTCTGGACAAGGTCGACCCCGTCCAGCTCAACCAGAACGTCGCCGCCTGGGCCGCCCTCCTCTACATAGCCAGCCACTCCGACCTGAACCTCCGCCCCCCACCCCCGGCGGCGGCGGCCAAGACCTAAGCTTTCTCCTCCCCCCCAGCGGGGAGGAGAGGCGAGTCTCCAACCTTTCTCTTCCCCCGCTGGGGGAAGTCCGCCCGAAGGGGGGATGGGGGCTCCAGCCTGGCGACCACCCTCAACCCCCGCCCACCTTCACCGGCGCGGTCTCGCGCATCATCAGCATCGCCGCCAGCCCCACCGCGACCCCGATCGCCATGTATCCCGCCGGCGCCAGGGGGCTATGCAGGGCGCCGGTGAGCCAGGCCACGTTGAACTGCGCCGAACCGCCGAAGATCGAGATCGCTACCGCGTAGACCAGGGCCAGGGTCCCCGAACGCACCTGTTTGGGCAGGGATTCGGTCACCGCCACCAGCACCGACGACGACGAGATACTGGTCGCGGCGCTCAGTAAGGCCGTGGCGCCCAGCAGCGCGACGCCGGTGCGATAGTGCGAAATGGCCCAGAAACACGGTCCGATCAGCACCAGCACCGTCACCCACGGGATGATCATCACGGGCTTGCGCCCGAACCGGTCCGACAGCCAGCCGCCCAGCGGATCGAAAATCACCCCGGTCAGTCCCAGCACGACCGTGGCCCCGAACCCCAGGCGAACCGGCATATGCAGGGTGGCGGTGGCGTAGGTGGTCAGATAGTCGAGCACGTAACCAACCGTGGTGCCGGCCGCCAACATCATCAGCGCCAGTATGGCGACGCGCCTCGCCGTCACCGGCCGTCCGACCCCCGGCGGCGGGGTGGCGGTCTCAACCTCGTGCAGGGTCTCCACCAGCCCTCGGCGTAGCAGCAGTCCGAACGGCACGATCACCGCTCCGGCCAGAAACGCGACGCGCCAGCCATAGTCGCTCAACGCCCCGGCTCCCATCACGCTGGACAGCCCCACGCCCATCAGCCCGGCCGACAGGATCGCCGCGTCCTGGCCCATATATTGCAATGACACCAACAGGCCCCGATGCCGTGGCGGGGCGGCCTCGATCAGGAAGGCGGTGCTGGGTCCGACCTCGCCGCCCAGCGCGAACCCCTGGATCAGGCGAAACACGATGGCCAGGACCGGCGCCGCCACGCCGATGGTCTTATAACCCGGCGTCAGGGCCAGGCCGACGATGGCCACGCCCATCAGCGTGAACGACAGCAGCATCGCCGGCTTGCGCCCCACCCGGTCGGCCATCCGACCGATCACGATCGCCCCGATAGGCCGGGTCAGGAACCCCGCGCCGAACGTCGCCAGCGACGCCAGCAGGCTGGCGGCGGCGTCGCCCGACGGAAAGAACGTCTGGCCGATCTGCACCGCGAAGAACGAATAGGTGATGAAGTCGTAGAACTCGAGCGCGTTGCCCGCCACCACCGAAGCCACCTGTCTCGCCGAAACCATGGCCGCATCCTCCAGTTGGCGCACCCCGCGCTGGCGTAATCCTCACATAGTCTTCCAGTTGTCGGCTTCGCGCGACGCGCGGCCCCAGACCCGTTCCCATTCGTCCATCGCCTTGATTTTCGTCGCCGCTCGGCGGGCGATGGCCGGGCGGCTCATGCAGGCGTAGCGGGTTTCGTCGGCCACGTGGTCCTCGGCGTGGGTGTCCAGGTCCTCGGCCCGGAGCGGGTCGTGCTGCAGCACCGGCACGGTGCGGATGAATTCGCGGCAGGTGTCGAACACATACAGCATCGGCCGCTCGCCATCGCCGTTGATCCAGTGGCGCATCCGGTCCCAGCCGCCCATCGCCCCGTTCTTGCCCATGCGGGTGTTGTCCGCCGGCCGCCAGCCCCGCCCGGACACCCGGTTCATCCGCTCGCCGATCGAAGGCCCGCCGTTCTCGCTGAAGATGCTGGGGTCGGCCACGCCATAGGCGATGGTTTCGCCCGCCTCGCGCTGCTTGATGCCCTCGGCCACCTCTTCGGCGTCCAGCCTCGCGCCCGTGTCGGCCTTGCCCGGCGAGCCGTACCATTCGCGGTATCTCACCATGGCTCCGCGTGGAATAACGCCCGCTTCGACGGCGAAATCGTCGCTGGCGATCGTCCACCAGCCGACGCTGAACGGCGCGGCGTAGCCCCAGTCGAAGCTGCGGAACCGCGTCCAGTGCGGCGGCACGGCGAAGGGGCGCACCACGTTCCTCAGGCTCCACTTGTCGAAGAACGCCCCCTCGATCACGCTCCAGTCGCCTTCGAGCCAGGCCCGCACCAGATTTTCCGAGCCGGCCAGCCGCAGGCGGGCCACATACAGCGGGTCGTTGGCCATCAGGGCCGGATTGTCGCTTAGCCGGGCGGGCAGAAACACCCGCGTCAGGCTCGCCGACGTGCCGTCGAACGGGTTGACGAAGGTCTCGGTGATCGGCGTGGTGGCGCCGGAATCGATGTAGCGCGCCTTGACCCAGTTGTGGCCCGGGCCGCCCGGATTGCAGGTGGCGCGAAAGCCGCAGAACGCGCCGGTGGCGCTGCGCAGGGTGGCCTTCAGCTTGTCCACCGGCCCAGGATGCGGGAACTGGGTCAGTTCCTCGACATAGACCCGGCTGTAGTCGTGGCCTTGATACAGGTCGGCGTCGGCGTCGTTGTCCAGATGCCGGAAGCTGATGATCGCCCCGTTCGGCCAGGTGAACGCCGACTTGCGATCGTTCCACACCGCGCCGGCCGGCCGGTAGATCTGCCGCGCCCGGGCGATGGTCGGTTCGAGCGCCACCCGCGTGCGCCGCACCAGTAGACCCTTGGCCCGCTCTTTGAACTCGTGCGCATGCAGAGCAAAGTCACCAAGCGCGGCGTCGGTCTTGCCCCCGCCGCGCGCGCCGCCATAGACTACCTCGAAAAACGGGCTCTTCACGAAAGCGTCCTGAGGTCCCGGCTGGGGCGTCCAGGTCAGCCCCGGGGCAAAAATTGCCGCGACCATTCTTCAACACTCAGGGTGACCGAAAGGGGCTGTTCGGAAGCGGCTAAGACGCAATCGGGCAATAGATCGGGTGGCAACTGCTGTTTCAGGGTGGCGATCTTGAACAGGATATCCACCGCTAACTTGATGCCAGCCAGCGCGCTTGCGTCAGCGGTGACGGCTTTGTCGGCATATGCCTTCAGGGCGTCGATCACCGGGACGATGCTTTGCGTCCCGCTCCACGCCATGGTCACGGCGATCTCCGCCACCCGGTCCTTGAACTCTTTTCGCTTGGCGACCCTGTAGATGAAGCTGGAGGTGTTTTTATAGCCCGCCAGGCGCGCGGCGGGGGCCTTCTTGAGGCCCCGGGCCACCCCCTGGGCAAACGCCTCCTGGCGCGGAAAGGCCAATACGCCCATCACGTCTCCTTCGAGTTGGTATGTTGCGAGTTTGCATATTGCAACATACTTTCGCCCGGTTGTCAAGCCGGGACTGGCGCCGTCACCATTTGCCCTTGATCTTCTTGCCCTGTCGCTGGGCCTTGGCGATGACCATCCAGCGCTTGCGTTCGGCCTCGCGCGCGGCGCGGTCTTCCTTGCGGTCCACGAAGGCCAGCTCCTTGGTCAGCTTGCGGAAACTGTTCCACCGCTCCTCGTCCAGGGTCCCGGCCGTCAGCGCCGCCTTGACCGCGCAGCCCGGCTCGTTGGTGTGGCCGCAATCGTTGAACCGACACTGGGTGGTCAGCGCCGCGACGTCGTCGAACGCCGCGCCCAGGCCCTCCTCGGCGTCCAG
>JAYVYH010000148.1:0-8680 GCA_043784385.1 Caulobacteraceae bacterium | reverse complement strand
ATCCCACTGCCGCCGCCGCAGATGACACCAACCCAGGGCGGTGTGGGCGTGGTCGTTGCGGCGATCCAGCGCCACGGCCATCTTGGCCAGTTCCAGGGCGCGTGACCACTCCGCCGGGCCGCTACCGCCGGCGCGGGTCTGGCTGAAGTCGGTATTGTAGAGATAGACCAGGGATAGCAGCGGCTCGGGAGAGTTCGGCGCGGCGGCTATCATCGCCTCCAGCGCATGCGCCGCCGCCTGGGCGTCTTCGAAGGTCTTCGGACTGGCGTCGATGCCCAGCGCCAGCATCGTTTCGGCGGCGGAGTTTCGATCCCGGGGAGTCAACGAGCGACGGGCGCGATCGGTCAGGATGATCGGCAGCACCGCGCCGACCACCCGGGCGATGACCTCGTCCGCACCGGCGCCGGGATCCAACGGCGATAGCGCGAACCTTTCCGACCAGACCATGCGCCGCTCGCCGCTCGTTAGCAGCCGTGTCGCCAGCGACTGCCCGGCGGCCGCGCCGCGCAGATTGGCCGAGAGCACATAGGCGCCCACGCGCTCGGCGGACGGGTCGTCTAGCACCGCGTCGAGGTGTCGTGGATCGGTGATCACCTGCAAGTCCGTGAATCGGGAAAGGCCGGACAGCACCTCATCGCGCAGGTCGGCCGCCAACAGGTCGCCGAAACTGGCCAGATCGGCGGCGTCAAACATCGCGACCACCACCGTCGGGATGGTCGGGGCGGAAAGGTCGGGCTCGCCGTCTGGGCGTGCCGATGGTCGGTTCGGCGTCGCGCCGACCATCGCCGGCGCCGTCGCAAGGGCCAAGGCCTCCCGCGTCACTGGGCCGGGGGAAACACCAAACTCCTTGGCCAGGGCCGCCTGCAGGGTCTGAAATCGGCGATAGGCGGTCGCGGTGGCGCCCAGGGCGATGTCCGAACGCATCGCCGCGGCGACGATGGCCTCGTCCAGGGCATCGCGGTGAAGATAGGCCTCCGCCAGTGCACAGACGCCTCGCCAGTCGCGCTCGGCCTCCAGGCGTTCGATCCGGCGAGAAACCGCCTGGGCCAAGATGCGGTCCAGTTGGACGCGGGTCTGGTCGAGCCAGTCGCTGAACAGCCCGGGAATCTCAAGGTCCCGCAGCAGCCTCTCGGCGCCCAACGAGGTCAGAGCCGCTGCGAACGCCAGGGGCGCGGCCGTGTCGACGGCCCCCTTCAGGTCATCGACGTCGCACTCGAACTCATCAACTCTGAGGCCCACTTCGTCCCGCCGCCGATCGACGAAGTCCAGGCCAGCCGACGACATCACATCGCGAAGCTCCAGCAGACATTGCCTCAGGCTCGCCCGCGCCTGGCCTTCGCCACGGTCGCTCCACAACAGGCCGCTTAGACGCTCGCGGCTGGCGGTGTGGTCGGGAGCGAGGGCGAGATAGGCCAGCAGTCCCCGCGCCCGCCGGCTGGTGATCGCCACCATCTCGCCGCGCGCGCCGACCAGGCGAAAGTCGCCCATCAGCCGCAATTTCGCTCGATCCGCCGAAGCGCCCGAGTTCGCCATGCCCCGACAACCTCGATTACAACCTAATTGAGCAGACTAGCGGGACTCGCCAACTTAAGCCAGACCATCCGATGTTTTCTGTAATAAACGCATCGCCGTGTGGATCGGGTTCAAAATACAAATATTATCCAAGTATTTATTGCCATAACAGGTTATTTGTTGTCGAAGAATTTGTTTTCCATCATGTTGAGTTCTGTTCGCTCTGGACAAGCGCGCCCGGTCTGGTCGATCTCGCCTAACGGACGCGACGTGATGGACCCCCGCTCGCGCGGGGGCTTCACGCCGGCGGGGCCGCCGACTAAACCCGAAACAACCCGCCAACGGACCGGTACAGGGAACCGCCACGGGGCTTCGTTACTCCGTGCCGATGGCCGCCCGCTGCCGCTCGCTCGCCGCCGCATCGATCGTATCGTAGTGATCAGAGACACGGGCTACCGCCTGAAGGCGGCGGACAACGCCTGTCAGGCCTGCCGGGACCCGGCGGCCTTTGCCTTCGCCAAGGTTGCGGCCCAGGCCGGGGCCTGGAAGCCGGACATGGTGATCCACGTGGGCGACTATCACTATCGCGAGAATCCGTGCCCCGCCGACAAACAGGCGCTCTGTGGCGGCTCTCTGTGGGGCTACGGCTGGGACGTCTGGAACGCCGATTTCTTTGGGCCGGGCGCGCCGCTGCTGACCACCGCACCCCTGGTGCTGGCGCGCTGCAATCACGAAAACTGCAACCGCGCCGGCTAGGGATGGTCCGTTTGCTTGACGCAAGGCCCCCGACGCCAGGCCACGACTGCAACGACGCGGCCAGGGATTTCGCAGGCGATTACAGCTCGCCCTACGCCGTACCTCTGGGTGGCGGGGTTCAGGTCGTGGTGATGGATCTGGCCATTGCCAGTCGTCCCGCGGCGTCCGATGATCTGTGCACGGTTCAGTTCCGATCGGCCTTTGCCGAACTGCTGCGCCTGTCGAAACAGGCCCCGTCGGCCATCATGATCACCCACGAGCCGGTCTTGGGCTTCGGCGCCCTTTCGGCCAACGGCAAGGTCACCCTGACGTCAGGCAATGTCGCCATCCAGTCCGTCTTCGCAGCCGAGACTTTCCGGAAGTTTCCGCCGGGGGTCGATCTGCTATTGGCGGGGCATATCCACCTCGGGGAACAGGTCAGCTTCGCTGGCGACTACCCCAGCCAGTTCATCAGCGGTTTTTCCGGAACCCAGTAAGACATCGTGCCGATGCCGGCGGCCGTTCCTCCAGGCGTGAGCTCGCCCCCGGCGGCGGCGTCAATCATTTCAGTTCCTGGATCGATGGCTTCGGCTTCATGACCCTGGCGCGCGCCGGACCCAGGCGCTGGACTGCCAAGATTTGGAACCTCGACCGCCAAACGGCGAACCGCTGCCGGAGCGACGGCCGCCGCCCGCCATGCGACCACGCCCAGGTGCATTAGTTCTCGCCATCAGATGGCCGGTATGGCGCGCCGCGCCAGCCACAGGATCGATCCCAGAACGACACAGGCGCCCCCGCTGACCAGAGCGTCGGCCAGGAAACTGCCGGCGACGCCGCCGTGGCCATAGGCTTGGCCATTGATCGCCTGCATGTAGCTCAACGGCACGAAGCTGGCGGCGTTGAGCAGGCCGAACTGGGTCGCAGCCAGCGGATTGTCGTGGCCGATGGTCCGAAGGATGATGATGTTGCTGACCGAGAACGCCGCGGCCTGGAACACATTTTCGCCCAGCATCGCCAGCCCGAACACCGGGGGTGTGCGGGCCAGCGTGATCAGCATCAAAGTGAACAGCGCGCCGGCCCCGCCCACCGCCAAGTAGAGTGGCCGGGGCGGGAATCGCTTGCCGAGCGGTGGCATCAGCAGGCTGCCCGTTACGCCGGCCACCGCCGCTCCGACCCCGCCGAGCAGCCCGACGAGGCTCTCGGAGGTATGGAAGTCTCGGCCCACGCCGCCGAGAAGGTTGGTCAGGGAGAAGGACGCGGCCGGCGCCAGGAACAGCAACAGGGTCCAGAGCACCGAGCGGCGCCGCAGCAACCGGCCGATATCGCGGGCGAACTCGGTGAAACTCTCATGCGCCAGCCTTCCGTCGGCCGGCGGGCATGGAACCCAAAGGTAAAGCGGCACGGCCGCAACGGCCAGCAGGCTCAGCAGGGCCGCCCCCGCCACGAAGGGCAGGTTCCGCAGCACCGGGATGGCGATGGCCACGGTCAGGCCGCCGCCGCCTATATTGAACACCGTGAACCAGGCGCCCAGGGGGCCCTTGTCCTCGGTGCGCGTCAGGTTGCCGAACCATCCGCCGACCGCGGCGATGCAAAGCGATATGGCCATGCTGGAGGCGAACAACAGGGCGGTGACCAGGAACGGGTCGGCGATGAAGATCAGGGCCCCGAAGGTCAGCGCCGCCCCCAGGATCGCCAGGGCTATGGCGTACGACCGGCGGCTGAACCGCCAGTCCAGGATCGGCGCCAGCAACACGCAGATGAACCCCGGCGTTATGGCGATGGCCGTCACCGAAGCGATATCGCCTTCGGGGATGTGATTGGCCGCCAGCAGCTGTGGAACGGTGATCAGCATCAGCGCGCCGGTCACGCCCAGCGGCAGAAAGCCGGCGCCCATCAGCCAGACCGGGGGTAGAGACCGAACACGCGCCATTGATTTTGTTTTGACAACCCCTTGGCCGGGTCGCAACCTTTCTCCAACAAATGCGGGAGGCGGCGATGAGCTATGCGGGCGACAGGCTGATCCTGGACGCGGACAGCCATCTTATGGAGCTCCCGGACTTCCTGTCGGCCCACGCCGACCGCGCCAGCCTGGATCTGCTGCCCAGGCTCGGCGACATCACCACCGGCCAGTTCAATCCGGGCCAGCACGTGGGACAAACCGGCCATGCCCCCGAGGTGATCGAGCGTCTTGTCGCTCTTGGCGACAACCTCACCCGCGGTCCCAAATGGCATGAAGCCCTGGGCGCCTTCAGCGGTTCGGAGCGTGGCCTGGCGCTGGACCTGCTGGGCTTCAAATCGCAGGTGGTGTTCTCGTCGTTCTGCGCCCGCCCCACCTTCGAGTCGCCGCCGCCGGCCCGCTATCCGATCGCCCGGGCGCACAATCGGGCGATGGCGGCCTTTTGCCAGGGCGACCGCCGGCTGATCGGCGTCTCCATCGTGCCGCTGGACGATCCGGAGCTGGCGCTGGCGGAGATCGACCACGCCACCGACCTCGGCCTGGGGGCTGTATGGGTCTCCGCCGACCCGCCCGGCGGCCGATCACCGGGCCACCCGGCCCATGAGCCGATCTGGCGGACCCTGGCGGAGCGCGGCCTTCCCTTCATCCTGCATGTCGGCAGTTCGTCGCTCCAGATACCGGCGCCATGGATGAACGACGGCTATCCCGACCGCGTGACCGCCCGGGGCGGCGCCGAGGTGATCGGATCCAAGGATCTGACGGTGATCCACCACGCCGCCCAGCGCTTCATCTCCACCCTGGTGCTCGACGGGGTGCTCGATCGCCACCCCACCCTGCGCGGCGGGGTGATCGAGATCGGCGCGGGCTGGGTTCCCGACATGATCCGCCGGCTGGATCACGCCGCCGCGATCTGGGCCAGGTCCGAGCCGCACTTGGCCCTGATGAAGCGCAAACCGTCGGAGCAGATCCGCGACCAGCTGCGCTTCACGCCCTATCCATTCGAGGACGTCGGCGCCCTGATCCGCGAGTCCTGGCCCGAGCTTTACCTGTTCTCGTCCGACTATCCCCACGCCGAGGGCGGCCGCGACCCGATCGGCCGCTTTGAGCGGTCGCTGGCCGACGCGGACGAGGCCACGCGAACCCGGTTCTTCTCGGCCAATTTCCGCGACCTTTATCCCAATGCTTTTGAAAAGGTCGCCTGATGGACCAGATGACCCAACCCCGTTGGACCTACACCAAAGGTCTCCACGACCTGGGAAACGGCGCCTGGGCCTGGCTGCAGCCGGATGGCGGCTGGGGCTGGTCGAACGCCGGGCTGATCGTCGATGGCGACCAGTCGCTGCTGGTCGATACCCTGTTCGACATGACCCTGACCCGCGAGATGCTGGCGCGCATGACCGACGCCACCGGCCTGACGGGCGCGGACATCGACACGATCGTCAATACCCACGCCAACGGCGACCATACCCATGGCAACGGCTGTTGCGAAAAGGCCGAGATCATCGCTTCCGAGGCGGGCCTCAAGGAAATGGAAGAGGTCAGCGCGGCCAATATGGTCCAGTTCATGACCGCCGCCCCCAACATGGGCCAGGCGGGCAAATACCTGCTCGACATCTTCGGCCCGTTCGATTTCGCCGGGGTGGAGGAGCGCCTGCCCACCCGCACCTTTTCCGGCGAGCTGTCCCTCAAGGTCGGAGACAAGGACTCCCGCTGATCGAGGTCGGCCCTGCCCACACCGGTGGCGACGTGCTGGTCCACACGCCAGGCGACAAGATGCTTTTTACGGGTGATATCCTGTTCATCGACGGCACACCGTTGATGTGGGCCGGGCCGGTGCGCAACTGGATCGCCGCCTGCGACCTTATCCTGGCCATGGACCTTGACGTGATCGTGCCCGGTCACGGCCCGATCACCGACAAGGCCGGGGTGCGGAAGGTCTCCGAATACCTGAGCTTCTGCGACCGCGAGGCGCGCAAGCGTTACGACGCTGGCTTGAGCGTCCGCGACGCCGCCCATGACATTGCGTTGGGCGACTATTCCAGCTGGGGCGACGCCGAACGCATCGCCGTCAATGTCGACACCCTCTACCGCGAATATCGCGGCGACGGAGTGCGCACGGGCGCGGTCCAGCTGTTCGCCCTGATGGCGGAGCTGCGGCGGTGATGCTCAGCTCAACCCCCGCTCCCCCTTGCCCAGGAACAGCAACCCCACGAACCCTACCGCTAGCAGGATGGCGATCATCGCGAAGCCGCCTTGTTGGGTGTGAAACATCCGGGTCCCGAGATTGACCATGAACGGCGCCAGCCACACCGTCGCGGTGCCCGACACCGCATAGGCGCCGAAAAAAGCTCCGGTCTGCTCGGGCGGAGTCAGGCGGGTCAGCAGGGTGCGGCTGGAGGCGTAGTGGGCAGTGATGAACACCGCGTTGGAAAAGCCGATCAGGATGAACACCAGGTCGGGCAGGGTTCGGAAGAACGGGCCGTTCCATAGTGGCGCATGCGCCGCTATGTCATAGTGCCAGAAATACAGGATCCGATCGGGGGCCATGCCCAGCAGGCAGATGATCCCGGCCAGCGACATCAATATCTCCAGCTGCACCGATCGGCGAGGCCCCAGCGTCGCGTCGAACCAGCGCGCCAGGAAGCCGCCAATCACCGCCAGCACCGTCAGGATGATGCCGATCATCAGCATCTCCAGCGCGTGCCAATGCATCACACCGGTGGCGTAGATGCCGAAAAACGTCAGCACCGCGGTCATGCCGTCGACATAGAAGCTGCGCGCCACCAGGAAGATGAAGGCGTCGCGGTGGTCCTTGACTGTCATCAGCATCCGCCGCAGCGATTTGGCGCCGTTGGCGAAGGCCTGGGGGATCGACACGCCGGTGCTCTTCACGTCGGGGGTGTAGAGCAGGATCGGGATCGTCCCCAGCACCAGCAATATCGCCGACATCGGCCCAACGATACGCTCCGGCTCATGGGTCAGCGAATTGAGCCCGAACAGTGGGGTCTTGGGCACGAAACCCCAGTCCACCTTGCCCGGCAGCACGAACGCCCAGGCCGAAAAGGCCAGCAACACCAGGGCGAAGGCGTTGCCGAGCGCCAGGGCGAGGCTCGAGGCCTTGTGCGCCCCGCCGACTCCCGCTGCCTTGATCAGCAGTGAATTGTGCAGCACCTCGGTGTAGGCGAACAGAATGCCGATGATCATGGTCATCAGCATCACCGTGACGACCGGCAGCGCCGAACCGTCGGGCTTGGCCCACCACAGCGCGAACATCAGCGGCGCCATGATCCCCACGCACAACATCAGCCAGCCCTTGCGCCGGCCCAATTGGTCGATCGATGCGCCCAGGAACGGCGCCGTCGCCATGGTCAGCCAGCCCGAATACTGGCTCCATTGCGAGATCACCTCCTGGCCCTTGGTCGGGTCGCCGTGCGGATAGCCGACCATCACCGAGGCCACATAGGGCATGAAGATGTAGATGATGATCAGGATCACATAGGGGTCGCGCGCCCCCTCGAACCAGGCCCAGCTCAGCGCGCCCAGGGAGAGCTTGGCTCCCGGCAGGTCCTCTTCAGGCCGTACGGCCACGAGGTCGGCTTCCGGAAGCAAATGCGCCAAATCAATCTCCCTGTGGTCTTGTCGCGATATGCTTCGCGCACTGCCGGACAACCTACGGGGTCGGAGCGGCCGGGACAATCGGTGATCGGGCAATCAGAGGGGTTCCCGGAGCCCGCTGGCGCTTAGATCGCCTCGGCTTCGAAGCAGGGGATGGACCGGTCAATGTGATGCCAGAGTTGTGCCGAGGCCGTCCAGATATCCGCCATGGGCCTGAAGGCGCTGGGGTCATCCAGGCTTCCCACGCTGACTGGGACGATTTCGGGCCTGCTCTCGTTCAGCGACGAAATTCGCGTGCCGCAATCCGCACAGAACAAGCGGGCCACGCGCACGTTCCGATCCGACGTGCACGACGACCGACAGGCCCCATCTGGTCGCGTTCCTTGGTCGGCTGCGGCCTGGCGCGAACATTCTTGAGTCGGGGTGCGGCGGCGGCCACGAGGCGCGGATCATGTTGGATGCGGGCTTCGAGGGTCGTGAAGCCGAAAACCTCGGTGTAAACCCTGGTGGATGCAGGCAGGTCGGCAACATCCAGCTCAGGGATGAGTGGGGCCGCCGTGATCATCAGGCACAGCTATCGGGAACGTGCGACAACCGCCAGTCATTGCTATGCCGATACGCCGCGAACTGCGGAGAGAGGAGACTTATCATGGCCAAGAACTATGGCGCTCGGAAGGGCCGGCGAGGCCTGTTCGGCGTAGTCGCGGGTGTCGTGGGTGCGATCGCCGTCGCCGCCGTCATCGCGCAAAACTGGATTCAACATCGGCAAGAGGGCCTCGCCGACTACAAGGCCTGGATAGTGGCCGGACCGGCCTGCTCGGCGCCGGCAAAGCCCGGGTTCGACGTGGCCGCCGGCGACCA
>JAYVYH010000147.1:0-1962 GCA_043784385.1 Caulobacteraceae bacterium | reverse complement strand
AACGCCGCTGAAATTTAAATCCACGTCGTTTCGAGGGCCACCGTTTTCTATTTTCGCAATCAGAAAATCTATTTTGTGTCGCCACAGGTCAGAAGACATGTTCCTCGCCGAACGAAGAGATCATCAGGAGTCTCCCAGAAAACTGGGAGACGGCGACAGATAACAACAACTTGGCAAGATCGATAAGTCCAATCAAAAGACATCATCCCAAAAATCCACGCCATTTCGTGTAGATTTTTAATTGTAAAATGACTGGGCAGTAAATGTTCCAGTCCCACGATCCCTGCTCCACAGGTAAGGAAACAACCATACAATCCCCGGAGAACTCCTTATGAATAAAAGACAACTATTGATAGGCGCCTCGTTCCTCTTGGCCGGCAGTTTGGCGAGCGCCACTAGCGCTTTCGCCATAACCAACATCTACGGCGGCGGCGGTGCGCAGGCCGCCGGCTTTGTTCGCCAAGTCGGCGATTGCTACGGCAATCAAACGCCGCTGGTGGTGACGGGCTCGATCCTGTCAGGACCGTCGGCCAACGAGACCACCATCACACTGCCCTATTTCAACTTTCTCGGCGCGCCGGCGCATAACTGCGCGACGGCCCCGGTGGACGCCAGCAAGACCGTCAACTACGTCTCGGCGGGTTCGACCGCCGGCATTAACGCCTTCTACAGCCATGACGCCGCCAAGTTCCTCGGCGACACGGCTCCCGGAATAGATCCAAGCACCTTTCCGTCGCTACAATACGCGATCTCGGATTATGGTTTGAACGGCACAGATGTCGGGGTCTACGCCAGCGGCGGCACGGAAGGCTCGGTGACCGTAGTTGCTCCCGGCGTGACGCCCGTCCCGCCGCAATACGGCAATCCGGCGCAGCTATACGGCGCTCAGATCCAGTTCCCGCTGCTGGTCTCCCCAGTCGCCCTCGCCTACGACCCGGTCTACAAGAAAATTGCCGATGGTTCGGGCGTGGTGACCTCGTACAAATTTAAGTTGAAGAAAATCAATGCCGACGGCAGCGGCGGCTTGGTGCTCGACGTTCCCACAGTGTGCAAAATCTTCAATGGCACGCTTACCAACTGGAACGACCCGACCCTGAAGATCCTCAACGGCGCCACCAGCCTACGCGATCCCACCGATCCAGTAGCCGAGGGGACCCCCTCGACACCAGGCTCCTGGGAATACACCGGGGCCGGTGGTGGCCTGCCGATCGAGATTGTCGGGCGAGCCGACAGCGCGGGCGCGACCGCGAATTTCTACCGCGCCCTGGCGGCCCAATGCACCGGAACAAACGCCTACGTGCCGGCTGGAAGCAAGAAGACACCGTCGAGCCTGAACGGCAATACATACGCGGGCCTGCCGGCCGGCAACAATGGCCCCGCCGGCATTTATACGCAGCTTGGCCAGGCTGGTAAGTTCACACTCGCTACCCTGAGCAACGGCGTCGCCGACTATGTGGCGTTTCGTCTCGCGCCAGCCGCCGGCGACACCTACACTCAGGGCCGCCTCGGCTACATCAGCCCCGACTACGTGCTGCCGGCCGTCACCTTTTCCGGCATCAACACCTATGGTCTCAACGTCGTGGATATGAAGGTCAATACGACCGTCATCGAACCGACCGGAGCAAACGCGCTCAAGGCCTTCGGAAGCAGCACAACCGCCATCTTGCCGCCGCAATCGACAACGACGGGGTCCTACAGTTCGACCGCCACGGCAGTCGGGCTGCGTTCATCGCCGCAGGATTGGGTCGAGCCGATCTCCACGACCCTGACCTATAGCAACGGCAGCGGCCCCGTCGCGACACCGCTCGCCAATCCGAACACGGGCGGCACGGCCTTCTACCCGTTCATCGGCACGACGGATGTCAGCCTTTATACATGCTATGGCGATACCGCGACCGCCGCCGCCGTGAAGGGGTATGTCAGCTACTTTCTGAACGATAAGACGGTCGCCACCGGCACGAC
>JAYVYH010000146.1:0-11727 GCA_043784385.1 Caulobacteraceae bacterium | reverse complement strand
GTGGCGATCAACCGACTTACGGGCCACTCGCCAATGTTCTTCTCGGTTTACACCTTGCCCCCCAATCAGGCCGCTTCAGTCGCCGACCAGTTGAAGATCAACCACAAACGCGGCCAAAGGCCTCCGGACCGGGACATCGCCGCGGTGATTCTGAAAAAGACCCAGCAGCTGCGACGCGACGGTTCGCCCATCGCTCATCCGCCCGCGATCCTCGGAACAGGCTTTTCATCCAGCCTGTCCTATATCTGGATCGAATCGGCGTGGGAGGCGATGATACGCTCAACCTTGAAGGAGTTGGCCCGCGTGGTGCGTCCTGGCGGCCATGTTGCCTTCGAGGTTGGTTAGGTTCGCGGCGACAAGGTATTGTTGGAACAGCCGGTCTGGCGGGCGGCCGAAGGCATGCCGTTTGAACGTCTGGCCGTGATGGTGAACCAGCAGGCGTTAACCAAGACCGCCAATTGCTGGGGTGTCGACAACAACACCAAGGGAACCAACACCAATCGGATCGTGCTGTTGAGCCGCCGGTAACCCCCTCGCCTCGGGCTCCCGGTTGTGCCACCACTCGTTAGATAGCGAGCACAAGGGGGCTTGGTAATACAGTTGGCGTTGTTACAGCTCGGAGCCCTATCGGCGTCGGGCGTCTGCGCGGCCGGCTGTCTGTTCGTCAGCTCCAGGATTCGCGTCTTTAAACCGAACCTCAAGAACTACTGGTAATCTGAGGACCGATGGGGGCAAGGACCAGGGGAATCGCTCGGAGGGCATCACATTGCCTGACGGATGATGGCTTCGAGGTAATTGGTATCCCAGGCGGCGGATTTTTGTCGGACTTTCAGGCTGTGCTTATCTCTGGCGCTTCGGATGAGGTTCATGGCCATGTTCTGCGGTCCTGTTCCGGACCTGAGGCGGCTGAGATCCTCATGAAACACGACATCGAGCACCCAATGAAGTCGGTTCTCGATGTGCCAATGGCTGCGCACGCCTTTTGCGAACAGGACGGCGTCGATCGGCATTGAACAGAGGAAGTATCGTCGCTCTTTGCTGACGTGGCCGGCTCGTTCGACCTCGGCTTCGACCATGGCGATAGCCTTCAGTCCGGGAAAACGGGTTCGCCGGTGAATCGGCGATCGGTGACTAGCGCCCCGGTCAGGGCCAAGCGCTCCAGCAACAATGGGGTGGCTGTGATCTCGTTGGATTTGGCCTCGCAGGCTTGTTGGCCGAGGACGAGACGCTGCCGACTAGCCCAGGCCGAGACCGTGTGGAGCGGGCCGCGTTCCTTGGACCGATCGTGGGTCCTGCGGGATGTCTTTCCGTCGATGGCCACCACTTCGGGCCCGTCTGAGGCAGGCAGCGCGTTGCCCAGACCCTCCACCCAGTCGCTGAAACACTGGGAAAAAAGATCACCGTCGATGGCGGTGATCACGTCGTTGAGGCTGTCATGGCTAGGAATACCGCCTGCGTAGGCCAAAAAACGACCCAGAATGACCCGGTTGCCCCCTGCCCATCGCCGCATCTCGACGAAACCCTCAGCGCCGGCTGACGTCCCGCAGAGAACCACCAGCAGAATCTCCGCCAGCGGACAGGGGACTTTGCCCGCCCGGCGCGGGTCGTCCAGCGCAGCGAAATGATCAATCACCGATAAAGACGCGCGCGAGGCCATCGAACGAACTCCCGGACAATAGGAGCTGGTCAAGAATCACAAAACGCCCCGACTCGGGAATCCCCCTCCCCGTCAACAACGCGTTCAAGCGATTGCCGCGGGGCGAGACGGGCCCCTTGATTTTGCGCCGATTGTGCTGATAATGATAATCGTTCTCGAATGTTCTAGAACTGGTCCGCGCCCTGCCCTCGTCAGCAACCCTATTCGACATCGCCAGAACCTCCCATTCCGCCCCCGCCCCAGTCGCTCTGGGTGACCAGCGGCGTGGCTTCAGTGGCTTGGTCGTTGGTCTGCGGTTCGACGCTCCAGCCTTGTCCGGCGGAGTTTCCAATCAGGAACTCGAACGCCGGCTGCTGGAGATGGGCTTTGTCGAAGGCGCGCGGGTCGAGATCGTTCATGAGGGCTTGATCGGGCGCGACCCGATCGCCGTTCGGCTGGACGATATGCGGGTGGCCATGCGGCGTCGCGAGGCGCGCTGCGTCCTGACCCGCCCCGGGCAAGCGGAATGAACATTGCTGTCGGCCCGATCGATCACGCCTCGGTCGCCTCGATCCCGGCTTTGCGCGTGGCTCTGGTGGGCAATCCCAATAGCGGCAAGACCGCCCTCTTCAACGCCCTTACCGGCGCGCGCCAGAAGGTCGCCAACTACGCGGGCGTCACCGTCGAGCGTAAGGAAGGCCGGCTTGTCACGGCCGATGGCCAGGCCGTCGTTGTGGTCGACCTTCCCGGCACCTACAGCCTGCGCGCCCGCAGCCCCGACGAAGTGGTGACCCGCGATGCGGTTCTGGGTCGTTTGGCGGGAGAGACACCGCCCGACGTGGTGATCTGCGTGGCCGACGCCACCAATCTTCGTTTGGTGCTGCGTCTGGCCTTGGAATTGCGTGCGGTTGGCCGTCCGGTGGTGCTGGCGCTGAACATGATCGACATCGCCGAGCGCCAGGGGCTGGCCATTGATATGGAAGGCCTATCACGGGCACTAGGCATGCCTGTGCTTGGCACCGTGGCCACGCGCAAACGAGGGATCGAGGCCCTGGTGGAAGCCGCTCGCGCCGCGTCGGTCTCGATCGTTCGAGGAACGGGCGACGTCTGGCGCGAACCCTCGGCGGCCGACCTCCGCGCGCTTCATCACCAGGCCGAGCAAATCCTCAAGGCTACGGTCAAGCCGCCAAAGCGGCCGGACACCTGGACAGGACGCGTCGACGACGTGCTGCTTCATCCAGTGGCCGGCCTGGCGATCCTGTTGGTCCTGCTTTTCGTGATGTTCCAGGCGGTGTTCATCGGCGCCAAGCCGATCATGGACCTGATCAGTGGCGGTTTCTCGGCCCTTAGCGCCGGCGTGGCCCACGTCTTGCCGCCCGGCCTTCTCAAAAGCCTGATCTGCGACGGGATCATCGCCGGCGTGGGCAGCGTGGTGGTGTTCCTGCCCCAGATCGCCATCCTGTTCCTGTTCATCATCCTGCTGGAGGATGTGGGCTATATGGCTCGGGCCGCCTTTCTGATGGACCGGTTGATGGGTTCGGCGGGGCTGCACGGACGCGCGTTCATCCCCCTGTTATCGAGCTTCGCCTGCGCCATCCCTGGCATCATGGCCACCCGGGTGATCGATCAGAGGCGAGACCGGCTGACGACGATCATGGTGGCGCCGCTGATGACCTGCTCGGCGCGAATCCCGGTCTATACCCTGATCATTTCGGCGTTCATCCCCGGGCGCACGGTGTTCGGGTTCATCAGCCTGCAGGGCCTGGTGTTTTTCGGCCTCTACGCGGCCGGCATCGTCAGCGCCCTGCTGGTGGCCGCGGTGATGCGCAGATTGTTCTGGCGCGGGGCGTCGGAGCCCTTCCTGATGGAGCTGCCGGCCTACAAGATGCCCGACGCCCTGAACGTGGCCCGAGGCGTCTGCCAACGCGCCGAGATCTTTCTGAAGCGTGCCGGCACAATCATCCTCTCGATGATGATCCTGGTCTGGTTTCTGGCCAGCGTTCCTAGTCCGCCCGCCGGCGCCGTGGGGGCGGCGATCAACTACAGTTTCGCCGGCCTGATTGGCCATTTTATCCAACCGGTGATGGCGCCCCTGGGCTTCTCCTGGCAGATGGCCGTCGCCTTGATCCCCGGCATGGCGGCGCGCGAGGTGGCGGTGGGAGCCCTGGCCACGGTCTACGCCGTATCCGGCGAAGGAACCTCAACCCTTGGCGCCAGCCTGGCGCACCACTGGTCATTGGCCTCGGCCATGGCCTTCCTGGCTTGGTACGTGTTCGCGCCGCAATGCGCCTCGACCCTGGCGGTGGTGAAGCGCGAGACCAACTCGTGGCGTTGGCCAATCATCATGTTCAGCTACATGACCGCGCTGGCCTACACCGCCGCCTTCATCGTCTATCAGAGCGCCGTGGCGCTCGGCGCGGGCTGACGATGGTCCAGACATTGCTCGTCTATCTGATTGTCGCCCTGGCCGCCGGCTGGACGCTGTGGTCGTTCGGCTTGCGGGGTTGGCTGCGTCGGCGACAAGCGGAGCGGCGGACGGCAAACAAGCCAGCGGGCGGATGCGGCGACAAGTGCGGTTGCGCCGATTAAGCCGGCTTGACGCGTCCTAGCGGAAGCCCCCTAAGCCGTTCGCCTGTTTGAGGGGAATATTTCCGATGAGCAACGACCAAGCGGCCTCCGCCGACGACCTGAACCGCGCTCTTGGCCTGGTCCGGCGGCTGGAGACCGATTCATCCGGCCGGGCGACCCTGGAATACGAGGCAAGTCTCCACATGTGCCATTCCGGCGGCGTGGTGCAGGGTGGCTTCATCAGCGGCTGGCTCGACGCGGCGATGGCGCATGCAGTGATCGCCCGCTCGGGGATCGAGATGACGCCCATGTCATTGGAACTGAAGATCAGCTTCTTTGCCCCCGCACGCCCGGGTAAGGTGTTCGCCGAGGGATGGGTGGAAAAAGCCGGACGCAGCACCTGTTTCACCGAGGGTCGCCTGACCGACAGTCAGGGCGCGGTCCTGGCCAAAGCCAGCTCCACCATTCGCCTGATTCCCCGCGCCAAGGTCGAGGCCGACGCACGCGCCGCCAGCTGAAGCCGTTGGCCGAATACTTCGGCCCTGGACCTCACAGCGATCCCCTGCGAACGTACGCCCAACACCGGAGGAACAGCATGGCGCGCTATGACAACATTCTTCAGACGATCGGTCACACCCCGGTGGTGCGGATCGGCAAGCTGGCCCCGGGGCACGTCAACCTGTGGGTCAAGATCGAGGCCTTCAACCCGCTGGGGTCGGTGAAGGACCGGCTGGCGCTTGGCATCATCGAGGCGGCCGAAGCCTCCGGCGACCTAAAACCCGGCCAGACGGTGATCGAGGCCAGCAGCGGCAACACCGGCATCGGCCTGGCCATGGTCTGCGCCCAGAAGGGCTATCCGCTGGTGGTGGTGATGGCCGACAGCTTCAGCATCGAACGCCGGCGCCTGATGCGCTTTCTGGGCGCCAAGGTGGTCCTGACGCCGGCCGCCTTACGGGCGATCGGCATGGTGGAAAAGGCCAAGGAGCTGGCCGACGCCCACGGCTGGTTCCTGACCCGCCAGTTCGAGAACCAGGCTAACCCCGACATGCACTCGCGCACCACGGCACGCGAAATCATCGACGACTTCAAGGATGTCGGCCTCGACTATTGGGTCACCGGTTATGGCACCGGCGGCACCCTCACTGGGGTTTCACGTGTGCTGGCCACCGAAAGCCCAAAGACCAAGATCATCGTCTCCGAGCCTGACACCGCCCAGTTACTGGCCAGCGGTCAGCCACAGGCCCGCAACGCCGACCATTCTCCGGCCGGGGCTCATCCGGCCTGGACGCCACACGTCATGCAGGGCTGGACGCCCGATTTCATCCCCTTCAACACCCAGGGCGCCGTCGATCTGAAGGTTATCGACCAACTGACCCCGGTCACTGGCCCGCAAGCCATCAAGGGCAGCGAGGATCTGGCCAGACATGAGGGGATTTTCGTCGGCATTACCTCTGGCGCCAATTTCGCCTGCGCGTTGAAGGTGGCCGAGACAGCGCCGGCCGGCGCCCATATCCTCTGCATGCTTGCCGACACCGGCGAGCGCTACCTCAGCACACCCATGTTCGCCAACATCCCCACCGATATGACCGAGGAAGAAACCGCGATCCTGAAATCGACGCCGATCGGGGCGCCGGCGACTTGAAATCAAGACTGTAAAAACCGTTGCAGGACATTGCGGGTGATCCGCGTCACGAACGGATCGCCCGCCGACAGGCCATGAGCCCATTCGGTGGTTCCGGCGTTGAAAACCTCGCCCCGGCCTTTTTTGAACGAGGCCATCACCGCGTGGCCGCGCAACATTCGGGCCTGAGCCGCCACGCCCGGGTCGCCGTGAGCGATTTCGGCGACAACCTCCAGCATTTCGGGGGGAATCAACGGCCGGTAGGGGCTTGGGCTCTCGGCGAAGGCGGCCGGCGCCATGGCGATGATCTCCAGATTGGCCGGCGTTCCTAGCCGCGCCACCGGCGCAGGCAGGCCGTCATCGCCCACGGTCAGCGGGCAGCCGTCGTTTTCGTAGCCCACCAAGGGCAGGGCGTCGCCGAACACATCGCCATAGTAGAGATCGCAGCCTTCCAGCGCCCAGTGTTTGCCTCGGTAGACCGTATAGCCACCCGCGCCGCGCGCCGCGCACAAACCCAGGCGGTGATAGCCGCCGAACAGGAAGGACAGTCCGGTCGTGGCCGCCTCGGGCCAATCGAAGGCAGGGTGGGACCAGAGGTGTGTTCCCATCGGGGGATCGGCGGTCGCCACCGGGTCGGCCTCAAAACCCTTCCACTTGTAACAGATCAGTGTGCGGCCTTCGTCCTCCCAGCGCACCTTCCAGAAAGCGGTGTTGCCGGAAAAACACGCCAGCCGGCCGCCGGCCTCGACGAAGCCGTCGATGGCCCGGCGCTGCGGCCCCGACCAGTATTCGCTGTGGCCGACGAGAATGACGAGGTCATGGTCGTCCAACACCGCCGGATCCGTATCCAGGTCGTGGTCGGTCAGATAGTCGAGAGCTATCCCCTCCTCCTCCGCCCAGCGGACGAAGTGATGTTCCCATTTGTTTAGATAGCCGGCCGAACCGTCATAGGGGCTCTGGCGGTGGGCGCGGGACCAGGCCGGGTCGGCGCCGGCCCAGGGCCGCTCCTCGAACCCCCGCTTGCGGTCGTTGACCAGCCTCGGCATATCGGCCGGTGCGGCCAGCAACAACGGCGGAAAAGGCCGCTGTGTCGATAGCCGCCCGATCGCGCCGGCCATGGCCTCGGGAAGCGTCGCGCGGCGGCTCATCAAGGCCTCCACGTCGGCGTAGGCGCTCGCCCCACCCCAATAGTTATAGGCGTGCAGTGTATTGGTAGTCAGGACCAGGACAGCCTTCGACGTCGGCCTTCCCTTGGCTGATTTCACGCAAATGAAGTGGTGGGCGGCGAGGCCCTCCGCGTCGGTCAGCACAATATCGTAGTAGCCACTGGTCCAGTCCGCCGGAATCTTCACCTCGGTCGCCGCGGGCCAGCCACAGCCGTCGCGGTCGGCGTGATTGGGCCGTGGATAATTCCCGACCATCACCTCGGATCGCATGACAACGGTTCTCTCCAGGCCGACTCTGGCGATTTCCAGTCCGCATCGGGCCGTCTCCGACGAGCCGTGCAGCAAGAAGGACTCCCCGGGAAACAGACTGAGGCGATCGACATAACAAGCGGGCATTGACTTAGTTGGACCCTTCCGGGGGCTTTGCGCCCGCGTGTCCGGCCTGCCGGGCGGCAAGGTCAGCCGCCTCATTGATCAGCGGACCTTGCGGCGCTTTGATCAAGCCGCCGCGCGGTGAATCGACGTCGTGGATCATTATTAGGGCGACTGCGATCAGGACAAACAGCATCGTGGAAGCCACCCTGTGACGATGCGCGCCGGCCTCCAACCCGTAGCCGCAAACCCCGGCGGTCGCGAAGGCGCAGAAGGTGACCGCCCAGATGATCGCCATCGGCACCGTCGCTTCCCGCGCCGCGGCGCGCGTCGAAGCGAGATCGAACATCTCGTTGGTCGCCGACAGGACCGCCGTAGCCAGGAGGGCGTTGGCAGGTCTCGTCAAGGCCTGACCGGTCTCGCGCCAGATATCGTCCTGAAGGCTGGACGTGCGCCGGGTCGCTTCGCGCAGACGGCCCGGGTTGTCGCCGGCGTTGAAGAAATCGAGGCGCACGTTGGCGTAACGAACCATCAGCGACTCAAGCCGGGCGTCCGAGGGAGCCCCCAGTAGCTGATCGCGCAGATACACCGTCGACATGGCGTTGGCCTCCGAGACCACCAGCGCGCGCCGTGTTTCGAATCGCTCGGTGGCCATCGAAAAAGTGAAGCCCATCAGCAGACCCAGCAACCCGACTGCGCCCGCCGCAAGGAATCCAGCTCCCGTGGGATCGGGCGGCGCGCGGCGCGTGATCAGGCGATGAACCCGACCGCCAAGCTCGGCGGCCAGGGGAAGACCCAGGACGAAACCAATCACGATCAACCATGGCATGGGTGATTCATCCAATCCTGTTTGCTGGTGGCGGTGCTGGTGAAGCCCGTTGCCCCCCGCACGGGTTCGCGCGATGAGGATGTCGTATTTCACCATGACCCCGTTGTCTGGAGATCGCCATGCCGCCAACTCATCGTAAGCTTGTCTGGTTAGCCGTCACGGCCCTGACCATGTCGGTCCTTGCCGCCGCAGTTTCAGCCGTCGCCAAGGATGGTCCGCTGGGCGCCAGCGCGCCGGGAAATGTGTTCATCAGCCCCCCTGGACGGCCCTTCCGCGCCAAGGCTGACGCGCCCTACCCCGTTGTTGACTGGTTCAAACTGGCCGATGCCAACGGCGACGGCAAGATCGACCACGCCGAGTTCATCGCCGACAGCCTGACCTTCTTTAAGCTTCTCGATCGCAACGGCGACGGCGTGATCAGCCCTCAGGAAGTCGCTTACTATGAACAGAGGATCGCCCCAGAGGTGCTGGGCATGAGGGTCGAGATTGGCGGCGGCGGTCCGACGGTGGTCAAACCCCTGCTTTGGCGCGCTCAGGGTATCCCTGGCGGTCAAGGTCCCGGTGGTGAGGGAAGCTTCCGACCCGGGGGCGCCACCGGCCCGGGGGGCACAGTTGATCCAGGGGCGGGTCAGGACCAGGGTCCGGATTCCGATCCCCGTTCAAAGCCCTATGACGCCTCCGGCGCCGGGGCGTCGCCCTACAGTTTTTTCGATGAGCCTGAACCCGTCGCGGCCGCCGATATCAACTTCCGGGGCCTTGTCCAGAAAAGTGATTTTGTGAGGCTTGCCGAGGCTCATTTCGCCACCCTGGACAATCGGCATCTGGGCTATCTCACGCTCGACACGCTTCCCAAGACGCCGGTCCAGCGCCGATTAGAGCGCGGCCACCGGCGCGGTCGCTAAGGCGGGCGGACCTATCGGATCGACCGGGCGGGTTCGTCGCATCCATTTCGCGCCACATCCCGCTTCGGCCCGCCCAATAGCACCACGCCATAGGACTTTGCCACCGAACCGGGCGATCCCCGCTCCACCACGCCCAGCGGCCGAACTATTGTAAAACAGCGCCGCAGAGCCGCCGGATCGATCCGGCGTTGAAGCTCAACCAGCAGGCCGGGCTTGGTGATATCGGCCCAGGCGCCTTGCCGGAGGCCGCTCCAGCGGGCGCGCTCATTGATCTGCAGGATGGGTGCGGCGATGGCCGGTTCATCGGCCAGCTGGGCGGTTAGACCGTAGCTTGTGGTGGCCACCCAGCTGGCTCCGATCTCGACGCGCATGGCCTCGATTTTTCCGGCGAAGCCCGGCCATCCGCGGATCGGGCCAGCCGGATCGAACGGGATCGAAACACCCACCAGTGGCAGGCTGACATAGACTGCGGCGATCACGGCGGCGGATAGGCCAAACACAGGAACCAGCCCGCGCAGGCGCGCCCAGCCAGACCCTGGCCCTCCCGCGGAGAAGGCGGCGCTGATCGCCAGGGCCGGATAGACCGGCGCGGGCCAGTGGGCCTGAATGCGGTCATGCAGGCTGTGGAGCAGCAGATAGCCAACGAACGGCGCGCTGGAAGCAATGAAGGGGATTAGGCTTGGTCCCGGCTCCACGTCCCTCCGTTTGGGCCAGGCCAACCGTCCGAGGAACACCGCCAGCAACGGATTGAGCAACAGCGCCTCGGTGAAGACGAACTCGACAAGATAACGCGGCGCCAAGCGGTGCGGCGCTATTCGCCCGAACTGTTTGATCAGGGTCAGCCATTGATGGTCGACGTTCCACCGCAGGTTGAGACCAAACAGGCTCACGGCCACAAGCAGGGCCAGCCAGGGACCCAGGGTCCGCAGGCTGGCACGTCCGGCAGGACTCCAGGTCAGCCAAATCAGCAATCCTGGCCCCAGAAACAGAGCCGAATATTTCGATAGTATCGCCAGGCCGGCCGCGACCCCGGCCGCGCTCCACCAACCCAGGGATCGACGATCCAGGGCTTTCAAGGCTGCCCACAGCGACAGGGTCCAGAACAGGGCGGCCGGGGCGTCGGGAACGGCCAGAAACCCCCCAGAGGCCACCAGAGGCATCGCGTTGTACCAAACGCCAGCTCTCTGGGCATCGACAGGCGTCCCGCCCGCCAATCGCGCGAGGTCGAAAACCACCAGGCTAGAAACGGCGCAACTGACGATCGGCAGCAGTCGGACGCCCAGCGGCGTGTCACCCACGAGGTGGACGCCCAGCCAAATCCACCAGGCCACCATCGGCGGATGATCATAGTAGCCAAGCGCTGGAACCTGCGCCCAAAGCCGATAGTAGGCCTCGTCCTCGGTCAGATGCAGAGTCGCCGCCAGGAACAGCCGGACCGCGAACAGAACTGAAATCAGGCCGATGAGACCCCAGGGCGGGGATTCAACCGGCGTTCGGGACTTACCAGACGGCGACGGAGGTGCTGACATAGTTCCACGCCGCGCCGGAGGCGGCGCCGGCGGCGCCGGCTAGCCACCAGATTGGCGTATGTTCGTGCACCAGGTTGGCCACGGCCACATTGGCCAGGAGACCCACGCCACAGAGTGCGCAGAACCTTAGATAGCCGGTCAGCAATTTCATCCCGCGCAGACGGCAGTCGCGATAGGTCACCGAATTATTAACCAGGAAATTCGTCGTCATGGCTGTCATCGCCGCGACGCCCTGGCTGATAATGAAGTGAAGCCCCGCGGCGCGCCCTGAATAGAGCACCGCCATGTGAACCGCGACACCGCCAAGGCCTACCATGGCGAACATCAGAAAGCGCGTGGGCAGCAGGTTTCCAGTCAGTTTGGTCAATATCAGTCCCAGATATTCGATGATTACACGTTCGTCCATTTTACTGTGGCCGGCCTGTCGCTCGGCAAAAACATAGGGGAATTCCTTAATCCGCGGCGGCGATCGCTGCGAGGCGATGATATCAAAAAGAATCTTGAAGCCATCATTGGTGAGATCGGGCGCGACCGTCTCAATCAGATCGCGGCGGATCATGAAAAACCCGCTGACTGGATCACTGACATCTACTTTCAGTACGGCCCGCGCCAACATGTTGGCCAGTCGGCTACCCGCCTTTCGAAACGGCGTGAGGCCCTTTTTAGGTCCTGAAGACGTCAGGAATCGACTCCCGATCGCCAGGTCGGTCTCGCCTGACTTCAGACTGGCCAGCATTTGAGGCAATACCGTTTCGTCGTGCTGAAGATCTGCGTCGATCACGCCGACGAAGGGCGCGGCGCTCGCCAACGCACCCTCCAGTACGGCGCCCGCCAGACCCCGGCGCCCCACTCGTTTGAGACAGAGTATCCTTGGATCGCACGCCGCCATCGCCTTGACGGCCTCGGCCGTGCCATCGAGCGAATTGTCGTCAACGAAGATAGCCTGCCAAGCGATGCCCTTCAGGGCGCGCTTGAGGCGTTGGATCAACGGCGCGATGTTGTCGCGCTCATTGTAGGTGGGTATTACCACCGTAAGTTCACAGATTTGCATCAAGGCCGGATCGCGCTCCAAAACCGTCAGCGCGCCGATGTATCGGCCTGCCA
>JAYVYH010000145.1:0-1942 GCA_043784385.1 Caulobacteraceae bacterium | reverse complement strand
GCGCCCGGTTCGGGGAATAGTAAGAACAAGACCGGCTCGATCAACGGGGCCGGCGGAGGAACGATGACGCCACGCGAGGATGAACTGCGTTCGGGCCTGAGCGCCTATCTGTCACGCCAGTGGAACACCGAGGCCCGCGTCGAGACCGTCAGCCGCATCCCCGGCGGCGCCTCGCGCGAGACCTGGCGTTGCGCGGCGATGGTGGGCGAAGAGCAGCGCGGCCTGATCGTGCGGCTGGATCCGGAAACCAGCCTGATCGACACCGACCGGGCCACCGAATACCGCGCGATGGACGCGGCCCACCGGGCCGGCGTCCCGACGCCGGAGCCGCTGTTTCTCGAGGCCGACCTGAGATGGCTCGGCCGACCGTTCTCCATTACCAGCGAAATCACCGGCTGCCAGGCTTCGGCCGACGCCATTCCGGATGAACATCGGGAAACCATGGGGCGGCGGAAGTGGACGCTGCTGGGGGAAATCGCGGCTCTCGATCCCCTGGCGCTGGGCCTCGCCGACGCCATGCCCGCCACGACGGTGGAAACCTGCGCGATGGAGCAGATGGAATATTGGACCGGCGTGATCGCCGCCGACGAGATTCATCCCAATCCGGTGGCCGAGGCGGCCGTCCGCTGGTTGCGGCGACACCCGCCGCCGCCGGCCCAGAAGCTGAGCCTGGTTCACGGCGACTATCGGACCGGCAACTTTCTCTACACGCCGGACGGTGAGATCGCCGCCATCCTCGACTGGGAAATGGCCCACCTGGGCGATCCTCTGGAGGACCTGGCCTGGTCGCTCGACCCGCTGTGGTGCTGGCAAAATCCTGAACGCGCCGGCCAGCTTCTGCCGCACGCCGAGGCGATCCGCCATTGGGAGGCGGCCAGTGGTCTGAAGGTCAATCCCGCCGCCTTCAACTGGTGGCGGGTGTTCGCCTCGGTCAAGGGGATCGGCATCTGGATCTCGTCCAGCGAGGACTATCACAACGGGGCTAGCAAGCAGCCGATCCTGGCGATGGCGGGTTGGCTGATGACCGACCGCCAGCAGCGGATCCTGGCCGACTATCTGTCGCCGCACTCAACCCGTCGATTCTACGAGGCCAAGGCATGATCCCCAGGGGCTCCGAAGGCGTCAGGCACCTCGCCACCCGTGTCGTCGCCGACCTGATTCCCAAGGCTGTCGACGCCTATACGGCCGCCGATCTGGGGCTGACGACCGCACTTTTGGACATGGTGGCTCAGGATTACGATCGAGCCGTCGAGGTGCTGGTCGCGGATCAGGACGACATGCGCGCCCTGTTCGAAGCGGCGCTCGGTTCTATCGACGATGTGGCGCTCGCCGCCAGGATGTCGGCGGCGATCGCGGCGCGGCCGGCCAGCCTGCGCGTCAAGGACCAAAGCGCCCTGGCTGACATCGCCATGCGGGTGCTGATCGATCTGCAGGCCTATGCGGAGGACGCCGAGGCGCGCGGCGAGGCCTGGGCCTCGGCTTTGAACCTGAAAATCTGGACGTTCCTGGACGCCCACGTCGCCCGGCGCGCCTACGACTCCGCTTTTTGACCCCAATCAGGACACGCCATGCTCAACAAACTCGACGACTTTCCGGTCCACCAGACTCCCGAGCCCCTTGCCCACGTGGCGACCAGCGACCGCAACGCCTATGACCGCACATGGTTCAACGGCTATGCGCCCGATGGCTCCTATTACTTCGGTATCGGCATGGCGGTGTATCCGCACCGCGGGATCATGGATTGCGCCTTCAGCACCGTCCGGCCAGGTGAGCGTCAGCACTGTTTCTACGGCTCGCGCCGGGCGCCGATCGAGCGCACCGAGATGGACGTCGGCCCGTTCCGCATGGAGGTCATCGAGCCGATGCGGCGGACGCGCATCATCCTCGACGACAACGCCAGCGGCCTCTCGTGCGACCTGACCTTCTCGGCCCGTACCGCCTC
>JAYVYH010000144.1:0-9373 GCA_043784385.1 Caulobacteraceae bacterium | reverse complement strand
CGATCAGCTCAGCCTTGCTCAGAAGCTCAAGATCCAACCGGCCCATGCCATCTTGAATCAGCCTTCACACCCCGCCGCAAGGGGGTGGGTAATTACGCGATCGACGGCGCCAATTGCGTTGAAGGCGGCGCCATAGGAACGCAACCCGTCGGTGACGATGGCGCCTGGTCGGCTATGGCGTTTCATCGTCTTCTTGATGAATCTGAGGGCCGCGGTCTTGTCTCGCGTCTTCGTGGCGAAGGATTCCAGCACCTCACCTTCGTGGTCGACGGCACCCCACAGGTAGCGCATCTCGCCGTTGATTTTCACGTAGACCCCATCCAGGCGCCACTTTTAGTGGGTAAACTGGTGCATGTGCTGCACCCGTTTCCTGCGAATTTCTTCCCGCAAACATCGGACCGAACCGGTTCCACCACGACCGAACCGTCTCGTGACAAATGTCGATGTCTCGTTCGAACAGCAGGTCCTCGACGTTCCGAAGGCGCAGCGGGTAGCGGACATACATCATGACCACCAGCCGGATCACCTCTGGAGAAGAGTCAAACCAGCGGCATGGATTGTCGGACTTGGCCATGCGAGGGTTTATCAGCCCGCCGGTTAGCCGCTGGTGAATTGGGCCTGACAAGGCATTACCAAGCGTCGATCCATTTCAGCTTCTTTTCTGTCCGCGCAGGCGGTGTCGGTAACGCCCTCAGCCCCCCGACGATCCAGCGGCGGGTGTCGGCCGGATCGATCACGTCGTCGATGCCGGGCCCTCTACCCCGGCTGAGCGCCTTGCCCGACTCATAGGCCTGGGCCACCATTTCGTCGAACTTCGCTTTGCGCTCGGCCGGATCCGCAATCGCGGCCAGTTCGTTGCGGTAGCCAAGCTTCACCGAGCCCTCCAGGCCCATACCGCCGAATTCCGCTGTCGGCCAAGCGACAGCGAACATCGATGCCTGGTAGCTGCCACCGGTCATAGCGATCGCGCCCAAGCCGTAACTCTTGCGCAAGATTACGCTGAGGATCGGCACTGTCAGGTTCGCGCCAATCAGAAACAGCCGCGAACAATGCCGCACCAGGGCTGTCCTCTCGATCTCCGGCCCCACCATCATCCCTGGCGTATCCGACAGCGACAGCACCGGAATGTCGAAGGCCTCGCAGATTTGCAGGAACCGGGCAGCCTTATCGGCTCCGTCGCTATCGATGGCCCCGCCGAGATGTCGCGGATTATTGGCGATGACCCCCATCGGCCGGCCCTCGATTCGGACTAGGGCGGTAACCATGGTCGGGCCGAACCGGCGGCGCAGTTCCAGAACAGAACCGTCGTCGGCTAAGGTCTCGATCAGGGCGTGGATGTCATAAATTCGCAGCCGGTTCTCGGGGATTGCATTTCGCAGGTTGCGTTGGTCCGCGCAGGACCATTCCGCCACCTTGCCTTGAAAATAGGAGAGGTATTGCTTCGCTACGGCCACCGCATCGGCCTCACTCTCCACCACAACATCAATGACGCCGTTGGGCTCCTGGATGCTGACCGGACCGATCTCTTCGGGACGAAACACGCCAAGGCCCCCACCCTCGATCATTGCGGGACCACCCATCCCGATGGATGAGTTCTTTGTGGCGATAATAACGTCGCAACAGCCAAGCACCGAGGCGTTGCCAGCAAAGCAGCGCCCCGAGGTCATACCCACCAAAGGCACCAGACCTGACAGTTGGGGCCAGAACTCGAAGCCCCGCGTGAATCCGCCGCCCTCGGTGTCTCCCGGTCGACCGCCGCCGCCCTCGCAGAAGAACACCACCGGCAGCCTCGCCCGCTCAGCGACCTCGATCAGTCGGTCCATCTTATTGTGATTGTATGCGCCCTGGGTGCCGGCTAACACCGTGTAGTCGTAAGCCATCACTGCGCACCGCGCGGTCTCATCGGCAAACCGGTCACCGTTGACCCGACCAATTCCCATGACTAGCCCGTCCGCAGGCGTCTGTTCGATAAGTTCCTGAAGGGTGTTACGCCGCCGCCGCGCCGCCAGCACGAGTGGCCCATATTCGACGAATGAGCCATCGTCCAGCAGGTCATCGACATTCTCCCGCGTCGTCCGTTGTCCCGTCTTGCGCCGACGTGCGACAGCACCCGGACGGGCGGTATCTCGCGTCATCCTATGCCGATCCAACACCTCCGCCAGATCCGGGCGTATGACGTCCAGATCAACCGCCTGGGCCTCACCGATCCCGGCGTCGCCAATGTCGGCTGCCTCGATGAACACGAGAGGGTGGTCCTCGAAGACTGTATCGCCCACGGCTACGGTAAACTCCCGTACGAAGCCGCTGACGTGAGCGGTCAAAAGATGCTCCATCTTCATCGCCTCCATGATCAACACCGCCTGTCCCTTGCGCACCGCCGCGCCGGGCCCCACGGCCAGGGCCACCACCGTGCCCTGAATTGGCGCGCGCAGCGACGTGGTCCCATCCGGCCCAATGATGTCATCTGGGGACGAGGGCGCAGGTGGCGCAGCGTGGTCGGACACCGACACGACGCTCTTCCCGTGGGCCAGACTCGCCAGTGGATCGACCGCGTCAACCTTGGCCCCCGCGCGACGCTGCGCGTGTGCGGCGTCGAAGTGTAGGCGCGGGTGCTCTCTCGCAGCAGCCTCAACCAAGGCCGCAATATCCTCCTCCACCATCCGCGTATGCAAAGCACCGGCGACGAATGCCGGGCTCTTCAGGATCGCCTGCAGGAAAGCGATGTTGGTCGACACTCCGGTGATCTTGAACTCACACAGCGCCCGGTAAGCCTTGGCTGCAGCCCCGGTCAGGTCCGGCGCACGTACGATCAATTTGGCCAGCAACGAGTCATATCGAACGCTGGTCCGATAACCGCTGTACCCAAAGCCATCCACGCGCACGCCCGGACCCGACGGCGGCTCATAGGCGGAAAGGACCCCGCCCGATGGCTGGGGGCCACCATCTGTTGTCATTGTCTCCAGATTAACCCGTGTCTGTATCGCGACGCCGCGCGGGGCCGGAACCTCAGCCTGCGTCAGCCCCAGCTGCACCAGAGTCCGGCCGCGCGCCACCTCCAGCTGGATCCGCACCAAGTCCAGACCAGAGATTTCCTCGGTTACTGTATGCTCGACCTGTAGCCGCGGATTGGCCTCGATAAATGTGAACAATGGACCAGACCCACCGACATTGACTAGGAACTCGATTGTGCCCAGCGACTGGTAGCTTGCCGCCTCGCCCAGCTTTACCGCCGCCGCGAGCAGTTGCGTCCGTACCTTTTCGTCCAAGCCACCCGCCGGCGCGATTTCGATGAGCTTCTGCCGCTGCCGCTGGATGCTGCATTCGCGGTCCCATAGGTGACTGACCGCTCCGCACCCGTCACCGATAATCTGCACCTCTATGTGGCGCGCCCGAGCAAAGAACTGCTCGACATAAAGCCGGCTGTCGCCGAAAGAGGCCAGCGCCTCCGAGGCGCAGCGCTCATAGGCAGCCGCCAGATCTGCCGCCGCCGTCACCAACCGCATGCCGCGGCCACCGCCGCCGGCCAAGGCCTTCAGCATCACGGCTGCGCCCGCGCCCAACCCATCCAAAAACGCCGCCGCCTCGTCCAGGCTGGTCACTTTCCGAGTTCCAGGCAAGGTCGGCACACCGCACCGTTCCGCCAATCCCAGGGCCTGTATTTTATCGCCGAAGAGGGCCAGAGTTTCAGGTGCTGGCCCGACGAACGTCAGGCCCGCTGCGGCGCAATCGCGCGCGAACCCCGCGCTCTCCGATAGAAAGCCATAGCCGGGATGCACGGCGTCGCAGCCCATCTCCAGTGCCACGGCGATCACTTGATTTCGATCCAGATAGGCCGCCGCACCTGACCCCGTCAGCGCAATTGCCCGATCGGCCTTGCGCGTATGCAGAGACAGCGCGTCATCCTCGGCAAATATCGCTACCGTTTTCAACCCGATCTCGGCCGCCGTGCGGGCGATGCGGATGGCGATCTCGCCCCGGTTGGCGATCAATAAACTCTTCATACAATTCTCACTTCAGCCATCACCTTATCGGTGTGTTCAACAGTAGTGGCGGCCCCCTCCGGGTTGCAAGCTGCGCCATCGAAACGAATCGCCATTGGCGGCATCAGGTGTTCGACCACTTGCCATCGTTCCCGCCGCACCCGGAAACCGTAAACCGTGTCCGGCGGGGGTGGGCAGGAACTTCCGGGAGGTTGGACGGCTGGGCTCTGGCAGGTAGTAGGGGACGGGCAGACGGTGGTGTCAGTCCAGCGCGCCCTTGTTCTCCGTCAAGACGGACTCCGCCTAATCCCGGGCAGGGCTTATGCCACGACGATCTTCCACTCGGCCAAGGCGGCGGAGCGTCGTTCTTTGTAGTGGTCTCAGCTGATGAAGTGACGCTGCCGTTGAAAATGATTGTGGACTTGGGCGTGGACGGACGCGAACCCCTGCAGGGTTTTCATCATCCGAAACCGCAGCATCGCCCGCTCTCGTCGCCGGAAGCGAAGGTGGGAATTCTCGACCCGGTTGTTCAGCCACCGCCCGGCTCCTAGAGATCGGCGGCTTCAACCATCCTAGGGCGGCGTCATAGGAACGCAACCCGTCGGTGACGATGGCGCCTGGGCGGCCATGGCGTTTCATCGTCTTGTTGATGAATCTGAGGGCCGCGGTCTTGTCTCGCGTCTTCGTGACGAAGAATTTCAGCACCTCACCTTGGTGGTCGGCGGCACGCCACAGGTAGCGCATCTCGCCGTTGATTTTCACGTAGACCTCATCCAGGCGCCACTTTTAGTGGGTAAACTAGTGCATGTGCTGCACCCGTTTCCGGTGAATTTCTTCCCGCAAACATCGGACCGAACCGGTTCTACCACGACCGAACCGTCTCGTGACAAATGTCGATGCCTCGTTCGAACAGCAGGTCCTCGACGTTCCGAAGGCGCAGCGGGTAGCGGACATACATCATGACCACCAGCCGGATCACCTCCGGAGAAGAGTCAAACCAGCAGTATGGATTGTCGGACTTGGCCATGCGAGGGTTTATCAGCCCGCCGGTTAGCCGCTGGTGAATTGTGCCTGACAAGGCTCCAATGCGCCGTCCGGCGGCACCGCCGCGCCGACCGCCTCACCGAGCGCTTTCCAAAAGTCAGCTTCCTCACCCATGACGCTGGGCGGACACATCATCCGTGTGCTGATTATCGGCGTAAACACCGCTAGGGTCGCGCTCGTGAGCTGGTAATTGACAAAGTAGTTGTTGCATCCGGATTCACTGGTGATTTTTCCGTCGGCTCCGAACATGAGCGTGACGTCGCCGCCCCGCGCGACACCGCGCCCGACGACAGCAGCGGCCCGCCACCAGACGTCCCGCTTGACGATATCGGAGGCAGGCGGGAAGGCTTTGACCGACGATATCCACTCCTGGGCTTCCGCGCGCCTTGAACGGCGGTTGTAGAGACACTGGAATGTTCCAGCCACCCCCTTCCGTACGAGCCTCTGCGTAGGCGCTCGTCACGGTTCTCGCATCCATCAGAAAGATGTCTGAGAACCTCACCGCCGGACCCGCCGCGGCATGCTTCAGGCCCGACGCGACGATGTAAGTTTCCGCGGATTGCCTGTCGAGAGCGGCAAAGGCGCCCGCAGACGATGCGTGACCGTCGATGCGTGCGTTGCGATCAAAGGCGCTGTCGTCGCGACAACACACCGCATTCGAAACTGCTCTCGCACCCGCTCGGCGGCTAGCGGAAGACCCCGTAGCGGACATCCCTGACACGTCCATTGTGGGTGTCTACGAGCACCAGGTCCGGACCGTAGCGGATCCAGCGGAAATAGGTCGGCGGCGGGTAGAGGCCGAATGCCAAGTAGTCGTGGAAGTAGTAGCCCGAGCCGAACAAGATCGCCGGCAGTACGGCGCCGACGGTCCATCGGCGATAGTGGTAGCCGCGCGGGTAGCGGTAATAGGCCGGTCGGTAATTGGGCGGTCGATGGAAGCCCGGACGATTGCCGTTGTGAGGCGGTCGCGGCCGGGAAGGAGTTGGGCGCGGCGGCTGGATTTGCGGCCCGCCGGTTCCAGGACGCGGCGGCTGGATCGCTGGGGGGCTTGGGCTCGGTCGAACGGGCTGTATCTGAGGCAAGCCAGGCGGGCTCGGCTGCACGGGCTGCGGGCCGACTGGACGCGCCATGCGATCTTGCGCGGGCAGTGACGCTGGCGAGATCGCGGCGATCAACGCGGATGTCAGCCAAAGTCGTGAACGCATACCCTTGCTCCCAGAGTTTTGTCACCGCACCTGACAATTGTGCAGAAAAAATATTAGCATGAGGGAGAGTAACCGTCGAGAGGCGCATTTAGATGATAGTAAGCTGGTTAGAAGCGGGGCGGATATCGATCCGGGCCAGGTGCTCCATGTGCGCGGCTTGGATCCGTTTCCGGCGTTGACGCAGAGGGGCTGGCGGGAAGAGGCACTGTTAATATGAGGGCGCGTTTCTACATGCGTCGTTCCTCCGAGGTCAATGTCAAAGGACGGATATCATGATTACCGCTCGACTTGAGCATAGTTTCGATAAAAGTTTTACGACTACGCCGTCGGGCTGCTATTGGCTGACTCATGCAGCCTTTAACGGCAGTGCGAACCGAGGAGGGTATTATGGGATTTCTTGGCCTTGTAGCGATGTCGATCGTGTTGACGCTCGCCGCCACGATTTCTTCCGCCGCGCCCGCTGGTAGGTTGATTTCGTCCGATCCGGTCGTCGATACGCCCGATGGCGCACAAGCCTGGCGCATCCGCTATTGGACGACCAGCGATCAAGGTCAGCCGATCGAGGTGAGCGGCATGGTCGTTGCGCCGCGTGAAGCAATCCCATCCAAGCCGCGCCCGGTGATCGCCTGGACTCACGGCACGTGGGGCGTCGCTGAGCGATGCGCGCCATCGCTCAGCGCCAACTTCTTCGCCGGGACTCCGGGCATCGGTGACGCTATGCGGCGCGGCTTCGTGATCGTCGCACCTGACTATCCTGGGCTCGGCAGTTCGACGGCACACGCCTATTTGGGCGGCGTCGAAGCCGCTAACTCTACGCTCGACGCCGTCCGTGCCGCTGGGCAAATTGCCGGCGCCGCCACTGGCTCACGCTTCGTTGTCTGGGGTGAGTCGCAGGGCGGGCATGCTGCTTTATGGACCGCTCAGCGGGCGCGATCGTATGCGCCCGACCTGCAATTGCTCGGCGCCGCCGCCGCCGCGCCTCCGACTGATCTGGCCGCAAATCTGCGAGCGGGTAGCGATCCGTCGGTGCGGGCCTTCCTGACCGCCTTCACTGCCTACAGCTGGTCGCGCCATTACGGAGCGCCGCTGGCGAGCCTGGGTAACCGCTCGACGCAGGGGATTATTACGCGGCTGGCGCAGAACAATTGCGTCGAGCTGGGCAAGAAGCCGCGGCTTGGCACGATGCTCGGCGTACTCGCGCTTCGCAACAGCCTCAAAAATGTTGACCTCGGCACGATACGGCCTTGGTCCGACTATGCGCGCCAGAACAGTGTGGTGGCGGCGCCGAACGGTGTGCCGCTCCTGATTGCGCAGAACCCGCACGACAAGATCGTCGACCCCGACGTTACCAGCGCCTTTGCGAGGCGGATGTGTCGCGGCGGCGCCCTCGTGCGGTTCACGTCGATTTCGGGGCAGGGGCACGAGACAAGTGCGAAGGACTCGGCGGCGGCAACCCTTGCTTGGGCGGCGGCGCGTTTCGCAGGCACACCCGCTCCGAGCAACTGTGGTCACTTCTAGCTGAGCTCCCGATGATTGGCGGCTTCTTCGCCGGTAGGATGCTTCATTCATAAGCCTCCGGCGTAAGCCGCCCTGTCCGGCGGTGGGGTAGCCGCGAGTTTGTGCGCTTAAGCCGACCCTATGAGCATAGGTAGCTGCACCGCCATGGCCCTTTCGACGCTGCTGATTGGACCTGAACGCCGCCGGCGGTGGTGCTGTCAGTCCAACGGCAACTCGTCTCCACTTGGGCGCAATGGGCCCAAACCCAAAGGGGGTTTATCCCATGACTGCGCGCCACTCGGCCAGAGCGGCGGAGCATCGTTCTTTGTAAAGGTCTCAGCTGATGAGGTGACGCTGCTGTTGAAAATGATTGTGGACTTGGGTGTGGACGGCCGCGAACTTTTGGACGGTCTTCATCCTTCGAAATCTGATCATTGCGCGCTCTCATCGTCGGAAAGGGAGGTGGGAATTCTTGAGCTGGCTGTTCAACTAGCGCCCGGTCTGCTGGTGATCGCCGGCGCCAACCGCTTTGAGGGCGGCGCCATAGGAACGCAACCCGTCGGTGGCGATGGCGCCGGGCCGGCTGTGGCCTTTAATAGCCTTCTTGATGAATTTCAGCGCCGCGAACTTGTCTCGCGTCTTCGTGTCGTAGGATTCAAGCACCTCGCCCTCGTGGTCTACCGTCCGCCAGAGGTAGCGCATCTCGCCGTTGATCTTCACGTAGACTTCATCCAGGCGCCATCGCCAGTGGGTGAACGCGCGCATGTGCTGAACCCGTTTCCTGCGGATCCCACCGGCAAACATCGGACCGAAACGGCTTCACCACAGCCGGACCACCTCGGGCGGAGAGTCGAACCATCGGAACGGATCGTGGGGCTTCTTCTTGCGGGCTATCCCATCCGCCTAACCGCCACTCGTTACCGCGAGGTGCGTTTGCACTGACAGAGTCCGCACGACCAAGCGCTAATAAAAGAGCCCTACGCGAACCAGGCCAGCTTCCACCGCGATACGCCGTACTGGTCGATGACGACGCGCCGCGCCGTGAACTTCTGGTTGGCGCTCGACGATGCCATCCTGGGAAACGGTTGCCTGTGATACCTGCCGGGCACCCGCAAGCTCGGCGACTTCACGCATATCGAGATCGGATCTGGCATGCGCGATCTGTTCGCCGCTTTTCCCGAGTGGCAGACCATCAAGGCGCGGCGGACGCCCGTTCGGGCGGGAGGGCTCGTGATTTACAGTGGCATGATCGCGCACGGAGCCGGCGCGAACATCACGCCCGGCCGGCGCCGGGCGGTGACGATTGCCTACTTTCCGGACGATGAAGTCTATAGCGACCGCTGCGATACACCACCGGACAAGTACTGCGACGCGCTAACTGTCGGTGATCGGCTGGACGACGATCGATACGTGCTGCTGATTTGGCGGCCCGTATCGGATGATAGATCAGGACCTGTTGTTTAGGTGTCAAGTTCACCGAAGCGGCTGGTTTCTCACCCGGAGAACTTCATCCCGTCCCTAGATGGAAATGGAAGTCTTCACTTTTTTTGTAACCCTCCGCCGAAGGCCGCCTTGCCCGCCAGCAGGGTAGCGACGACTCTGCGCTCCTAAGTCCACCTTACGAGCACACGTAGCAGCACAGCATGG
>JAYVYH010000143.1:0-2150 GCA_043784385.1 Caulobacteraceae bacterium | reverse complement strand
TGCTCACCGCTGAAATAAGCGAAGTTGAACCGCTTCATGGTATCCACGGCGCGCCCTTCGGCGGTCTTCCCCGCTGAGACAACCTTGCCCTGAGCATCGAACGTCGCGCGATAGATCTCCGCGCCGTGCGAGAAGTACGAAACCGTGCCGCTCCGCGCCTTGCCGCCTTCGGCGCTGACCCCGCGTTCGGTGTTGACGGCGTCCTCGATGGGGTGTTCGCGGATGTAGGTATTTAGTCCCTTGAACATCGCTTCATCGGTGATTGGCGGTGGTGGGGGAACCGAAGGGGTCGTGACCGCGACGCCGTCGGGTCGGACAGTCGTCGTGGCGCCGTCGTTCGAGGTCACCGTCCAGGTTCCATCGGGATTGACGGTGGCGTCCCGCGGTGGCGGCGGCAGACTGGGCGGAGCGTTCGGTGGCGGCGCCTCGCCCGGCTCGGGAAATACCGTCCGGGTCAAGCCGTCCATGAAATAGGTGGTCTTGGCCCCGTCATAGAAGGTCGTGGTCCAGGAGCCGTCCTTGTGGACCGTCGAACCGGGGATGGGCGCACCAAAAGCATTGCGTTTCTCCGGCGGCGTGATCGTTGGCGGGCCGCGTTGCGCGCCGGGCGCGGCCATCAGGGCGCCAGCGAAGTCGACCGCGCACATCCAGGCATAGGCGGCGTGCGGGCCGCAGGCGACCCCGGCAATCGATAGGTTCGGATCGAAGATCGCTGTGCGATGGCCTCGTGTCGGCACGCCATCATCGATCACAAGCTGCCGCACCACGTCGTGCGCTGTCCGCGGGACGAGTGAGATATCCTCGTCCATGGCCCCCGCCCAGACACCCGCGGCCCTGATCCGTTGGGTCATTGTCGATCCGTCTGATCCTGCGTGGCCAAGTCCACCCTTGGGGCCAAGATCGGAAACCAGACGGTTCGCGGCGCGGGCTAAACTGTCGCTCCATTGGAGCGGCGGCGCGGGCTGACGCCGACCCAGATAGCTGATCGCATCATCGACCGCGGCGGCGCCTTCGCTTGTCATCGCCACGGTATGACCTGGCTCATTGACCAGTTTTCCGCGGTAGTCGCTCTCATAGAGACGCAGTCCTTGAGCATAGGCTTGGGGGTCGGTTCGGGCTGAATTGATTTCATTCAGCACGTCCAATTCCAGCCTAGACGACACATTTCGCCCGACCCCAATAGCCTGGATCGGGTGGACCGGAAGCTGTTCGATATCGCGTTGCGTGATCGGGCGGACCGGGACCTGCACAGTCTCAAGCGAAGGCGTCACCGCTCCGGCGCCACCGAACGAGGCAAAGACGAGGACGGCTGAGGTGAGCGTCGCCCCCGTGTAGCATCGCGTCATGGTCTGACCCTCGGCATGCCGTAAGGAGAGATTGCGCCCCGAGTGAGGGCCCAGTCAAAGTAAACTCAACCTGATGGCAACGGGTATATTCCGGCGCCAAGTTGGCGTCGACGCTGGTGCGGACGGCGCTTGTCCAAGGACCGATTGAACGAACCCGCTAAAACGACCTCAAACGCGCGCGCGGGGCGGCTGGCTGGCGCGCTCCCCCACCCCCCCAATCAAGCGATAGAGGGCCGGCATCACCAAAAGCACCAGAGGGCCCTGGGCAATCAAGCCGGCGATTATCGCTACCGCCAGAGGCTTCTGCATGGATGACCCGGCGCCCAGCGTCAGGGCGAGGGGCGTCAAGGCCAGGATCGCCGCCAGAGTGGTCATGGCGATCGGACGCAGGCGGTTGGCGCCGGCGTCGACCAGGGCTTGCCCGGGCGGTACGCCATGAGCCACAAGGGCGTCGTATTCGGTGAAATAGAAGATAGCCACCTCGGTAACGATGCCGATGACCATCGTCAGGCCCATCAGGGCCATGATGTTGAGTTCGATGCCGGTCAACCACAGCCCAATTGCCACGGCGCAGGCCGCAAGCAGCGGCATGGCGATGATCGTCGCGACGATCTTGAAGTTCTCGTAGAGGATGAGCAGCAGCACCGCGACAGTGGCCAGGGCCGCCGCGAACACCGCTGCCATGCCCCGGAAGGCCGACTGCTGTTCGGCATAGAGGCCGCCCATCTCGAAGCTGATCCCGGGCAGCAGCACATTGTCGCCGCCCACCCGCCGCTCGACTTCTTTGGCCGCAGAGCCCATGTC
>JAYVYH010000142.1:0-8998 GCA_043784385.1 Caulobacteraceae bacterium | reverse complement strand
GAGGTCGATGTCAAGGGGACGCGGCGCGGATGACACTAAAAGGAACTAGCACCATGAACCCGATGGGTTTCGTTTCGGGCAGGCGCCAGCTAGGCGCAGAATCTGTCCTGGCCTTGGGCCTGGCGCTGGTCGCCGGTCCGGTGATGGCGCAGTCGGAGGCGATCGCCACGGCGCCGACTGGCGCCCCGCCCACTGCGGCGGCCGCGCCGGCCCCGCCGCCATCGGAAAGCATGGTCATCAACCTCGTTCGCCTGCTTGTGAAACAGGGCGTGATCACCCAGGATGCCGCCGATGCGCTCCGGCAGCAGGCCGAGGACGAGGCCAATCAGGCGCGCGCCGCTTCTGGCGCTCCATCGCTGACGGTGGCCGCCACCGCGCCGGATGGCGTCATCCGTGTGCCTTACGTGCCGCAAGTGGTTCGCAACCAGATCAAGGAAGACATCAAGAAGGATGTGTTGGCTCAGGCTCAAGCCGAGGGCTGGGCAAGTCCTGGGGCTTTTCCCGACTGGATCAGCCGTATTCAGTGGTTTGGTGATTTCCGTTTCCGCGATCAGTTCAATTTCTATTCCGGTAACAACACCTCACAGTTTATCGACTATTCCGCCTTCAACGCCAACGGTCCTACTGATATTAACGCCAACACAAACAATAGGGGCATACCGTTCCTTGACACGCGTCAGGATCGCCTCAATCAGCTTAGCATTCGTGCCCGCCTGGGTGTAAATGTAAAAGTATTTGAAGGGATGGCGGCCACCATTCGATTGGCCACAGGGTCGGACAATAGCCCGGTTTCCACCACGCAGTTGCTGGGTGGCGGCTTGGGCAAAAAGAATATCTGGCTCGATCAGGCCTACCTGACCCTGACGCCCAACTATTGGTCGACCGTCAGTCTCGGCCGGGTGCCTAATCCCTTCTTGCACACCGATCTGGTGTTCGACGACAACCTGAACTTCGATGGGATCAGCGCGCAGGCCAACCGACAAATCGGCGATCAAGGCCTGAAGTTATTCGCCGCGGCCGGGGTCTATCCATTGGATTACGTTTCGGGCAACTTCCCCACGAACAGCGAAGCCAAGACCTCCGATAGCACCAAATGGCTTTACGCCGTTCAGATCGGCGCTCAGTTCCAACCCGACGCGCTGTCCTGGTCGGCGCGCGGAGCGGTTGCGTTTTACGACTATCAGAACGTGCAAGGTCAGCTGTCGGCGCCCTGTGACATCTATGACAACGTCAAGCAGTGCACGACTGATCCAAGCCGCCCAAGTTTCATGCAGAAAGGCAACACGCTTTTCCTGGTTCGCAATATCACACCCAACCCTAACGCTTCAGCAAATTCGAACAGTTCCCAGAACGCCCTGCCGCAGTTTGTCGGACTGTTGTACAACTACCGGTTGATCGACCTCACTGGCGAGATCGAGATACCCCTGTTCGGGCCAACCCGCGGCCAGCTACAAGCCGACTATGTTCGCAACTTGGCCTATGAGCCGGTCGGCGCGGGGGCCCGAGCCGTCAACAATTTCGACGCGACGCCGGATCCCAGTACGGTCGGCCCCTATCGTAGCGGCCCCAACGGCTGGATGGTCAAGGCGACCGTGGGCTACCCGAGGCCAGCAGCGAAGGGGGATTGGAACCTAGGGGCCGGCTATAAGTATATCGAGCCTGACGCAGTCATCGACGCCTTCAACGACCGCGATTTTCATCTGGGCGGCACAAACTCCAAAGGTTACTTTCTGTCCGCCAATTACTATTTCGCCAACAATACCTGGTTGTCTGGACGCTGGCTGAGCGCCACGGAGGTGTTTGGGCCGCCACTGGCGATCGATGTGCTGCAACTCGAACTCAATACGAAGTTCTGATCATGGCGCGGAATACCCTCATCGCCGCTGGCCTGATCGGTCTGATCCTGGCGGGAACCGGCGCCCGGGCTACCGACACCGAAGCCGACCAATTGCGTGGACAGCTTCGAGCGACGGTTTTGCAGCTTCGCCAGTTGCAGGACCAGCAGGCCGTGGCGCCGCCCCCCGCAGCGGCCTTTCCGGACGCCGACAGCGCCAAGAAACTGGCGGCGGCGCAAACTCAGCTTCGAGCGGCGCGGCGGGGCGCGGCCAAGACGATCCAACTGCAGGCGAGCCTGGACAAGGTCACGGCGGACAATGCCGCCCTGACCACCGCCGCCGTCGACAACGCCGCGGAGCTGGAAAAATACAAGGCCGCCTTCGCCAAGGCCGACGATCTAGGACGCGCCTTGACCGCCGACCGGGACGGTTTGAAGGCTGAGTTGGCCAGGATAACCCGGGTCGCCACCGCTTGTCAGACCAAGAACGAACGGCTTACCGCGTTTGGCGAGTCGATGCTGCAAAGCTACCGTAAACTGACCTTAGGCGCGGCCCTCGCCGCGCGCGAGCCGATCCTGGGGCTCAAGCGCGTCGAATTCGAAAACATCGCCCAGGATCGCGAAGACACCATCCGGGACAACCATTGCGATCCACGTCTCGACGCCCCGCGACCCGCCAAGGGCGTCGGCGGCTAGACACCTGGCCCACGGGACGAATGAGACATGGCGGCGGGGAGAGCCGTCGCCAACCGTACGATTTGAACGAGGTTCCGACCATGAACAGCCCCCAGCCCGTCAGCCGCCCCGCCACCTCCCACCGACGCGCCCAGCTGCTGTGGGGCGCCAGTCTGGCCACCCTGATCGCCGCGGCCGCCGGATCGGGCGCGCGGGCTCAATCCCTTGGCGCGCTCTACGCGGCCAGTCACCAGGCCGCGGCAATCACCTCCGCCATCATCAGCCCCGGCGTCGCCCCGACCACCTCCTCGGCGGCCATGGCGGCCACCAGCACCCGTGCTCTCAGAAACCAGACCCAGGTCTATCAAACCCTGTCGTTTGCTCAGCAGGCTCAGAGCGCGGCTCGCACGGCCGCCGCCGCGGCGGCCTCGACCGTTCCAGACGGGCTGGTGGCCGGCGGCCTTCAGCCGGTTGCCAAACCGGTCCTTGCCGCCGCCGACCCCACGGGTCTCAACACTTGGCAGGGCGCCGCCGCGCCCACCACCGGCTCTGGTCCTGATGACGTCGTCGTGGTTCAGAAAGATCCCCGGGCCGTGCTGTCCTGGACGACATTCAACGTCGGCCAGCACACCAGCCTGACCTTCAAACAGCAACAGAACGGGGTGGATCAGGCCAGCTGGGTGGTGCTCAACCGCGTGGTTGGACAGCTCGATCCCACCACCGGCCTGCGCCTGGCCTCGACCGCGCCCTCCCCGAGCCAGTTCCTGGGAACCACGATCCAGGGCAAGATCACCGCCCCGGGAACAGTGTTGATAATCGACCAGAACGGAATCCTGTTCAGCGGCACGGCCCAGGTCAATGTCGGTTCGCTGGCGGCCAGCAGCCTGGAAATCGGCCACGCATTGGAAGGACTGAACGCCACTGCCCACGCTCTGAACATCGCGCAACGCGATAGCGAATTTTTAAGCTTCGGACTCCTGGGATACGCCGCGCAGAACGCCAATCTCGGCCCTTCCCGAGCCGCGACATTTTCGGCCCAGTCGACGGGAAATACGCTGCTCGGCCCCAGTTACGACCCCGTGACCGAGGGCTCGGTGCGTGTAGCCTCCGGCGCCAGCCTGACCAGCGCCGATGGTGGCTATTTGATGCTGCTGGCGCCCAACGTGGTGAACTCGGGCCAACTGACATCGCCCGACGGAGAGGTGGCGCTACAATCTGGCCGCTTCATCCAGGCCAGCGCCTCTACTGGCGACGCCAACAGCGCCGATCCCGATGTGCGAGGACTGGTGGTGGTTGGTAGTACGGCTCAGAGCACCGATGCGCCTGACAGCGTCGTCAACGCCACGGGGATTATCCAGTCGCCGCGCGGCTATATTTCGCTGGGCGCCACTGGATTCGGCTCGGTCCAGAATCTGGGCGGCGCGATCACCGCAACCACCAGCGTCTCGCGCAACGGCTATATCAATCTATCCGGCGGCCGGATCGATTTAAAGGATTCCACCACGACGGACGGCGCCGTTATCCACGCCTTGATCGCGATCACACCCGACACAAGCGCCGCGGCCATTCCTCAGGACCACGCTTCGTTGAGTGCATTCAAGACCTCGCGCGTCAGGATCGGCGATCTGGCGGCCTCGGCGATCACCATCGGCCAGAACAGCCTGATCTATGCGCCCGGCGCCAATATCAGCATCGGCGCCGACCCGGGCGCGACGTCTCTTTTGGACAAAACCAACGCCCTTACCAATATCTTCGTCGATGACGGCGCGACCATCGACGCGGCAGGCCTAACCGGCAGCATCCTGGACTTCACGACCGGGAAGGTTATCGACCTCTCGATTCCCGCCTCTCGCAACGCCATCAAGATCGACCCGGTCAAAGGCAACGAACTGGCCAACTCACCAGCTTTCCGCAAGGGAACGGCGCAGGGTTTCCTCGACGGCCAGACGGTCTATCTCGACCCCAGGCTGTCGGGCGTGAACGCCAATGGCGTGGCCTGGGTCGGCTCGCCGCTGATCTCCGCCGTCGCTTACGCCCAGCAAGTTGGAGTCACGGCGGCCGAGTTGCTGACCAAGGGCGGCAATGTCACGCTCGGGACCGCCACCTATTCGCCCTCGGTCACGGGCGTCGTGACAACCCCGATCCCTGGCGTGATCATCAAGTCCGGCGCCAACATCGACATAGCCGGTGGCTGGAAAACCTATCAAGCTGGCAACGTCCAGCAGAGCTATTTGATCGACGCCAACGGTCAGGTCGTGCCGATCTCCCAGGCGAATCCCGATTCCAGCTATATCGGGCTCTATGGCGGCTATGTCGCCTCCCAGCCCCGCTGGGGAATCAACCGGGTCTATGTCGATCCGTTGCTGACCGGCACACACTTCGAGGGCCAATATTCCGATGGCGCAGACGCCGGAAGCCTGACCATCAAGTCGTCGGCCGCCGTACTGGACGGGTCGGTATTCGCCGCCGCCTATACCGGACCCGAGCAGATCGTCGGCGCCACGCCGGGTACGGGGTCGGCTTCGGCCCAAATCTATGGCGACCTGCGCAAGCTGCAGGGCGCGCCCTCGCAACTGCCGTCCGGTGGTTTCCTGAATATTCAGGCCCAGGTTTATGACCCTATTGCGGAAATCCAGTCTGGCGGTGGCGATATCAGTATCGTGGCCGCCAAAGACTATTCTCAGATCACCGGATCCACGGCCCCCAAGGCGCGTCTGGAAACCCTGACGTTGAATGCCAACGCCCTGTCGGGCGCCGGCCTTAGCCAACTCACCGTCCAAACCACAGGCAAGATCGATGTGGCGGCGGACGCGAAAATCACGCTGGCCGCCGGAGGCGAATTCAAGGGGCTAGCCGGGGGCGCCCTCACAGTCGAAGGAACGATCACAGCCCCCTCTGGGACGATCGATCTGTCCACCGCTCAAATCGGCGGCTCGATTTTCTTCCCTCAGATCGTCCAACCAGGCACGTTCGATATCAGCGTGAGCGGAACGCTCAACGTGGCCGGTCGATGGGCCAACGACTACAACGCCGCGGCGGGCGATATCGTCGGTTCGGCCTATCTCAACGGCGGCCAGATCAGCCTGGCGCCGGCGCCGCGGGCCGGTATCGCCAGCGACACGATCGCGAACGCCGCGACAGACGCCAGAAAAACCCTGATCGACAGTAGTGGCAGCATCCTGATCGCGACAGGCGCCGTACTCGATGTCTCGGGCGGCGGCTATGTGAACGCGGTCGGCGCTCTCAACCTCTCCGCCAAGGGGGGAAATCTTAGCCTCTACCAGGATACAACCTATTTCCTGATACCCGACCCCAACGTCACCAATGTGACGTCCGGATTTCGCGTCGCCAGCGACCTGGGATCGGTCGTCGTCAATCCATCCGCCATCACCGGGCACATCTCCATCGCGGACGGATCGATCCGGGCGCTTGGGTTTGGCGGCGGGGGAACCTTCACCCTGACCGCGCCGAGTTTTGCGTTCGGTGACAGTTCGGTCACCGTCCTGGGCGGCGGCAGCGTATTGCCGTTGAAATTTTTCTCGGAAGCCGGGTTCGCCAACTACAACATAACCTCTTACGCCACCCAGCTTTCCGCCAATACCTTCGGCAATGGCCTGGGCGGCTACAATGCGGTCCTGGCGACACAGAAGGCGGTCATTGGCGCTGGCGGAAGCCTAGACTTGACCCAATCGGCGTTTTCGCCGTTGCTTACCAGTCACCAGATTGACGAACTGCGGCTGGATCTGAAAACAGGCCACAGCCTCTACGAAGTCCAGGACCTGACCCGGGCGACGCCTGCCGATCCCTGGGACCAGAAACCCGTCTCCCTTTCGCTTGGGGGCCTGATCGAGCTGCATGTCGCCCAGGGTGGGCAGATCATAGGGGCGCCGGGGTCCAGCCTGACGGTCAGCCAACTCTGGAACCAGGGAACAATCCACCTGCCAGGCGGCACGGTCACCCAATCTGAAATCCTGCCGACCCGCGAGGCGCAGGGCGGTCTGGGCGCTCAGGTGTCGAACCTGTCCTCGGTGACCGAGGCTCAGGCGAAGACGACACCGTTCTATGTTCTCGGCGACCTCGGGACCGGAGAAGGGGTGCGTCTGGACTCGGGTAGCGTCACCGACCTCTCCGGCGAGGCGATCCTGAATCCCAGGGCGACGCCGGGCGGCGACATCGTTCAGGCCGACTTCATCGACGGCAGGGTGATCGCTGGCGGTTCATTGATTTCAACCAATGTGATCTCCAATGGCGGGCCGCTATTCCATGCCGTTCCGCCCGGATCAGGCTATGTCACGGAAATCACCACCACCCGTGGGGTGGCGGAAACGCTAAACGCTGCGCCTGGCGCCCAGATCAATCTCGCCGGCGCCCATGCGATCTTCGACCGGCTGGGCGTCCCAGGGGCCGTGACCGGATCAGGCTCCACCATCAGCTTTGCGCCGACCCTGATCTGGAGTGACGCCGGCGCCTTGACCCTCAACTCTGGGGGGACGGTGACCGGCGCCTTGATTGACGCCCACGGCGGCGCCCCCCTGGCGATGGGAGGCGTCCTGACCTTGCTCAACCCCGTCGTGTCCCAAAATGATCTTACAACCCCGACGATCGATACGATCTCGGCGGCGGCGATCACCAACGCCGGCTTCGCCTCGTTCGTCGCGCTGGGCCGTCTCACCTCAATGGGCGATGCAACCCTGTCCTTGCCACGGGCGGTATTCGTGGTGGCAGCGGCGCTGCCGGGGATCACGGATAGCAGCGTGCTGGGAATCGCCGACCTCTACGCGCCGGTTATCGGTTCGGGCGGGGTCTTCCAGATCAACGCGCCTTATATCGGCCTGATCAGTCCGTTCCAGACGGTGTCAAACCCCGACCCCAGAAAGCTGGGCGGCCCCGGCGCAGCGTCGGTGCTGCTCAGCGCCAACGCCATCGATGTCAGCGGGGCAGTGGTCTTCGATCCATCGGTAAGTCAGGCGACGCTGTCGGCGACCGGGGCGATCCGCTTGACCGGCGTCGGGCCACTGGTCGCCGGCGCCAACGGCGTGGTCGCCAGCACCCTGATCGGCCAGCTGGCGGTCAACGGCAATCTTACCCTCCACGCGTCGCAGGTTTATCCCACAACCGGATCGACCTTCGCTCTCACATCCATCGGCCGAGCGGGAACAATCGCCTTTCAGGCTGCGGCCGCCACCACGCCCGCCGCCCCCTATTCGGCCGGCGGGAAGCTCTATGTCTTGGCCAACACCATCGATCAGGCCGGTGTTCTGCGCGTGCCTCTGGGTGGCCTGACCCTGGGCGCGACCACCGCCGAGCTTCGCGCACTCAACCTTGGAGACGCCAGCGACGCCAGCACGGTTGTCCCGCTCAACAGCTTCGCACAGCCCACCACATCATTGACCCTCGAACCCGGAAGCACGACCTCGGTGTCGGCCGATGGCCTGGTGATTCCCTATGGGACAACCACCGACCAGAAAGAATGGTTCTTCGCCCCGACCAACACCGCTCCCCTTGCCGCCCCGCCCGCCGGCATCCTGCAACTGGCCGGAGACCAGGTCTCGGTACTATCCGGCGCGACGGTGGACCTGAAAGGCGGGGGGGATATCTATGCCTATGAATTCATCTCCGGCACGGGTGGCTCTCGGGATGTTTTGAGCCGGTTCAACAGCGACCAATTCACCTCGACCAACGGTTATCAATACCCCGACCAGCGACAGGTCTACGCCATCGTGCCGGGCCTTTCCGCAGCTACTGTCGCCGCCTTCGATCCGATCTATTCGTCTCAATATGGCGCGTCATCGGGCGCCGCGGGCCTGTACGGCCCCTCGCAAGTGGGCAAACAGGTCTATCTGAACGGCGCGACCAATCTGGCGGCCGGCTGGTACACGCTGTTGCCGGCTCAATACGCGCTTCTGCCCGGCGGCATGCGGGTGGTTCAGGACACCGGCGCCGCCACGCCTCCGCCAATCGGGGGCGTTGTCAAACCCGATGGCACGATCGTGACCTCTGGCTATTTCGGTTTCACCGGCGTGAACAGCCGCGACGCCCAATTGAGCGTATTCGACGTGGCGACCCACGGAGACGCAAATTCGCAAATTGGGTTCCTGGCCCAGTCCAAGATCGCCGTTACCAGCGGCGCCGCCAACTTCGCGGCACTGGCCGCCAAGAGCGGTTCAGTTGTTCCACAACTGCCGATCGACGCGGGCCGACTGATCCTCAACCCGATTTCCGCACTGAGCCTGAACGGCGCGTTCCAGACCGCCGCCGCGACCGGAGGGCGCGGGTCGCAAGTCGACATCAGCGGTGCATCACTGACCATCGATCACGCCGGCGCGACGGTGGGATCGACGGGGACCATCGTCCTGACCGACGCGAGCCTTGCAAACCTGAACGCTTCGAGCCTGCTGCTAGGCGGCGTGCGCACCGACAACGCCGACGGGACAACAAGCCTGCTGGTATCTACCAACACCATTACGGTGGCGGCCGGAACGAACCTGA
>JAYVYH010000141.1:0-16154 GCA_043784385.1 Caulobacteraceae bacterium | reverse complement strand
ACCGATCAGAAACGCCATTCCCGAGGGCGTGCCGGTGCTGGTTGTGGAAACCCCGTTGGAAATCGCCATCACCTACGGCATTGATCCGGCCCGGCGCGGGGTCCCGGAAGGCATGACCGACTGGAACACCTGGCTGGAAGGGTTCGAGCCTCATTCGGGGGATGGATCGGGTGCGCCCGGTACGATCATCTATACCTCCGGCACTACCGGCCGGCCCAAAGGCGTGCGCCGCCATCCGCCAAGCGCCGAGCAGATGGCGGTCAGCGCCAGCATCCTGGCCCGCAACTTCGGTTTTGGGGCCGACGCGGCCAGCATCGTGACGGTGGTGGCCGGGCCGATGTACCACTCCGCTCCCAACGCCTATGGGCTGATCGCCGCCCGGCTGGGGGCCAAGGTCATCCTTCAGGCGCGCTTCGACGCCGAAGACCTGCTGCGGCTGATCGAGACCGAGAAGGTCACCCATATCCACATGGTGCCGATCATGTTCAACCGGCTGATCAAGCTGCCGGAGGATGTGAAGGCCCGCTACGACCTGTCATCGCTGCGTGACGTGGTCCACGCCGCCGCGCCCTGTCCGCCGCCGACCAAGCGCGCGATGATCGATTGGTGGGGACCAGTGATCAATGAATACTACGGGTCCACCGAGACCGGCGCGGTTGTGCATTGCACCTCGGAACAATGGCTCTCTCACCCCGGCACGGTAGGCAAACCCTTCCCCGAAGCTGACGTGCGGGTGATCGACGCCGCCGGGAACAGCCTGCCGGCGCGCGAGATCGGCGAGGTGGTGGCCAAGGTCAGGACGATGGCCGATTTCACCTATCACGGCGACGACCAGAAACGCCGTGACTCGGAAAAGGCCGGGCTTATCGCGCCGGGCGACATCGGCTATTTCGACGAGGACGGTTTTCTGTATCTGTGCGACCGAGCCAAGGACATGATTATCTCCGGCGGGGTCAATATCTATCCCGCCGAGATCGAGGCCGAACTGCACAAGATGCCTGGCGTCGCCGACTGCGGCGTATTCGGCATACCCGACGAGGAATATGGTGAGGCGGTGTGCGCGGTGGTTCAGCCGTCACCGGGCGCGACCCTCACGGAAGCCGAAGTGAAGGCCTATCTGCGCGGCCTGATCGCCGGCTACAAAGTCCCCAAGCGAGTGGATTTCCACGCCGAACTGCCCCGCGAGGACTCCGGCAAGATCTTCAAGCGCAAACTGCGCGAGCCGTTCTGGGAGGGGCTGGACCGGCGGATTTGAGGGGTCTGCCTGGATCCCCGCCAACGGTATACTGGCAACTCTATTGCAAGCTGAATCAGAACAAGTGGCCGTTTGAGGGAGAGTCGGACCAGAACGGCAGATGATCACCGAAAGGGCAAATCGACATTTCGTCCAAATCAGTCTGGTCACGCTGGCGGTGTTGCTGACGCTCGCTCTGCCATGGATTTCGGACCAACTGGCCAATGCCGTTGTCCCTATCGGGGTAGATCCGTTGGGCCATCTGTTCCTGCATCATGGCTTGTAAAATACAATATAGCTGGCCGTGATCGGACTCTGGACCCGACGTAAGATCAGAGATTTTGGCCTGCGTTGGCCCGATAGACTGTCGGACGTCTGGGTGGCAACCGGTTGGTGTCTAGTGGTGGCTATTCTTGTTACGCTAATCCGCTACGCGCCAAATTTGCTATCCCATGCGCCATCCCACCCTGACCATCCGCTCAACACGGCCAGTTTGGCGGGATGGACATTCTTTGAAGGCATTTATGTAGGTCCGACCGAAGAAGTCTTATTCCGCAGCCTGCTCATTGGAATAATCTCCGGCGCCGGACTTGGCGGGCTGCGGCTCGGGCGGATTAAGCTCAGCGGCGCTGTCATCGTAGCCGCCCTGCTCTTCGGCGCGGCGCACTATGCTGGCGGCGGCGCCTCGCCCTGGTGGCAAAACGCGTTCCAGATCGTTTACGCAGTAATGCTGGGGCTGATTTATGGATACTGGTTTGAACGGTCCCGTAGCATCCTGGCGCCAGCTATCGCGCACAATGCGACTGACCTATTGGCGACCTGGCTGTCCTTCGGACTGGATGTTATCTGGCGATGAGTCAGCCGGACCCCATCCTGACAGCGGTAATCCCCAGTCATTCGTCCATCGTTGCGTTTGGGTGGTCGCGACGGCTGTCCATTCGCGCGTTGGACAAAGCCTCTATGGCTTCGCCGGAAAGATCTTCGGCGCGAATCGCACGCGGCCATGAGGCCTCAATTCCCACCTCTCGACCCTTTTGCCCAGCGAGTCTCAAATCCTGGCGGTGTAGGTGGGCTAGCGATGGGCCGGGTGGGACCATTTTCAATTTGGCATCTTTTGGCAGTGCTCAGGCAACTTCCTGGCAGCCGGGCGGCAGCTTTTTGGCAACAAATTGGCCGCTTTTGGCAACATTCTGGCCGCTGACTAGCCTCTTTCAGGCAGCTGATCGGCAGCAATCAGGTAGTCAGGTATACCCTCAAAATATTGTTTTTAAACAAGTTCAAAGAACAATTTGAGGCTTTTGTCAGCTATTTCAGCCTGTGAGGTGGGCGGATCGGGAACAGAAAGGCGCTGAGGGGGTTTTTTATATCGCGTTCTGCAATAGTTTTCCGGAAATGTCAAGGTCGGGAACCACGGATCGATCACCCCCACGGATCAATCGGCGCTGGGTCCAGATCGTTAAAGTGGAGCCTTTCCGGAATGCCCTCGGTCAGTGCGATGGTGGTAAAGCGCGCGCTGATCTGGGAACCCAAGGGCCAAGGCGAGCCTCCGCCCTCCTAGTCTTCGGCGGCGGCGCGAAGTACGATTCCGACTTCTTCGGCCGTGTTCCAATCACGCGTGGCCGCCAAGTTTGAACGCCGTGAGCGCGGCTTCAACCCCCAGCCAGCGGAAGGGCTCATTAGGGACATAGGGCGGCAGCCGATCCAGATATGGCAGCCAGGTCCAGGCGTCGCGCTTTCCCGCGACCAGATCGGCGAGTATGCGCCCGAACACCGAGGTCAGGTTGACGCCATGGCCCGAAAAACCGATCCCGTAATATACATTCCGACGGTGGCCAATCTGACCGACCGATGGGCTTGCGTCCAACGACATATCGACCAGGCCAATCCAACACGCTTCAAACGGAACCTCGGCCAACGACGGAAAATGCCGGGAAAACTCACGGTGCACGCCAGCGTAGCGCATTCTAATGTCTGCGGGTTCTTGGAGGCTATTGTTGAACCGGTAGTCGACCGGGCCGCCACCGAAATGAATTCGATTGTCGCGCGTGCGGCCAGCGTAGAAGACCTCGGTGCGATCGTCGTTGAACGGAATCCGCTCTCGCCATCCTGCGGCCGCCATCCAGAACCGGGGTGATGCAGACATTGTCAAAGATCGGGGCCACGGCGCGCCGAAGATAGCCGAGCTTCGAGGTAAAGGCGTTGGTGGCGAGGACCAGATGTGGTGCGCGCGCCGTCAGGCCCGTCGCGGTCGTTAGTCTATCGATGGCGCCCTCCTCGATCGGGATCACCTGCGTGGAATCATAAAGTTCGGCGCTAGATCGGAGTGCCGCAGTCTTCCACATGCCGACCAGTTTTCCAGGGTGAACTTGGCCGCCGCCGGGGTCGAATACAGCCCTGGCATAGCCCCGAGCGCCGATCGTCGCGGCGGTCCGCTCGCCACTCCAAAATTCGAACGGGAACCTCTGATCCCGGGCCTTGCCAACGAACGCTTGGCGCGCCGCGACCTCACTTGGGTTGTTCACGGCCTGTAGCGCGCCATTTTGCTCAAGCTCGCAATCGATCCGCAGCGCCCTGCAGAGCGCGATCATGGTCTTGGTGTTTTCCGAGGTGAGCTCGTAAAGGCGGCGGTCCAAGGCCGGGTGATCGCTGTCCTGCAGATAGCTATCGTCGGTTTGAGTGAGGACCATCGCGCCGTTGCGGCCGGACGCCCCATTGCCGCACCGAACCGCCTCCAACAGCACAACCCTCAACCCCGGGAGGGTTTGGCCAAGGTAGTAGGCGGCGGACAACCCTAGAAAGCCACCCCCGACAATCAGCACATCCGCATCAATATTGTGGGTAACGGCCGGTGACGCGCTTGGCAGAACCTGTGACCAATAGCTGACATTTCGGTCGAACCGGGGATTCTCTGGCAAGAGAATTGGCGACAGGACGTTCGTCGCTCCGGCGCCGGCAAGACCAATCGCGCCGGTGACGGCCGCCGTCTGCATCAAGCGCCGACGGTTAGTGTCTGTATTTGACGGGTTCACCGAACCCCGAACACCTTATCACGGTTGTCCTTCCGCCAGGGGCTTGGGCCGATGGGCTACCCGCCAGGCGAAGGCCAGCGGCGACGTCGCCGTCAGATCGATCGCCGGTTCGGTGTTGGCGTAGTTTTGCGGGTTGTCCCAGAAGCGCGCGCCATTGCCGGTGAAGATCTTATAGGGGTCCGCGCCGCCGGATGGACAGGCTAGCATCCCGGTCGGGCGGCCGTAGGCGACGGCGTTGGTGGCGTTGGGTCCCTCGACCACCGCCCCGTTCAGCACGACACCTCCACCGGTCAGCGAGCCGGCGAGGTTGGCCACCTGGTGATGCAGGCAGTAGGGAAAGGTCGTTCCGTCGCCAACGATGAAGGAAACCCCCCAGATATTCGCGCCCAGGACGTTGCCCATCCACCGCCTCGCCGCATCATCCCAGGCGGCCCCGCCGCCGAGGCTGGCGTATTCGTTGGCCGCCACCGAAAGTCCGAGCCCGTTGGCCGCCGTATCCGATGTCGCCCAGTTGACGCCGAAGCCGAACGGGTCCGTCGCCGCCTGGGCGGTGGCGTTGGTCAATTGCTTGGAGAGGTCGCCCATCAGTTCCGCCCGAGACACGGCCAGTCCCGCCGACCCGCCGGCCAGGGTGATGGCGCGATGCAGGTCGAAGTGCGCCAGGGCGCTGACATCGTACAGATTGAGGGTTTCGGCCGCGTCGTTCGGGCCGTCGATGTAGGCCCGGGCCCAACTTGCCGCCTGGGTCAGATAATAGGACGCGTTGGTATGTGGCAGGCTAGGCGGCAGCGTGTTGGCCCCGAGCGCCAGGGCGAGGTTCAACTCTGTCGCGCCCCACTCCAGATCGTCGCGCCATTCCGTCTCGGGATAGCCGTCGTAGGGCAGTATCGTCAGTAGGGCGCCGGGATTTGTGTCGGCGAGGTCGTAGATATGTTCGGCGGCCAACAGGCATTGTTGGGCGAACGGCAAGTCGGTGGCGCGGTAATCGAGAAAGCACAGGGCGAAAGCCGCGCTCAGCTTGCCCGCCAGATTGGGACTGATCGGCGAGCCCGCCGGACCAGCGGCGAAGACCGGTCGGTGATGGATGTATTGATAGTTCGGATCAGACCCACCGACGGTGTCATCGACCTGGGGCAGGCGCCAGATATCGTAGTCACTCAGGGTCGGTTTTCCCTGGAAGTCCTGGCTTATACCCGTCTCGTAGTAGAGCGTGCTGGTCCTGTCGTTCCACATCTTGCGAAGCCACGTCAGGCCGAATCTGGCTTCCGCCGTGAAGTCCGCAGGCCCGCCCGGACCCATCTGCTGTGGAAAATCACGAAGACCGGTCAGCATCATGCCGACCGTGTAGCTCGTGGTCTCGACATATTTCATATAGTCGCCAGCGTCCCACCAACCGCCGCTGGTGTCGATCGTCTCGCCGGTGGGCGCAAGGTTTCCGATCACCAGATCGCCGCTGGTCAAGGGCGGCGTGGCGTAGACCGTTGCGGAGGCATCGCTCAGGTGGCCGGGCGCGGCGCGCAGCGCGCTTGGGATGAAATCGGCGCCGTCGCGTTGATTTTGATAGAAGTTCAGTGAATGGCCGAGAGCTCGATAATAGAGCGCTTTCGGTCCCGCGACGATGAAGTTTCCCGAGGCGGCGGGCAGGCTTCCGTTGACCGTGATCGAATAGGTTCCGCGTGTTGAAACGGAAAAGTTGAGCGGCGTAACGACAAAGCTGCCCCATTTGCCGACCGGAGCGCCGACTGGCGCGGTAAACACCGCCTGCCCAACGCCGTCGCGCACCTTGAACACGGCGCCCGAATCGCTGGCGGTCGTCACCAGATAGGCCCGCGCCGCCTTGCCGGTCTCATAACCAAGCTGGTTTATCCGAACAGAGCTCACGGGCGCCGGTGTCTGACCGTCGGCGCCCATGGCCAAGCCCGTGGTTATCGCCACCACCGCCAACCAGCCTGGGTAATTCAATGCGCTTACACGCCCGCGGTTGGCTTGCGATATGGATTGGGCGCTCCCTCGACGCTCTCATATACCGAACGTTCAGGCCCGACACCACTACGCGAGCCCTTCGCTGGGCCGTCTGGGGTCGGGCCTCCGCGTCGGCGAAGACCCCGCGCCAGACTTCCAGCAAGTCGCGGTTGTCGGGATTCCAGGGATGGAAGTCGGAACGATACTAATCGACCTCCCCACGATAGTGGCGCACCGTCCATGGACAGTCGCTCGCCATCGGGGAACGTCAGGGACAAGGCGTTAAGAACCGCCGTGCCGGCCGGGTCGCCGCCGAGCCGAACATTTGACTGTGCCCCGTCATTGGCGAAACGCAGGTCTCGCGGGGTAACGGTCACCCGGTCCGGGAAGGTCGTCGCGGGCATGGTTCGGAACTCCGAACGCGTACAGCGTGAACGATGTCTATCGATAAAAGTATCAATAGACAGTTGAGGGGACCGGCACACCGGCGCCGCCGAGGCGATGCTGATCGCCGAAGGGCCATAGTCCCTGAAACTGGCCGACGTCACGCGCACCGCGGGCGTCTCCAACACCACGTTGCTGCATCACTTCGGCTCGATCACCGAAGTGCAGACCGGCCTGCTGGAGCGGATGGTGCGCCGATTGGTGGACGAGGTTCTCGAAATCACCAACCTGACCGCGGAGTCGGCCCAGAGCGCCGGCGAGGGGTTGATGGCGCCGTTCGATGCGTTCGAAGCCAAGGGTGCGGCCCGGCTGCAACAGGCGATCGCGGCGGTTTGACTTACCGTGCGGGAACACCGGAGGATGGCTGGGACATCAAATAAAACCGCCCAACATCGGACCCTGATATGAAACTTGACTCCTCTATTTCCGCGGTAATCACTGGTGGGGCTTCGGGCCTGGGGCGAGCGACGGCCCGGTTGCTGGCTTCGCATGGCGTCAAGGTCGCGATCTTTGATCTCAACGAGGAGTTGGGCGAGGCTCTGGCGGTCGAGATTGGCGGGGTGTTCTGCAAGGTCAATGTGACCTCCAGCCCGGAGGTCGACGCGGCGTTTGCGAAAGCGCGCGCAGCGATCGGTCAGGAGCGTATCCTGGTCAATTGCGCCGGCTTCGGCGGGTCGGTGAAAACCGTATCCCGCGACCGCCAGACTGGCGAGATCAAGGAATATCCGCTGGAGAATTTCGAGCGCATTATCCAGACCAATCTGATCGGCACCTTCCGCTGCATCACCAAGAGCGCGGCCGGTATGCTTACGCTCGACCCGTTGCCGGATGGCGACCGGGGCGCGATCGTCAACACCGCCTCGGTGGCGGCGGAAGACGGGCAAATCGGCCAGGTAGCCTATACCGCTTCCAAGGCCGGCATCGTCGGCATGACCCTGACGGTTGCCCGGGATTTGGCAAGCGAGGCGATCCGTATCAACACCATTCTACCCGGGATTTTCGACACGCCGCTGCTTCAGCGCGCGCCCGAAGCGGTGAAAGCGGCCCTGGCGGCCTCGGTGCCGTTCCCCAAGCGTCTCGGCCTGCCGGAAGAATACGCCCAGCTAGCGCACACGATGATCACAAACTGTTATTTCAACGGCGAGGATGTGCGGCTTGACGGCGCGATCCGGATGGCGCCCCGATAGGTCGGGATTTTTAACCTATTGAATTCCAGAACACCATCGGAAGGAAACCCAGTCCCATGACTGACGCCTATATCATCGACGCCGTCCGCACCCCCCGCGGCATTGGCAAATACCCCAAGGGCGCGCTGTCCCAAATCCACCCCCAGCGGCTGGGGTCGACCGTGCTCAAGGCCCTGGCCGAACGCAACAACATCAACACCGCCGAGGTGGACGACGTGATCTGGGGCACCAGCTCGCAGCGCGGTCCGCAAAGCTGCGACCTGGGCCGGATGTCGGCCCTGGACGCCGGCTATGACATTCGCGCCAGCGGCGTCACCCTCGACCGCTTCTGCGGCTCGGGCATCACCTCGGTGAACCTCGCCGCCGCGACGATCATGGCTGGCATGGCCGATCTGGTGGTGGCCGGCGGGACGGAAATGATGTCCATGCCCAACCGTCGAAGCGCCGACGACGGCCCGCCGCTGTTCGACACCGGCAACCTGCACCTGCGGGCGATGCATCCCCAGACTAACCAGGGAGTCTGCGCCGACACCATCGCCACCATGGAGGGCATCACCCGCGAAGCAGTCGACGCCTTGGCGCTGGAAAGCCAGCGCCGCGCCGCCGTCGCCATCGCCGAAGGCCGCTTCGACAGGAGCGTGGTCCCCGTCTTCAACGACGACGGTTCGATCGCGCTTGACCATGAGGAGTTCCCGCGTCCGAGCACCACCGCCGAAGGCCTTGCCGCCTTGAAGCCTTCGTTCGAAGCTCTCGCCGATGTGCCGCTGAACGAGGCGGGCCTCACGTTCCGCAGCCTGATCCTGCAGAAATACCCGGACGTGAAGATCAAGCACATCCACCACGCTGGCAACTCCTCGGGCGTCGTGGATGGCTCGGGCGCTTTGTTGCTGGCCTCGCCGGACTACGCCAAGGCCCACGGTTTGAAGCCACGGGCTCGCGTGGTCGCGATCGCCAACCAGGGCGATTGCCCCACCCTGATGCTCAACGCCCCGGTCCCCGCCGCCCGACGCGTCCTGGCCAAGGCCGGGCTCACTATCGACGACATCGATCTGTGGGAAATCAACGAAGCGTTCGCCGTGGTGACCGAAAAATTCATTCGCGACCTGAAACTCGATCGCGAGAAGGTCAACGTCAACGGCGGCGCCATGGCGCTCGGCCATCCGATCGGCGCCACGGGATCGATGCTTATCGGCACGGTGTTGGATGAACTCGAGCGCCGCGGTCTGCGTCGCGGCCTGGTGACCATGTGCGCCGGCGGCGGCATGGCCCCGGCGATCATCATCGAGCGCCTCAACTAGTCAGCGACCGGCGAAAACAGCGATGGACCTCGCCCTTACGACGAACGAGCGGGCCTTCCAGGAGGAGGTCCGCGCGTTCCTCGACGAAGCCCTGACACCGGACCTGCGCAAGGCCGGCCGCCTGAGCGCCAGCGCCTTCAGTGAGCCGGAGCACAACCTGCCCTGGCAGCGAAAACTCTACAAAAAGGGCTGGGTCGCGCCCGGCTGGCCCCCGGAATATGGCGGCGCGGGCTGGAGCGAGATGCAGCGGGCGATCTTCTCGTCCGAATGCGCGCGGGCCGGCGCCCCGTCGCTTTCGCCCATGGGACTTCGCATGGTCGGCCCGTGCATCATGGGCTACGGCACGGCCGAGCAGAAGGCCTACTATCTGCCCCGGATCCTGGCCGGCGAGGATTACTGGTGCCAGGGTTATTCCGAACCTGGTTCGGGTTCCGATCTGGCTTCCTTGCAGATGCGGGCCGACTCCGACGGCAACGACTATGTGCTCAACGGTTCCAAGATCTGGACCACCCAGGCCCACCACGCCAACAAAATGTTTTGTCTGGTGAGGACAAAGCTCGACGGCAAACCGCAGCAGGGCATCACCTTCTTGCTGCTGGACATGAAAACGCCCGGGATCGTGGTGAAGCCGATCATCACCCTGGCCGGCGACCATGAGGTCAACCAGGTGTTCTTCGATAACGTCCGTGTGCCGAAATCCGGCCGCCTGGGCGAGGAAAACCAGGGTTGGACCGTGGCCAAATACCTGCTGGAATTCGAGCGGGGAGGTGGTTCGGCGCCGGGTCTGAAGGTCGCTCTCGCCCGGGTGCGGGCGATGGCGGCGGCCGAGGCCTCCGACGACGGGCAAACCCTGCTCCAGGACGCAGAGTTCCGGAACCGGCTCGCCGCCGCCGGGGTCGCCATCGAAGCGATCGAAATGACCGAGCACCGCGTGCTGGCAGACCTGGCCGGCGGTCGCAATCCCGGACCCGCCTCGTCAATGCTGAAGACCCAGGGCACCGAAGCCATCCAGGCGATCGACGAACTGGCCATCGACGCCGCCGGCGGCTACGCCGGAGTGGATCAGCTCGACGCCCGCCGCCCCGGCGCCAACATCAAGCCGATCGGTCCGCCCCACAGCCTGACGGCCATGCCGCGCTACCTGAACAACCGGGCGGCCTCGATCTACGGCGGGTCCAACCAGATCCAGCGGGACATCATGGCCCGCCTGATCCTGGGGCTTTGAAGGGCGTCACCCGCCCTTGTGCGGCGCGATCAGGAATTTCTCGCCGGTCGATTTCTTGTTGTAGGCGGCGATGACGGCCGGATCCAAGGCCTCGGTCAGGGAGATCACCGACGTATAGTGGCTGGCGAAGGTGGTCTTGATCTCATTGGCGACGCGCTGGCGCAGCCTCTGGCCCTCGACGGGGCCGATCTTCTGCAGAAACGGCGTCAGCAGCCAGCCGCCGACGCCCCAGGCCATGCCGAAGCCGCGGTTGAACTCAGTCGGGCCGGTGTTGAGGCCGCCATAGATATAGATCTGCTTATGCGTGGTCGAACCGTAGCGGCTGTAGCTGGTGGCGGTCTGGTTGGCGGCGGCCTCCATGCAGGTGAGGATCTGGCCGGCCAGGCGCCCGCCGCCAATGGCGTCGAAGGCCAGGGTGGCGCCGGTGGTCACCAGGACGGCGGTGAGGTCTTCCATGAAGCTTGGCTTGGAGGAGTCGCAGACATGGACGGCGCCGATGCCGCGCAGCAGAGCTTCCTGCTCCGCGCTACGCACGATGTTCACCAGGGCGATGCCCTCGGCGAGACAGGCCTTGACCAGCATCTGGCCGAGATTCGATGCGGCGGCGGTGTGGACGAGCGCCTTGTGACCCTCCAGCCGCATCGTGCCGATCATCCCCAAGGACGTCAGCGGATTGACGAAACAGGAGGCTCCCTGGGCCGGCGTCACGCCATCGCCCATCAGCAGGCAGTCGGCGGCCCGAACTGTGCGATACTGCGCATACATGCCGCCGCCGAGAATCGCGACCGTCTTGCCCAGCAGCGTCTGGGCCGCGCTGGAGGAGCCGGCCTTGACCACCACGCCCGCGCCTTCGTTGCCGACGGGCAGCGATTGATCGAGCCGGCCCGCCATGGCGCGCATGAACGCGGGAGGAACCTGGGCCGTGACCACGGGACCGCCGGCTCCACTCGAAACGGTGGTGGTGGTCACGTCGGCCGCCCCCAGCAGCAGTCCCAGGTCGGAGGGATTGATCGGCGAAGCCTCCACGCGGACGACAACTTCATCGGGCCCGGGCTCGCCGACGGGAACCATGGCCAGGGAAAGTTCAAGTTCTCCGCCCGCCTTGATCAGGGAGCGCAGTTGCAAGCCTGTATCGGGAGTTGCCGTACTCATCCGTTCAATCCGCCCTTGATAATTTGCGCCACGACGCTGTTGGGTTGACGTATAGCCTGAGCAGGATGGGCCGGTGAAGCGATCATGGAAGGTTTAAGGTTTCGCCTCAGGGCCGCGACAGCCTCGGCCCACGCCCGGCTGGAAGCCGCCTTGGACATCGGCGCGCATTGCGCGGACCGGCCGACCTATCGAACGCTGATCGCCCGGTTCTGGGGAATCTATGCGCCTCTCGAGGCGGCGTTGCGCGGGGTGGACTGGGACGCCCTGGACATCGACTTCGCGGCGCGGTCCAAGACGGGCTGGCTGGTAGAGGACCTGATGGTAATGGGATTGGGTCCGGAAGACATGGCTTCCTTACCAAGCGCCCAACGGCTTCCGAGGGTCGAGGATTACGCCGACGCCCTGGGCGTGCTGTATGTCATGGAGGGGGCGTCGTTGGGGGGGCAGATCATCTCGCGCCAATTGGAAACCCAACTCGCCATCACCAGGTCGACCGGCGGCCGGTTCTTTTCCAGCTATGGCTCGGAAGTGGGTGAAAAGTGGCGTCGCTATGTCGCCACCCTCGAAGCGTTTGGCGATTCGCCCGCCATCGCGGTGCGGATCGAGGGCGCAGCCCTGGAAACCTTCGAGTGTTTCAAGGCTTGGCTGCAGTCGCCCGTTGCTGCAACGTCGTCGTCGGGAGGCCGAACGCCAGAGAATTGCGCGTGAGCTGCATGACAGCCTGGGGCGGTATCTGACGGCGATGCAGCGGGGCCTTGAGGGCATCCCGCGATCGCACCGCCAGCTCGACGGTAAAAGTCCGCGTGGATCGGCTGAAGGGCCTGAACAACGACGCAGGCCAGAAAGTCAATCATCTGGTCTGGGAAGTCCAGCCGACTGCGCTCGATGATCTCGGCTTGAAAACGGCGATCCTGCAACTGGTGGAGGCCTGGAGCGATCGTTCGGCTTTGGCGTTTGATCTTCATCTGACGCTTGACAGGCGGCGCCTATCGTCGTCGGTCGAGTCGGTTTTGTAACGCATGCTGCAGGAGGCGATCGTGAATGTCGTCAAATATGCGGGCGCGTCGTGCGTCGGGGTCATCCTGGAAGCCAGCGAGGCCGAGGCGCGGGTGATCGTCGAAGATGACGGCAAGGGGTTCGCCCTTGCGGAAGACGACACGGTGGCCACGCCATCGTCGCGGCTGGGACTGCTAGGCTTGCGTAAGCGGCTGGCCCTGGTGAACGGTGCGATCGAACTCGAGACCGCGCCGGGACAGGGGACCACCTTGCTGATCCATGTCCCCCTCTGATCCGGTTCCCGGCCGCTCGGGTCCCTCGGCGAACCGCATGCGAGTCTTTCTGGCCGACGATCATCCGATCGTAGTGGCGGGCGTCAAGGCGCCGCGACGGCCCTGGAGCCTCGAAACAATGCTTGGCGCTGAGGCCGGACATCCTGGTGCTCGACATTTCGATGCCGGGCCTGAATGGGGTGAGGGTCGCGGAGGCGCTTCTCGCCGAATATCCGGCCTGCCGGATACTGGCGCTGACGGTTCATGTGGGCCGGGGGGTATTTGCGGCAGCTCCTGAAAATCGGAGTGTCGGAATACCTTCTGAAGCGCTCGGCCGCCGAGGAACTCATCCGCGCCCTCACGGCCATAGCAACGGGCGTTCTCTGCCTTGATTCTGCTGTCGCTTTTCTGGCCGTGGGAAGCAGCGCATCGTTGCCATCGGCGGGCGCGGCCGAGCTGAGCCGGCGCGAAATGGACGTCCTCCGCCTGACCGCGTCGGGTCACAACAACAATTCGGTCTCGGCCGAACTGGGCATCGGCGTCAAGAGCGCTAAAACTTACAAGGCGCGGGCCATGGAAAAGCTTGGGTTCCGCACCAGGGTCGAGGTGGTACGGTTCGCGCTCAGCCAGGGTTGGCTGGCCCGCTGACCCAACTCTGTCAGGGTTTTCTCGGACGAACCCCGGGCTTTGCCCGTCTTTCCAATGGACGGCGAAACGAGTCTTGGTCGGCCTCCATGTGATGACCCAGGTCTCGGTGTTTTCGCCTGAAACCTGCCAGGTTGTGATCAATGCCTGGGAGCCGAAGACCTTGCGAATTCAGGTATCTCTGGTCTCTGATAATTAAAAATGCAGTGCTGGTGTTATTGACCAGTTAACGCTCATAAATCACAATTTCGTCATGCGGGAAATCGATTGAACTCGTGTCGATGGTATGAATCCAGAAGATTTAGTGAATAATGATAGCGCCCAATTATCCACGATTGTCATGGTTGATTTTGGATTTGTCCGTCGCGCCTGCGACTCGCCCATTGAGCGAGCCTTGTCACTAAAAAATCACATGGTAAGAGAATGTTTCGCCATACGACCGCCCGCCGACGCGGATTTTAAGCGCCGTCTAATCAACTGGGATGTGCCGGTTTTTGATACGGCTCACTCGCCGAAGCTGGCCGTGCAGGTCGTGCACCGACGCAATGGTGTCTTCTTGGGTCCCGGGCCGGGGGTGCACGTTGAAGATCGGACTTCACAGGAAATTCTAACACCTTCACGGTCACGTGACGCCCAGAGAGCAGTTCCCCGCCTTATGATGGGGGGCGGTTTGGTTTTTTGGCTGCGGCCGTTGCGCCGGGATTTGCCAGGGTTCAAACAACTGTTTATCTCCCCCCCGGATCGAACAAGAGGAAACACCACTATGGCCGACGACGCTCCGATGTCGAAAACCGCCACCGCCTTTGGGCTGAACCCCACTGATGATCTGCATGATCTGCGCATGAGCGAGGCGGCCATGCCGCTGCTTGAGCACGTCAAGGCGTTCATCAAGGAGACGGTCAACCCGATGTCGGTGGAGTTCCATCGGCTTGGTGAAGGCAAGAAGGATCGCTGGAGTTATGCGCCCGGCCAGCTGGAAGTGCTGGAGGTGGCCAAGAATAAGGCCAAGGCCGAGGGACTGTGGAACTTCTTCCTGCCCGACGCTGAGACCGGCGACGGCCTGAAGAATCTGGATTACGCCTATATCGCCGTGGAGCTGGGCAAGAACCCGATGGCCTCAGAGGTGATGAATTGCTCCGCGCCCGACACTGGCAACATGGAAGTCCTGGAGCGTGTCGGCACGCCCGAGCAAAAGGAAAAGTGGCTGAAGCCATTGCTGAACGGCGAGATCCGCTCGGCCTTCGCCATGACGGAGCCCGATCGCGCCTCCTCCGACGCCAAGAACGTCGGCATGCGCGCCTGGCTTGAAGGCGATGAATGGGTGCTCGACGGCGAGAAATTCTACATTTCCGGGGCCGGCGATCCCCGCTGCAAGATCATGATCACCATGGTCAAGACCAGCCCCGACGCCCCGCCACACCAGCAGCAGTCGCAGATCCTGGTGCCAATCGACACCCCCGGGGTGAAGATCTTGGAAGGCATGCAGGTGTTTGGCGAAGACGACGCGCCGCACGGCCACATGCACATCAAGTTCGACAAGGTGCGGGTGCCCAAGGAGAACATGTTGCTGGGCGAAGGCCGCGGCTTCGAAATCTCGCAGGTCCGCCTGGGTCCCGGCCGCATCCACCACTGCATGCGTTCGATCGGCCAGGCCGAACGGGCGCTCGACCTGATGGTTCAGCGTGGCCTGTCGCGCGAAGCCTTCGGACGCAAGATCGCCCATCTGGGTGGCAATATCGAGATCATCTCCCGCGCCCGAATCGATATCGAGGCGATGCGCCTGATGGTGCTTAAGGCTGCCAAGGCCATGGATGTGCTGGGCAACCGCGAAGCCCGTGTCTGGGTGCATATGGTCAAGGCCATGGTGCCCGAGCGGGTCTGCCAGATCATCGATCAGGCTATCCAGATGCATGGCGCCACCGGCGTCTCGCAATGGACCCCCCTATCGCGGATGTACGCCGGTCAGCGCACCCTGCGCATCGCCGACGGTCCTGACGAGGTCCACCACCTCGTGGTCGGACGCAATGAACTACGCCAGTACGAAGCCGCCGCCGAGGACAACATCACGTCCGCGGCGGTGTGGCGCAACTAGTAGGAACCGCTGAAAACCCTCTCTTCCCCCTTTTGGGGGGAGGGAGACCGCGAAGCGGTGGAGGGGGCGAAGCCGCGGAGATCTCGCCAAGCGGGAGCCCCCATCCCCGGCCGCGCCGGGACTTCCCCCAAAAGGGGAAGAGAGACCCAGTCGTGGCCTTATCGCCCTGATCTGACTTCACTCACATACAGCGAGACCCATGACGGCCTTACCCACACCCGACGGCCTGAGCTCAATCGACGCCGTGACCGAGGGCCTAGCGGGCGTCGGCTATATCTCCACGCGCTCGATCTCTACGGCGGTCTATCTGGCGCACCACCTGCGCAAACCTGTGCTGATCGAAGGGCCGGCCGGCGTTGGCAAGACCGACTTGGCGCGATCGGTGGCCAAGTGCCTGAACTACCCACTGCTGCGCATGCAGTGTTACGAGGGCCTTGATGAGAGCAAGGCGCTGTACGAGTGGAAATACGGCAAGCAGTTGCTTTACACCCAGATCCTGAAGGAAAAAATTCACGATCTGGTGGCTGACGCCGACGGCCTCGACGCCTCGTTCGCGAAACTGAGGGATTTCCAGGACCTGTTCTTCTCCCGGGAATTTCTCGAACCCCGCCCCTTGCT
>JAYVYH010000140.1:0-4683 GCA_043784385.1 Caulobacteraceae bacterium | reverse complement strand
CAGATCGAAGACACCACCTCCGACTACGACAAGGAAAAGCTGCAAGAACGTCTGGCCAAGCTGGCTGGCGGCGTTGCGGTGGTCCGCGTCGGTGGTTCGACCGAAGTGGAAGTGAAAGAAAAGAAGGATCGCGTCGATGACGCCCTCAACGCGACCCGCGCGGCCGTGGAAGAAGGCATCGTCCCCGGTGGCGGCGTTGCCCTGCTCAAGGCTTCCCGCGTGCTTGATGGCCTGAAAGGCGACAACGCCGACCAGGACGCCGGCATCGCCATCGTGCGGCGCGCCCTGCAAGCCCCGATCCGTCAGATCGCCGAGAACGCCGGCGTCGAAGGCTCGATCGTGGTTGGCAAGATCCTGGAGAACGCCTCGGCGACCTTCGGCTTCAACGCCCAGTCGGAAGAATATGTCGACATGATCACTGCCGGCATCATCGATCCGGCCAAGGTGGTTCGCACCGCCCTCCAGGACGCCGCCTCGGTGGCCGGCCTGATGATCACGACCGAAGCGGCGATCGTCGAAGCCCCGAAGAAGAATTCGGGCGGCGGCGGTGGCGGTGGCGGCGGCGGCATGGGCGGCGGCATGGGCGGCATGGGCGACATGGACTTCTAAGTCCAAACCCAACCGTTATCCGATCCTAGACATGGGGGCGGGGCCGAAAGGCTCCGCCCCTTTTTCGTGGTCGCGGCGTTTAGCGCCTTGCCTTGTCCTGAACCGCCGGAACCCCGGCCATTTCGGACGAACTGAACATCAGCCGGGTCACCGTCAAGCCGAAGAAACTGGAGCGGATCATTCCCCGTCCGCAGCCCAGCGGTGATTCAACACACCCGGAAGAGCGGCGAAACCGTTGGAATTGAGACGATCAATTTCCGTGATTGTGGGTTTGGCCACGGACTTCGCCCTCCGCGCGGTGATAGGTTTCGACGATGATCAGGATTTCTCCAGTCGTCGCCTTGACCGTCCTCGGGCTTCTGGCGTCGCCGGCACCGGCTTTGGCGGGATGCGCGATCGAGACTCTCGCTCAACTTCCGGTAACCATGTCCGGTCCGCAGCCCCTGGTGGCGGCGCGCATCAACGGCCGGCCGGCTACCTTCATGGCCGATAGCGGTGCGTTCTTCAGCCTGATCACCTCGGCCAAGGCGGTGGAATATGGCCTCAGGGTCGGGCCGGCGCCGGTAGGCATGAGGGTCGAGGGAACCGGCGGCGCGATGGAAAAGATCGGTATGACCACCTTGAATGACTTCACGATCGCCGGTCAGTCCTTCGCCCGCTCGTTCATGGTCGGCGGATCGGAGACCGGTCAGGATATGGTCGGTGTCATTGGCCAGAACATCCTCGGCGTCGCCGATGTTGAATACGACTTCGCGCACGGCGCGATCCACCTGATGCGCACGCACGATTGTCTTGGACGGCCCCTGGCCTACTGGGCCGGCGGCCAGGAATTTCATGTGGTGACGATCGAGGCTGTGCCCGCTCGTCGGACCATTGGCGAGGTTGTCGTCAATGGCGTTACCATGCGGGCGCTGTTCGACACCGGGGCGTCGGTTTCCGGAATTTCGATCACCGCCGCCCGCCGGACCGGCTTCGACCCGGCCGGACCGGGGGTGGTCGACGGGGGCGAGATTCGTGGAATCGGCCGTCACACGGTGCAGTCCTGGATCGCGCCGATTCGGTCGCTGCGCATCGGCGACGAGGAGGTGCGCAACACACGCCTGCGCGTCGCCGACATGACCTCCGATCAGGCCGACATGCTGATCGGCGCCGACTTCTTCCTGTCGCACCGGGTCTATGTCGCTAACGACCAGCGCAAGCTTTATTTCACCTACAATGGCGGGCCGGTGTTCAATCTGGACGCCGCGCCCCAGGCTGGATCGATGGCCGGGGAGGTGGCCACGAGCCAGGCCGCCGAGCCCATCGACGCCGAAGGGTTCAGCCGCCGGGGCGTGGCCGCCGCCTCCCGTCGCGACTACAAGGGCGCCATCGCGGATCTGACCCGCGCGCTCGTGCTGGATCCGGATGAAGCGCGCTATCTGTTTGAACGCGCCCGGGCTCATGTCGGCGCCGGCGAGGCCGCTCTCGCCCTGGCCGATCTGGACAGCAGTCTCGCGAAGCAACCCGACCAGGTCGATGCTTTGGTCCTGCGCGCCGAACTGCGCCCGGGCCCCGGCCAACCCCTGGCCTTGGCCGATCTGGCCGCCGCCGACCGCCTGGCGCCCCGCGAAGCGGACGTCAGGCTGCGCCTCGCGGTGCTGTATGGCGCCGCCGACGCCCTGCCGCCCGCGATCACGCAGTACGACGCCTGGATCGCGGCCCATCCGCAAGACAGCCGGCGAGCCGAGGCCCTCGCCGCCCGTTGTCAGGCGCGTGGACTGGCCAATCTCGATATCGACAACGCCCTGGCCGATTGCGACATGGCCGTGAAGCTTGATCCAAAGGTGATCGAGGCCCTCGACGGCCAGGGTCTGGCGCACCTGCGCCAGCATCATTTCGACGAGGCTGTCGCCGATTTTGAGGCGGCCCTTGCCGCCCGGCCAGAGTCGGCCCTGTCACTCTACGGCCGCGGCCTGGCCCGGCGCGGTAAGGGGCTGATCGCCGCCGGCGACGCCGATATCGCGGCGGCCGTCGCCCTACGTCCGAGCCTCATGGCCGAGGCCAAGTCGCACGGACTGGCGCCGTAGGCCCTTCTCAAGCTGGGGGCGCCTACCGCCCGGTGAACACCGGCTGGCGTTTCTCCACGAAGGCCTTGGCCGCTTCGCGGTGGTCGGCGGTCTGGCCGCAGTGGACGTGGTGGGTGGCCTCCAGGTCCAGGCAGTCATCGACGTCGCCGCCCATGGCCCGGTTGAGGTTCTCCTTCGTGTAGCGGAAGGCTACGGTCGGCCCATTGGCCAGGCTAAGGGCAATCTCGCGGGTCGCAGGCCAGGGCCAGGCTCAGGCCCATGGGCTGGGTCCTTAGCAGGAGGTCAATCGTGGAGACCGCGTGGATTGCGGGCCATCAAGGCGTAGTCCGGGCCTTCCTCGCGCCAGCCATAGGGCGCCTTGGCCCCCAGCAGGGTCGCGAACCGTGGCTCATTGGCGTGGCGGTTGAGAACGTGCTGATGGACCGGGTCGCCGTGCCGCTCCTGGGTCTGAATATGCTGGCGATTGAAATAGGCGGCCAGGTTCATCCGTACGCCGCCGACCTCGCGCCGAAAACCGCCGTGCCAAGTGTTGCCGTGCCAGATCACCGCGTCGCCCGGGCTGATGTCCATGGCGATGGCGCCTGGCGGGTCTTTCCAGACTACATCGTCCAGGCCCCCTGGCGCGCGCGCCCTTGCGGCCAGGTCGGAGGCCGTCAGGCCCTCGGCCCTGAAGTTCTCATGAGCGGTGGGCGAGCGTTGCAGCCGATGACTGCCCGGCACCATCGCCAGGGCGCCGGCCTCGCGGCTGTAGGGCGTCAGGGCGTAGTTGACATTGGCCACCATGGAGATTGGCGAGAACGGGGCCGGCATGCCGTTGCCGTTGTCGGAATGCACCATCAGCGGCGCTCCGCCCGGCCCGCGGAAGTGGCTGCCCATGCTCGATAGCAGGCAGCTTTCGCCCAGTAGATAGGTGACCAGCGCCAGCGGGCGGCGCTCCATCAGGATCTCTTCGAACACTGGGTCATCGTAGAGCAGGTAAGGGATATATTGCATGCCGTTGAAATCGGCGGCGGTGGCGGTGTCCGGATCGATCCGGCGTCCTGTCTTGCGTTCGACCCGCTTCAGGATCGCCGCCTTGGCACGCTCGATGGTCGCTTCGGACAGCACCGCCGGCAGAATAGTGTAGCCCTGGGTTTCAAGCTCGACCAGATTCTCGCTCAGGTCCAGGGCCGTGATTTCGTCCAGCACGCGCCGCAGCGCCTGGTCACGGGTCCGCGTCAACGCCTCGGTTTTCGCCACCTCCCTGCTTCTCCCTCGCCCTCATCTTGCCTTGCGGAAACACTAGGCTCTTGAAATGGGGTTCGTCCATCTTGGCGCGTCCCCCGCGGTGCACTTTCCATGATAGGGCGCGCGCTCGGTAAGGCTTCAAGGGGACCTCTGCCCAATGGCGGATATTCAGCCAACGCGACGGGCCGGCGACACCGGCTTAGGCATTCCGGGGCCGGTGATCGTGCTGGTCGTCGTCTACTGGGTGGTGGCGGCGCTGATGGTCAATGGTCCCTATCAGGACGCCTACCAGCAGCAGGCCCACCGGGTGGACGCGTTGGTCCAGAGCGGTTTGCTGACCTACAATGGCCGGCTAGACCGATCGCAGATTCCGCGTCTGTCGGCGGAGGCGGAGGCCAATCGCGTCTGTCGGGCCGCGCACCCGAAGCCGGCCGACGAGCCCGAACCTTGGTATCCGCCAGAGTGCGGAATCTATCTGCCGCGCGATGAAATTGCCGACGTGGTGGCGGCCACCAACGCCGCGGCCCACCCCGACAGCGCTTCTGACGCCGGCTGGGCGGCCGCGCGCGGCCCGTTGTGGCACTGGGCGGTCGTGTTCGCGGTGCTATGCGCGATCGGCGCCTTGGTGGTTTGGTTCGTCAACCGCGTTGACGAACCGGCGCGTCCCCGAGGGCTACCTTGAGGGGGCCGAGCCAGGGTTCGTATTTTCCCCATTGATCAAAGCCGTCGCGAAAGATCGGGCGTCGCACCTGTTCGGAGTTGGGCGTCTGCACGCCGCGTT
>JAYVYH010000139.1:0-3013 GCA_043784385.1 Caulobacteraceae bacterium | reverse complement strand
GTTCCATATTATACATATCCGTTCAAGCGAACCGAAAAAAGCTATCCCATCGCGTCGCGGACTATCGGTATTTGTCGGAACGCCTGAGGGCGATGATCTACCTGCCCAGTGTCGGCTGCCTGCGAACGCGCTACAACTGGTCATTGCCCTACACGATGCGCGTTACGGCGCAGGGCGTGATCGATCAATTGTTTCTTTCGATCGTGCGGCAAGCCACCCCCCTTGAAGCCATGCCAGGCCAACGCTGTGACCGCACGATCGTCACCAATGCTGGATCGGCGCTCACCTTGATCAAGACCGACTGGATCGTCGGGCAGAAAATCTATCATCTTTTGAATGCGGCCAATCAAAACCGCCTGAATAAGCTTTTGAAACGAATTGGCAGCATGTCGAATATCGGCGTTATTGGGATCGTTTTCGTTGATATATTATTGACTATGCTTAAATCGTTCAATTTGTTGCCCGCCGCTTTTGGCATGACGTTTGAAGGGTTGATTGCGCCGCTGTTGATCGCGTCCGCCGCGATTCTGCCCACGGCGGTCGCCAGCCTGAACGGCATACGGTTTCAATCGGAGTGGAACAGAAATCCGGCCAGACGAAACTGACGGCCGAACGGACGCTGGATGTGCTGCGTCTGGCGGAGGACGTGGCGCGGTCGACCATCGACGAGGTGGCCGAATGGTCGGCGATCTACGGCAAGGATTTCACCGAGATGTAGTTGGCGCCCCCTCCGCCTTCCGAGGCCAAGGTCTCCAGCAAAGCCGGAAGGTCGCCGAGCTTGACGAAGTGCACCTCATGACCACGGCCCTTGGCTTCGTCCCGCTGCAGAAAGTGGCGCGTGATCCGGTTGAAGCGGTCCAGCATATGGGAGTAGCGCCGCCGGCGTAACTCATCGAGAACCGCGCCACCTTGAGGGCCGCCCATCGGTCCGTCATCGTTACGCAGTATGCTGGTGCGAATACTTCAGGGCGTGGAGCGTGGTGGGAATATCGATCACGGCGCGGGCTCGACAATTTCGAGCGAGGTCACATCCCCACACCGCATGGGCGATGTTCCCACCGGCGGCGGCTTCCGATAGGTTTGGATAGTTTTTGCTAGGAAGGACTTCGCATGCGTTCCGCCCTGCTCGCCGCCTCGGCGATACTTCTAAGCCTTTCCGCGTCTCATGCGCTTGCGGCAGATGTTTCCGCGCCGGCGGTGGTCCACTATGGCGCCTGGGGCGTCGACCTGAGCGGCGGCGACAAGACCGCCTCGGCCGGCGATGATTTCTATCGCTTCGCCAACGGGGCCTGGTTCGACAAGGCGGAAATTCCCGGCGATCAGGCTTCGACCAGCTCTGGCCGCGAGGTGTTCAACCGAACTCAGTTGCAGCTGCGCACCCTGATCGAGACCGCCGCGCGAGACGCCAAGACGCCGACGGCGGCTCAGATCGGTGGCCTCTACGCCGCGTGGATGGACGAGGCTCGGCTGGAGGCGCTGGACGCCAAGCCGCTAAAAGCCGACCTGGAGCGAATCGCCGCGGTTCCCGACAAGTCGGCGCTGTCAGTGCTGATGGCCAAGACCTATGGCGGCTTTGGCAAGTCGCTGTTCGGGATCAGCGTCGGTCCAGATCCGAAGCGGCCCGAGATCAATATGATCTACATGGATCAGGACGGCCTGGGCCTGCCCAATCGCGACTATTATCTGACCGACGCCTTCAAGCCTCAGCGCGAGGCTTACCGCGCCTACATCGAACGCGCGCTTGGGATGATCGGTTACGCCGATCCGGCCGGGACATCGGCGGCGATCCTGGCTTTCGAGACCAAGGTGGCCCAGGCCAGCTGGAGCCAGGTCGATGAGCGGGACCTCGACAAGATCATCAATCCGATGGGCATCGCCGAACTGCAGGCCTATGCGCCCCAGATCGACTGGACCGCGCACCTGAACGCCGCCGGCACACCGGGGCAGGAGAAGGTGATCGCGGGCCCCAAGACCGCGATCCAGAAGATCGCCGCGATCTATGCCGAAACGCCGCTGGCGACGCTGAAGGCCTGGGAGACATTCCATGTCACCGACAGCGCCTCGCCGTATCTCTCCAAGCGGTTCGACGAGAGCCGGTTCGCGTTCCAGAAGACCCTGAGCGGCGTGGCGATCCAGCAGCCGCGCTGGAAGCGCGGCGTGAACCTGGTGGACGGCAGCTTGGGCGAGGCCCTGGGCCGGGAATATGTGGCTACCTATTTCCCGCCCGAGGCCAAGGCCAAAATGCAGGATCTGGTGGCCAATCTGAAGACCTCCCTGGCGGCGCGGATCAACAACCTGGCCTGGATGGCGCCGGTCACCAAGGCGCAGGCGCTGAAGAAGCTGGCCAAGATGGATGTCCAGGTAGGTTATCCCGACAAGTTCCGCGATTACTCGGGCCTGAAGATCGATCCGGCCGATCTCTATGGTGACATCCAGCGCAGCGAGGGGTTCGAATGGGCCTATCAGCTGTCCGACCTGAACAAGGCGGTCGACCATAAGAAGTGGGGTATGACCCCCCAGACGGTGAACGCCTACAACGGTGGGCTGGAGAACAAGATCGTGTTCCCGGCCGGTATATTGCAGGCGCCGTTCTTCGACGCCTCGGCCGATCCGGCAGTGAACTACGGGGCGATCGGCGCAGTCATCGGCCATGAGATCACCCACGGCTTTGACGACCAGGGCCGCAAGATCGACGACACCGGCGCCGTACGCGACTGGTGGACTCCCGAGGACGCCAAGCGGTTCGAGGCCCAGGCCGCCAAGTTCGGCGGCCAATACGACACCTACGAGCCGATCCCCGGCGCCCACGTCCAGGGCAAGCTGACCATGGGCGAGAACATCGCCGACCTGGGCGGGCTACTGGCGGCGCTCGACGCCTATCACGCCTCGCTGCGCGGCCAGCCCGCGCCGGTGATCGACGGCCTGACCGGCGACCAGCGCTTCTTCCTGGCCTTCGCCCAGGCCTGGCGCAACAAGATCCGCGACGACGCCGTCAGGCAACAGGTCACCACCG
>JAYVYH010000138.1:0-9705 GCA_043784385.1 Caulobacteraceae bacterium | reverse complement strand
AGATCCTGCTGGAGTTGCAGCTTGCCGCCGAGACCGGCCGAGGGCGAGTCTCCGCCCACCGCCTCCGCCTTGGCGAGAATATCGATCGATTGTCGATCGTCCTTCGCGACTCCCTCGATGGTCCCGATCTGGAACCGCAGCGCGGCGATCCTGGCCGCCTGCAGCGCCACATTGCCGGTCAAGGCCAGATAGGCCGCAGCCGCACGGAACCCCTCGGCTTCGGCCTTGGCCCGCAGCGACTCAACCCGCCGCCGCCCGCCGCCGGCCAGGTCAAGGTCGTAGCTGACGCTCGGGCCGATATTGAACAGGCTGATGGTCGGACTGGGAAAGCCGGCGAAACCGAAGGCGGAGGTGTTGATCCGCTCGCGCTGGAACGTCGCGTTGGCGACTGCGGACGGACCCAGAGTGGCGCGCTCCCGCTCCGCCTGCGCCCTGGCCTTTTCCAGGGTCGCCACCGAGGCGGCCACGGTCTGGTTGTGAGCCAGGGCTCGGTCCATCACCGCGTCCAGGGTCGGTGAGCCCAGGGCGCGCCACCAGGGCCCGACGACGCGGGCGTCGGTCGTCACGGCGGCGAGGGTCGACGTCTTGTCCAAGGCGCCGGCGTAGCCCGGGGCGACCGGCGCCACCGGGGGTGTAAAGTTCGGACCCACCGCCGCGCAACCGGCGATCGACAGGGTGGCCACAAGCGCCAGCCGAAAAGCCAATCCCTTGTTCCGCGTCATGGCCGCTCAGCGACCGGCGACGGCGCGGCCCGGAGCGCGCACATCGACGGTGACCTTGGCCGACAGTCCGGCGCGGGAAACGACCTCGGGCGGCGCCTTGGAGAAGGCGATCCGCACCGGCAGGCGTTGGACCACCTTGACCCAGTTACCCGTGGCGTTCTGGGCCGGTAGCGGCGAAAAGCTTGAGCCGGAACCCGGACTGAAGCTGGCGACATAGCCGTCGAGCGCTGGTCCGCCGAGGGCGTCGATGCTGATCTTGGCCGGCTGGCCGACTTTCATCTTGGCCAGCTGGTTTTCCTTGAAATTCGCTTCGATCCAGGGGTCGCCCGACAGCAGATAGAACACCGTCTGGGAAGGGTTGATGTAGGCGCCCTTCTGCAACTGATCGACCCTGGTGACCACGCCATCCACAGGCGCGATGATCACGGTGTGCAGCAAGTCGAGCTGGGCTGCGTCGACTGCGGCCTTGGCCTGCATCACCGACGGATAGAGATCGGCGGATTTGTCGGCGCCGCCCATATCGGCCACGGCGGCCTCGCTCTGCTGGCGTGTCACGGCCACCTGGGCGGCGGCCAGATCGGCGGTGTGCCGGGCTTCGGACGATTGCTGGCGGGACGACACGCCCGCCTCGACCAATGCGGTCTGGCGATCCGCCTCGCGCACCGCGAAGTCGCGGGTCTGCATCGCCGAGCCCAGCAGCAGCTTTTGCTGATCCACGGCCGAGCGCAGGGAGACCACCTGCAACCGGGCCGCCGCCAATGCGGCGTCGGCGCGGTGCGCGGCGGTGATCTGATCGACTGGGTCGAGCTTGAACAACACCTGGCCAGCCTTCACCTGCTGATTATCGGTCACGTCCACCTCGATCACTCGCCCCGCGATCGACGTGCTGATCGGCGCCTTGGCGGCCTGGATATAGGCGTCGTCTGTGGACTCGGTCCTGCCGCCCGTCACCACCAGATAGGCGACGCCCAGCAGGATCAGCAAAGGCACGCCCAACAGCAGCGGCCAACGCCACCGCGCGAGACCGCGTCGCCGGGGCGGCGACGGATCCGATGCATCAAGACTGCTCATGTGCGCGGAACCTTCATTACCTGGACGCCGCCGAGGGATTTGGCCCGGGCCACGCACCCCGCCAGGAAGAACAGATCCTTCGCCATGTCGGGCGCCACCTTTCCAATTGTCGCGGGCGAGGCGTGACCCATGCCTCGCGGCGCCGTCAAGCGCCTTGTGAACGACGATTACAAATCAAGCGCCGAACACGAGCCCTATTTTTCGCAGAATGCCCACCCGTCGATCGGTTGGGGCGCGTGTCCTGCGGTTTTCTCTGTTGTTGGGCAAGCCTAAGGTCCAAGGCGTGGCCGTGGCGATCGCTACGAGGTGGCAGGCATGGTTTGGGATCGGTTGCTATGGATCCGGCTGGCGGCGATGTCGGGGTTCATCTCCGTCGCCGCGGGAGCGTTCGCCGCCCATGGGATAGCCGATCCAGCCGCCAAGGAACTGTTGCGCACCGGGTCGCAGTATGAGGCCATCCATGCCGTGGCCACGCTCGCCTGGGCGGCTCTGGTGCCATCGCGCGGCGCTGGGGCGTTAGGCCCCCCCGTCCTGTTCCTGGCCGGATCGGCGCTGTTCAGCGGCTCGCTATACGCCCTGGCCTTGGGCGCGCCGCGCTGGACGGGCGTCGTGACGCCCGTGGGCGGACTGATGTTTCTGGCCGGCTGGGCGATGTTTGCGTGGCGGGCCAGCCTTGCCGGAGGCGGCGTTGGCGATCACTCTGAATCATGAACGGGAGAAATAATGTCCACATCCTTGATGCCGCCAGTCGCCTATGCCCAAACCAAAGGCGCGCGGCTGGCCTATTATGAGGTCGGTCCGCGCGAGGGCGTGCCGGTGATCTTCTGTCACGGATTTCCCGAGCTGGCTTTTTCCTGGCGTCACCAGCTGAAGGCGTTCGAGGCGGCGGGCCGCTGGGCGATCGCGCTCGATCAGCGCGGCTATGGCCTGACCAGCCGGCCCGAGTCAGTGGAGGCCTATGACATCGAGGCCCTGACCGGAGATCTGATCGGATTGATGGATCATCTGGGCGTGGAAAAGGCGGTATTCTGCGGCCACGACTGGGGCGGCATCGTCGTCTGGCAGGCGCCTCTGCGCTATCCGGACCGGGTCGCGGGCGTGATCGGGATCAATACGCCGTTCATGGCCCGGTCGCCGATCGATCCCATCGCCCTGATGCGCAAGCGCTTCGGCGAGGACATGTATATTGTCAATTTCCAGAAGCCGGGTGAGGCCGACGCGATCCTGGCCAGCGACGTGGCCAAGGCAATAAACTTCTTCATGCGCCGGCCCCCGGCCGACGCCCCACCGGCCAGTAGCGGCCTGGCGGGAGGTAGACCCGACAACAAGGATGATGCGGGCGAAGCGGCCCCGCGAGACAACTTCGCCCTGCTGCAGGCGCTACAGGCTTGGGACCCAAGTTACGATTCCCGCGAAACCTTCCTGACCCCCGAGGAGATGGCGTTTTTTGTCGACAGCTTTGAGCGCACTGGCTTCACCGGCGGCATTAACTGGTATCGGAACTTCACCCGCAACTGGCAGCGATCGGCAGCGATCGTCGATCACGTGTCCGCGCCGTCGCTGATGGTCATGGCCGAGAAGGACGCAGTGCTGCCGCCCTCGGCCGCCGATGGCATGGAGGCCTATGTGCCCAATCTGGAACGCGCCCTGATCATGGGCAGCGGTCACTGGACCCAGCAGGAAAAGCCGGGCGAGGTTAACAAGGTAATACTGGACTGGATGAACAGCCACTTTCCGAAGTAGAACCCTGTATGGACCGCAACGCAGCCTTGAGCACAGCCACACCGATGTCCGCCGGCGGACGGCGTGGCCTCTATGTAGAGACTGAACCGTTCGCGACGGGCTGGCTCTCCACGGGCAGCGCGCACGAGCTTTACTACGAGGAGTGCGGTTCCACGGATGGCAAGCCTGTCGTGGTTTTGCACGGCGGCCCGGGTGGGGCGATCAACCCGACCATGCGGCGGTTCTTCGATCCGGCCCGCTGGCGGGTGGCCCTGTTCGACCAGCGTGGCTGCGGCCGCAGCCGTCCAAATGCTTCGCTGGACGACAACACTACCTGGGATTTGGTCGAGGACATCGAGCGTCTGCGCCAGCATCTGGGCATCGAGAAATGGGTGGTGTTCGGCGGTTCATGGGGTTCGACCCTGGCCCTGGCCTACGCCATCCGGCACCCTGAGCGGGTCAGCGGCCTGATCCTGCGCGGGGTGTTCCTGCTGACCCAGCGCGAGCTGGACTGGTTCTATCAGGACGGGGCCTCGATGCTGTTCCCTGACGCCTGGGCGCGGTTCCTGGCGCCGATCCCCGTCGAGGAACGCCATGACCTGATGGCGGCCTATCACCGCCGCCTGATCAATCCCGATCGCCGCGTCCAAGCCCAGGCGGCCGCCGCCTGGAGTCAGTGGGAGGGCGACACCCTTTCGCTGCGCGGTCCCCAGGCGCGCCCTGCCAAGTTCAGCGAGGTCGACTTCGCCATCGCCTTCGCGCGGATCGAGTGCCACTTTTTCACCAACAAAGGCTTCTTCGAGGAAGACGGCTGGCTGCTGAAGAACATCGCGGCGATCCGCGGCATCCCCGGCTGGATCGTCCAAGGCCGCTTCGACGTGGTCACGCCGCTCGAGAGCGCCTGGACCCTGAAACACGCCTGGCCCGAAGCCCACTTCGACATCATCTGGGACGCCGGTCACGCCTCCACCGAACCCGGCATCGTCGACGCCCTGGTCAGAGCGACGGAACAGGCGCTGGCGTAGAAGCTTCGGCGGCTCGCCAAGCTGGAGCCCCCATTCCCTTCGGGGGACTTCCCCCGGCGGGGGAAGAGAAACGCCCCTCTCCTGCCCTTTGGGGGAGAGGGGCCACCAAAGGTGGTGGAAGGGGGTTCCAGCCTAGCCGCGCCTTCCAGCCCCTTACCCCCTAGTCACCTCCGAATACCGGTGCACCCGCACCGACAGCACCAGGGCGAACCCGGCCATCATGGTGATCATCACCGTGCCGCCGAACGACAGCAGCGGCATCGGCACGCCGACCACCGGCGCGAGGCCCATGACCATCGCGCCGTTGATCAGCACGCACAACGCGAAGGTGATGGTCACCCCCGACGCCGCCAGCCGGCCGAAGTGGCTGTAGGCGATGGCGGCGGTGCGCAGGGTGACGAAGATCACCGCGCCGTACAGCAGCAGCACCGTGGCGCAGCCCAGGAACCCGAGCTCCTCGGCCATCGACGAGAAGATGAAGTCGGTGGATTTCTCCGGCAGGAAGTTCAGCTGGGTCTGAGTGCCTAGCCCCAGCCCCTTGCCGAGCAGGCCGCCGGAGCCCAGCGCGATCTCTGACTGGATGATGTGATACCCGGCCCCGGAGCGATCGGCCTCGGGATTGAGGAAGGTGAAAAGCCGGGCGTTCTGATAGGGCTTGAGCAGGAACTTGGCCGCCAGCGGAACCGCCACGGCAACCAACGCCAGCGCGCCGCCCAACACCCGCAGGCTCAGCCCCGCCAGTATCATCATCAGGCCGCCGGTGGCGGCGATCAGCACGGCCGTGCCCAGGTCGGGCTGATGGGCCACCAGCGCGGCTGGAGCGCCGATCAGGACGGCGGGAATCAGCAGCCACCATGACCACCTGGCGCGATCGGCCGGTAGGCCGTGATAGAACCGAGCCAGGGCCAGGACCAGCCCGACCTTGACGATCTCCGAGGGTTGGATGCGGATCGGACCGATATCCAGCCAGCGTTGGGCGCCCATGGTCGAATGCCCCACCACCGCCACCGCCAGCAGCATCAGCAAGGCCAGGCCATAGATCGGATAGGCCAGGGCGAACCACACGCGCAGATCCACCGTCGCCAGCACGATCATCGCCACGAAACACACGCCGTAAAGAACCAGGTGCCGGGCGGCCCACGGCGACCACGATGCCCCGGCGATCGAATACAGCATCACCGCGCCGATGCCGGTGATGGCGGTCAGCAGCAAGCACAACGTCCAGTCGATCTGGCCCAGCTTGACGATCAGGCGGTCGCGCTCGCCGGGGCGGCTGATGGCGCTGACGGTCATGCCGGCGCCGGCTGTTCGATGCGGGCGCGGATCTCGGGATCCTTGAGCAGGGCCACTCGCATGATCTGAGCCGCCTTGGGGGCCGACGCCTCGGCGCCGAACCCACCGTGCTCGACCAGCACGCTCATCGCATAGCGCGGCGCGTCGGCCGGGGCGTAGGCGATGAACCAGGCGTGGTCGCGCAGCGCCCAGGCCCCGTGCGCGCCGTGAGCGCCCTGGGTGGGTCCGGTGTAGTTGTGCGACTGGGCGGTGCCGGTCTTACCCGCCATCTTGATCGGACCCAGGTTCAGTTGCGCATATTGCGACGCCGTGCCGAACTCCACGACCGCGCCCATGGCGGAGCGGATGAAATCGATGTGCTCCCTGGCGAACGGCAGCGGAGGCGCCTCAACGCCCGACGGCTGCACTATGTCGCCGATGGCATGAACCAGCCTGGGCTTGAGAGCGGTGACGCCGTTGGCCAGGCGAGAGGCCATCACGCACAGCTGCAGGGCGTTAACGCTGAGATATCCCTGGCCGATGCCGAGGTTTGGCGTTTCGCCGGCGTGCCAAACCGGATCACGGGGGAAAGCCCGCCGTTTGTAGGCGATGTCGGGCACTAGGCCGGGTTTCTGGCCGGGGATGCCAATGTCATGGATCTCGCCCAGGCCGAACTTTCGCGCCACCTCGGCGATGTGATCCGGGCCGATCACCAGCGCGGTCTGATAGAAGTAGATGTCGCACGAGTGCGCGATCGCGCCCTTCAGGTCGAGCGCCCCGTGCGCCTTGTCGCAGTGCCAGGGGCGCCCGCCCCAATTCCACACCCGGTTGCAGACATACACCCGGCCAGGGTCGAAACCTCGCTCCAGCGCCGCCAGGGCGACAATGGTCTTGAAGGTCGAGCCGGGAGGATAGTTGGCGGTCAGCGCCTTGTTGAACAGTGGTTTACGATCGTATTCGGCCAGGGCGCGATATTCTGGCCCGGTCAGACCCTTGACGAACTGATTAGCGTCGAAGCTCGGCGCCGACAGCATGCACAGCACGTCGCCGCTGCGGCAGTCCATCATCACCGCCGCGCCGCTGTCCTCGCCAAATACTTCCAGCGCGCGATTCTGGATATCGGCGTCGAGGGTCAGCCGGATCGGCGCACCGGGCGTCGGCGGGATGTCGCCCCGGGGGTCCTGGCTGACCACCCTGCCCTTAACGTCGACCTCGACCTTCTTGGCGCCAGCCTTGCCGCGCAGATCCAGATCGAACGCCTTCTCCACGCCCTGCTTGCCGATCCGGAAGCCGGGATTGAGCAGGATCGGATCGGCGTTGGGTCCGGTCTTGCTGACATCCTTGCCGCTGACCTTGGCCACATAGCCGACCACGTGGGCAAATGCGCCGGAGAACGGATAGACCCTGACCTCGCCCATGTCGGCCGTGACGCCGGGCAGCTCGGGCGCCCGCACGTTGACCCGTGAAAACTCCTCCCACGTCATGTCCTCGACGATGGCAACTGGCGCCTTGCGTGGCGCGTCCTCGATCTCGTCCTTCAGCCGGCGCAGATGCGCGTCGTCCAGCGGCACGAGCTGGGCCAGGCGGGCCAGGATGGCGTCGACGTCGGTGGTCTCGTCCTTGGCCAGCAGCAGCCGAAAGTCAGGCCGGTTGGAGGCCAGCACGATGCCGTTGCGGTCGAGGATCAGACCCCGCGGCGGCGGCGACAGCACGAACTGGAACTGGTTGTGCTCGGACAGCAGCTGATAGCGGCCGGCCTCGATCAGCTGCAGCTGGATCAGCCTGCCGCCCAGCGCCACCAAGCCGGCCCCGGCCAGGCCGCCGAACAGAAACGCACGGCGCTGGAACAGGCCCTGGCGCTCGTTCACCTCGTCGAGGAAAAGCGCCGAATCCATCAGCGATACCGTCCCGCGGCGTCCTCGAAGCGGTCGATCAGCAACCACGACAGCGGAAATAACACCAGGGTGGCGGCGAATTGCAAGCCAAGCCCGAGCAGGCTGGGAACTTCGCCGGCCCGCAGGGTCATTAGCAACAGGCCGCCGGCGAAACTGACCGCGCTGATCGCCCCATACCAAGCCCCCAGCGCCCAGAAATCCTCGCCGACCAGCACGCGCCGCACCGAGAAGGCCAGGCCGTAGAGCAACAACAGGCACAGCGGCCACAGGCCAGTCGGTCCACCCCACAGCCCGTCCTGGAACAACCCCAAAGCCATCAGCGCCAGCGGCGGCAGCACCGATGGTCTCAGCACGGCCCAGGCGAAGGCTGGGGCCATGGCGAACACCGGCTCGGGAAGGCGCTGGCCGAACACCTTGATCGGCAAGGCCAGGAGCATCGACGCCGCCAGGCACAGGGCCATCGGGCTGAGCAGCCAGTCGATCGGGTTGAGCGGCTGAACCGTGCGGGAATGCGGACGGGACGGCATCAAGGCGCCTTGCCCGTTGGCTGGGACGGTTTTGCCGGCGCCGCGGGCTTGGTCGGTGAGACTGCGGCCAGAACCAGGGCCTGGGCCGGCGCGCCCGTGGCCGTGGGCGGTAGCATGGCCGGCTCCAGCGCCGCGGCCGGAACCAGCTGCGAGAAATCCTTGAACAGCAGGATCTGCACGAAATCGATCGGCGAGGCGTCGGAATCCAGCGCCACGCGCCAGCCGCCGTCATAACCCTTGATCGCCACCCCGACCGGCAGGCCGCGCGGCAGCACCCCGCCGTCGCCGGAGGTCAGGATGCGGTCGCCCTCCCTGATGGGGTCGTGGGTGCGCGGATAGGCCAGTTTCGGATTGGGACCGCCGTCGCCGGTCAGAATGGCCCGGCCATTGGTCCGCCCGATCAGCACCGGCGTGCGGCTCTCGACATCGGTCAACAGCATGATCCGCGACACGCGGGGTGCCACGCCGGTCACCCGTCCGGTCAGGCCGTTTTCGCTCATCACCGGATTGCCCTCGACCACGCCCCGCTCAGCGCCGGCGTCGGCGATGCGGGTGTTGGCGAACGGGCCCCGGGCATCCAGCACCGTGCGGGCGAACACCCGTGGCAGCGGCGGATCGGTATTGACCCCCAGCAAGGCGCGATAGCGGGCGTTCTGCTCACGCAATGCCGCGTTCTCGTCGCGCAAGGCCTTGGCGGCGGCCAGTTCCCGCCTCAGTTGATGGTTCTGGGTTCCGGCCAGAACATAGTCGCGGCCGACGTCGCCCAGGTCGCTGATCCAGCGGATCGGCGTCGACAGCACGCCCCCCGCCGCGCCTAGGGCCCCGTCGGTCCCGCGCCGCGCGGAAGAAACTGTGTCGCCGTGACGGCCGCCGACGAACAGGGCTATGGACAGGATCGCCACCAGCACCAGGGCGGCGACGGCCAGCCAGGCCGGAGGCGGCTTGATGTCACTAAGCGGACCGTCCCTAAGGGACATCCGGACCTCCCACTCGTTCCCGACCGCCCCAGGGAGCCCCCCCTAGAACAGGCTCGATTCCAGCAGCCCCTTCATCCATTTGGGATGCTCGAGCACCTTGCCGCAGCCCAGGGCGACGCACGACAGCGGATCGTCGGCCACAGTGACTGGCAGGCCGGTGGCGTCGCGGATTTCCATGTCCAGGCCGCGCAGCAGCGCGCCCCCGCCGGTCAGCATGATCCCTTTGTCGGAGATGTCGGCCGCCAATTCGGGCGGCGTGGCCTCGAGCGCCACCTTAACCGCCTCGATGATCTGCGACACGGGTTCGGAGACTGCATCGGCGGCCTGTTTCTCGTTGATCCGCACCTCGCGCGGCACCCCCTGCATCAGGTCGCGGCCCTTGACGTCGATGCATAGGCCGATGCCGTCCTCGGGCGGCCTGGCGGTGCCGATTTCCTTCTTGATGCGCTCGGCGGTGGTCTCGCCGATCAACAGGTTATGGTGGCGGCGCATAT
>JAYVYH010000137.1:0-8051 GCA_043784385.1 Caulobacteraceae bacterium | reverse complement strand
TTCGCACGGGAACGTCTGGCGGGCTTCAAATGTCCGCGATCCTATGAAGTGGTCGACAGCCTGGGGCGCAACGCCATGGGCAAGGTCAACAAGCGCGAGCTGCGGCGACCGTACTGGCCGACCGACCGCACTATCGGGGGTTGAGAGAGCACGTCATGAACCCCCGTGAAATCACCGCCCTCAGGCGCCTGATGGAATACGAGGCCGCGCGCACCGCGCCGCCGGCCGAGTTCCCTTTGCTGCCGGACTTGCCAGGCGGTCGCTATACCGACCCACGCTTTCACGCCCTTGAACAGGCCCATCTGTGGCGCAAGTCTTGGCTTCTGGCCGGTCACATCGATGAGATCGCCAATCCTGGTGATTTCAAGCTCTGGGAAACCGCCGGCCAGCCGGTGGTGATCATCCATTCGCGGTCCGGAGCGATCAACGCCTTCTACAATACCTGCAGCCATCGCGGTGCGGCGCTGGTCACCGAGCCTTCGGGCCGGCGTTCCCGGCTGACCTGCAAATACCATGGCTGGACCTATGACGACGAAGGCGCGCTGGTGTCGATCCGCGACCCGGAGGATTTCGCCGATCTCGACTTCTCCTGCCGCTCTCTCCAAAGGGTGCGCTGCGAGCGCTTCGGGACGCTGATCTTCGTCAATTTCGACCCCGAAGCGCCGACTCTGCGGGATTGGCTGGGGCCGATCGCCGAGGAATGGGCGGAATTCCAGTTCGATAAACTTCGCCTAGTCGACCGCTATAGCTGGGACCTCAAATCCAACTGGAAGGTGGCCATGGAGGCCAACACCGAGGTTTATCACGTCAAGAGCATCCACCCGGGTTCGGTCGCCCTGATCCTTGATGACCGGCGCAACGTGAACAGCTTCTATCCCCACGGCCACGGCCGGATGATCGCCCCGAACCCCAATCCAGGCGCGGGCGAACGGCGCCGCGGCCCCGCCCAAATGGATACGCCGACCGTGGGCGAGATCGCGCGGACCTGCACGCAATCCTACGGTGTATTTCCAAATATCGTCTCACCCCTGAGCCCTGGCGCCTTTCCGATGCTGGTGTTCTGGCCGGACGGCATCGCCCGGGCGCGCATGGAGGTCTGGTGGTTCGGGCCGGACTGGGGAGACACCGAGAAGCCCGAGGGCTGGGACGCGGTGGTCGAGGGTTTCAACGCGGTTCTTGAAGAGGACACCGCGTTTGGCGCCTGGATCCAGAAATCCCACGAATCCTATGGCTTCAAGTCGGTGCCGCTCAGCTACCAGGAGGCGCGGATCTACTGGTGGAACCAGGCGGCCGACGCGCTGATCGGCTCCCACCTGATACCCCCCGAATTGCGGGTGGCGCCGGTGATCGGCGCTGAATGGATTCATCCTAACGATCCCAGGCTCGCCCATCTCGGCCAGGCCCTGGCGGCCGAATAGAACGATGGACAGGGAGGCTTACCATGGCGCGAGAGGGACATGACTATCGCCTGGTGATCTTTCTGGTGGGCTTGACCCAGTTGATCGTCACCACCGACTTTTCCATCGTCGCCGTGGCGCTACCCTCTATTGGCCGCCAGCTGCGCATCCCGCCGGCGTCGCTCTCCTGGGTGATCTCGGCCGCCGCTCTCACCGGCGGCGGGTTTCTGATCCTCGCTGGTCGGGCCGCTGACATCCTCGGCCAAAGACTGTGCCTCCTCACCGGCCTTTCCCTGTTCGCCATCGGATCGCTGGGCTCCGCCTTGTCGCCCGACCTGGCGCCGCTGATCGCCGCGCGCGCCTTGCAGGGCCTGGGCGTGGCGATCCTCGGGCCCGCCAACTTCTCGCTGATCAACACCCTGGTGCCCGAGGGCGCCCCCCGCCGTCAGGCGATGGGAGTGTTCGGGATCATGCAAGGGCTGTCGCTGGTGATCGGCCTGTTGATCGGCGGTGCGCTGACCACCCATCTGGGATGGCGCGCGGTGTTCCTGCTCAATCCGCCGATTGCCGTCCTGGCCATCGCCATCACCCTCAAGGCGGTGCCGAAAGCGGCCCCTCACGCCGCTTCTGATCGCGGCATAGACTGGCTAGGAGCCGCCCTGATCATGGTCGGAATGGCCCTGGTGCTGATGGGCGTTTCGGCGATGGGTCGCGAGGGCTGGACGGCCCCGCAACCGCTCGGGCTGTTGGCCGGAGGCTTGGTCGCCTTCGTGCTGTTCTTTCTCGCCGAAGGCCGCGCCACGGCGCCGCTGGCGCCGTTGTCGATGTTCGGCCGGCGTAACTTCACCACCGCCAATGTCATCCTGCTGCTGCATCTGGCGGGGGTTGGCGGCGTCTTCGTTCTGCTCAGCATATATATGCAGACCGGGCTGAAGATGTCGGCGATGCAGTCGGGCCTCGGCATGATGCCCTATGCCGCAGCGGTCATGCTGTCGGGCCAACTGGTGGTCCCGATCATGGCCCGGTTCTCGCATCGTATGATCGTATTCGGCGCGTTCAGCCTCTATGTCCTAGGCGTCACCCTGCTCGCGGTGCTCAGCCAGGAACCCAACTATTGGCTGGCCATCGCCCTGGGTTCGGTGGTCACCGGCCTGGGCGCAACCACCGCCTTCATGGCCCTGATGGCCGACGCCACCTCCGACATTCCCCCCGCCCAGCAGGGGGCGGCCTCGGCGGTGCTGTTCACCGCCCAGCAGATCGGCGTGCCCCTGGGGGCGACCATGGCCCTTTCGGTTCTGGGTCTCGCCGGTTCTGGCGGCCTCGGTCCTTTCAAGGATGCCTATCTGGTCTTGGCCATGGTGGTTCTCTCGGGCCTTGGCCTCGCCGTGCTGGCCCTGCGGGCGGTCCTGATCGTGACGGAATAGAAAAACCTAAAAAACAACTCTGTAGGGAGAGACGACATGGCGTTGGTAGCGGTGTTCGGCGCGAGTGGCCGGCAGGGATTGGCGCAGGTGCGCCAGCTGAAAGCAGCGGGGCATGATGTACGGGCGATCTCGCGGCGGGCCGATCCGTTCTATGGCGAGGACTTCGGCCAGATCGAAATCCGCGCCGCCGACATCTACGACGAAGATTCGGTGGTGGCGGCCATGGAAGGCGCTGATGCGGCCTTTTACACCCATCCGCTACGCGCCCGCGTGGACCGCGTTCAAGGCGTGGCCACCATCGGCCGGGCAGCCTACCGCGCCAGGCTCAAACGGGTGGTATGGAACACTTCCAGCTGGATTCCCGATAAGGCGGGCGATCCCTTCACCTACGGAGGCAACACCGCCGGCATCAACGCCCTGTGGCGTAGCGGCGCACCAGCCACGGTGTTCGGCTCGGTGCTGTTCATGGACAACCTGCTGACCAACTGGGCCTTCCCTTTTATCGTCAACGAAGGCCGCTATGTGTATCCGCACAAGCCCGACCTGGAGTGCAGCTGGATCAGCCTGGACGACGTGGCCAAATTCATGATCGCGGCCATCGATCGGCCTGATCTGGAGGGAGCGTGGCTCAATATTGGCGGGCCGGAGATCCTCAAGCCGCCGCAGGTGGCGAACCTGTTGTCCAGGGCCGCGGGCCGCGAGGTCAAATACGATCCCAGTACGCCCAGGCAGTTCGGCAAGCATTTGGCCAACGCCTTTGGCGACGAGATGGGCGACGCCGAGCGCGCGGTGATCGAACCCTCGATCGCCGCCTTCTATGAGTTCAATAACAACAGTCCTCTGAAGCCGTTCAGGGTGGACATGGGGCCAGTGCTCGAACGGATTCCCATCGAGATGGAGACCATGGCGCAATGGGCGGCGCGCCAGGAATGGCGCCTGACCAACAAGCCTCGTCCGCCAGCCGGCTGAGGCGTAGCGTCAAGTTACGCCGCCGGATATTCCAGCTTGTCGGCCATTACCAGGGTTTCTTTGGCGATGGTTTCCTGGAGGATGATCTGAATCTCGGGGAAGCGAGGGCTCATGGCGATGGCGCCCATGCCGACGTTCATGGCGTTGAAATCGGCCATTTCCCAGATGTCGATCACAGTGCCCAACTGCCCGGTGCGCAGCGTATAAGCGCTGGCCAGCTTCCAGCCCACGCTTTCCAGGATCGGGATCATTTCGGCGATCGCCGACATGAATCGCGGCATGGCGCCAGCCTTCACCTCTATGGTGGCAATCAGATAGACGCTCATGCCGCGTTCGCGTTCGCTTTCGCCAGCGCCGGTTGCTTGGCCCACTCCACGCCCCGCGCCAGGAGGTCGTGAAACACCGGCAGGGCCCAGGAGCCCTTTTCCGGAACCGGGTAGAATTCCATCAGCGGCCGCATGTCATAGTGGCCGCGGCAATGACCGAGCGTGAGGTAGAGCACCTCGCCGGCGCCGACAGGGTGCAGGTAGAACACCGGATGCTTGGCCTTGGGCCAGGTGTGCTCGATGAAACCAGGCGCCTCGCCCTCGAATTCGGTTTCCAGCAGCACATGACGCTCGCCATGAAGGTCGGACAGGTAGAGTTCGTCCTCGGCTTGAAACGGCTCGACGCCCTGGACCAGAGGATGGCCAGGGTCGGCGACAGTGACCGTGTAAGGCACGATCGGCGGATGGGCGATAAACTGCGAGCCGAGAGTTTCCATGAAATGTGGAGCCCAGCGCGGACTATCGACCCCGTTGGTCAGGAAACGCAGAATTGAGTTCGTCCCATGCAGCGCGTACCAGCGTCCGCCTGCCTCCAGCCAGGCGCGCAGGGCCTCCTGCTCGTCCAGTCGGGGCATGACGTCACAGGTGTAGGTCACCAGGAAGTCCGCCGCCTTGATCGCTTCCAGGTTCGAATAGTCCTCGAACACCCGAACCCGCGCTCGGTCATCGCGGGCCAGAAGCTTCAGAAGCTCCAGCCGGGCATAATCGATGTCGTGATATTTCCCGCCGGCGATCAATACGGCGTTCAGGCGCTTGCGCACGGGCTCGCTCACCGCAGCCCCCTAGTACTGGACGCGCTTGGTCACGCCGCCGTCGATGACGACATTAGTTCCGGTCATGAACGGACAGGCCGGCGAAGCCATGAAGGCGATCGCCTTGGCGACTTCCTCGCCGGTGCCCAGGCGGCCCATCGGCACGGCCTTGACCGTCTGGTCATAAAGCGCGGTCATATGGGTCTTGATCATGTCCCACGACCCGCCATTGATGAACACCGGTCCAGGCGACACGGTATTGACCCGGATGCCCTTGGGGGCGAGTTGTTGGCTAAGGGCCGAGGCGTAGTTGATAACGGCGGCCTTGATCGCATTGTAGGCTTGCGGTCCAAAGAAGTCTTCAAGCGCCGCAGTGGACGAGACCGCGATGATCGAGCCGTGGGCGGACTTTTCCAGGAACGGCAGGGCCGCCTGCACGCCGCGGAAGGTAGCCAGCAGATCGAGGTCGAAGACCTTCTTCCAGGTTTCTTCGCTGGCCGGTCCGCCGCCAGCCGAGGCGAACGAAATGAAGATATCGCAACCGCCCAGACTTTCGGCGGCGCTCTTTACCCAGGCCCCATAAGCCGCGGCGTCGGCCATATCGACCGCTTGGCCGAACGCCTTCACGCCCTTGGCGCTCAGCGAGGCGACCGTGGCGTCCACACCGTCTTGACCGCGCGCGCACATCGCGACGTCACACCCTTCGAGCGCCAGGGCCTCGGCCGTGGCGCGCCCGATACCCTTGCTCGCGCCGGCGAGGACGGCCTTGAGCCCTTTGAGACCGAGATCCATGACGATTGCTCCCTGAATTGGTGGCGCGGCTGAAAACCGGCAAGATTGTTTGTTATTGGTCGAGTATAGGCAATGGCGCCGTTCGTCTAGCCGCGCGACGCTCCCGACCCTAAAAAAGCGCTCGGGGACTCGCGGAGTCGAGGAAGGGGTGTTTAGGAATGACAATGGACGAAATCAGCATCCGGGTTCTGGCCCAGCTGGAGCCGGAAAACCTGGTCTCGGAGGGACAAAGCTGGCAGCAACGCAAGAGCATCCAGACCCGCGTCACCATCCTGGACGCTGCCGTGGATTGCCTGCAGACACACGGCTATGGGCGGACCACCACTCAGGTGATCGCCAAGAAGGCCGGCATTTCCCGGGGGGCGATGCTGCACCACTACGCCACCAAACAGGACCTGATCGCCGCGGTGATCGACTATACGATCTACAAACGCATGGAACTCTTTCTCCACGGTGTACGCGCGCTGAAGGATACCGACCGTATCGCGGAAATGGCCGGCATCCAGATTGTCTGGGAGAGTCTGCTGACCCGTGAATTCGACGCCTATCTGGAACTGGCGATAGCGGCGCGCACCGATCCGGAACTGGCCGAGATTTTCCTGCCCAAAGCCCGGCGCTATGATCAAACCGAACTGGCCGAGGTGATCCGCGCCTTTCCTGAGTGGGCCAACCTGCCAGAGGCCTATGCCCTGGCGATGGACTATTGCAACGCCGCGCTGCAGGGCCTGTTGATCAACCGCGAAATCTGGAGCGAGGGATCACATCGCGTACTGCGCCGCTTTGTCGGCCAGACGATCGCCATGATGCTAGCGGGACACCTGACCCTGCCGCCGGCCGTCAGTTCGAAGGCGGGGTGACCACCACCGTCTGACCGGCTTGCAGCGTCACCACGACCGTTCGTGGCGTGGCGCCAAAAGCGACCAACGCCGGGGCAAAGACGAGAAGACCGAAAATTTTGACGCTTATTGGACGGGTTCCGGCGAACGGAAATGCGCAAAGACAATCTGCCAGCAGCTGAATTGTTCCGGGATGGGGCGTAGGTCGGAAGCAGGATGGCGCACTCGACAGGATTCGAACCTGTGACCTCTGCCTTCGGAGGGCTAAGACGGCATTCCCTTTCGTTATGTTTCGCAGGTAACTGGCTGTTATCGTGCGTCATCGGTAGCTATATCTATTAAGGAAATCAACCGACTATTTCGACCCGAGGCGGAGCCGGTTGGAACCTCACGATCATTGCCTGTATCTCAATGTCTCGTTTTGTGTGATGACCCGGTGATGACCCGACATGGTGATGCGAAGTGACGGCCATGACCAGGGAAGCGCCGAGGCTGGCCAGGATCACGAAGACGACCGTCGATTCGGCAAAGCCAGAGGCCGCCCGCTACACGGTATGGGACGACAAGCTGAAGGGCTTTGGCCTTCGCGTCACGACCAACGGTGTGAAGACATATGTCGCACGATACCGAGCCGGCGGCGGGCGATCGGGGGCAATCCGACAGTTCGCGCTCGGGCGCCACGGGGCAATCACGGCGGACCAGGCCCGCGCCGAGGCGGTCAAGATCCTTGCCGACGCCGCACGCGATCTCGACCCGCAGGCTGACAGGGCAAAGAGACGCGCCGACATAACGGTTTCAGAACTCTGTGACCTCTACTTGGCGGAAGGGTGCGCCACAAAGAAGCCGCTCACACTTTACACAGACAGGGGGCGGATCGCGCGACATATCAAACCGCTCCTCGGGTCCAAGCGGCAAGCCGCTGTGACCTCGGCGGATATCCAGCGATTCCTTCGGGACGTGGGGGAAGGAAAGACGGGCGCCAAGGCCAAGCCGACCGCCGGCGCCATGAGGGTCAAGCGCCAAGAATTGCGAGCGGATCGCCGCGCGCTGATTGCGTCGCGCGGACGCGATGAGGCGGCCGGGGAGATCGCGGCCCTGAACGCCCGGATCGAGGCCCTGCAAGGCGTAGAGACCCGCAAGCGCGCCGACTCCGCGGCCAGGGGCGGGAAAGGCACGGCGTCGCGGACGCTCGGTCTCCTTGGGGCGATCTTCAAGTTTGCCGCCGATCGGAAGTTGCGCCCTGACAACCCGGTTCGTGGGGTCGCGCGACACAAGGACGGAAAGTCCCAACGGTTCCTCGACGCTGAAGAACTCCGGCGCCTGGGCGAGGCGCTGTCAGCGGCCGAGGCTGACGGAGCGAACGCAAACGGGATTGCCGTAATCCGCCTGCTGTTCCTGACCGGGGCTCGCAAGTCGGAGATCGAGGGGCTGCGCTGGGCGGAAGTTGACCCGCTTTGGGCCTGCCTGCGCCTGCCGGACTCGAAGACGGGGGCGAAGGTTGTTCCGGTCGGGACCGTGGCCCTCGCATTGCTGGACACGCTGCCACGTTCCAATT